>CABYHH010000007.1 GCA_902518835.1 uncultured Pelagibacteraceae bacterium
CATTTGGTGAAAATTTTCAAAAAAAAAAGTTTTTAAAAAAAAAAAATATTAGTAATTTTTTTAAGGAATATCTGAAATTAAGTAAAGACATTAAATTTCATTACATAGAACATCATTTAGCACATATAGCATCCGCATTTTATCCCTCAGAATTTACAGATGCTAATGGCCTATCTATAGATGGATCAGGTGATTTTGTCTCTTTTGCATATGCAGAATGTAAAAATAATAAAATTGTGATTAAAAAAAAAAATTATTTTCCTGACTCACTAGGAATATTTTATCATGCAATGACACAATTTTTAGGTTATAAAAATTATGGCGATGAATATAAAGTTATGGGTTTAGCAGCATACGGTAAACCCATCTATTTTGAAAAAATTATGAATAATCTTTTCAAGGATTATCAAAAATCATTTTGTTTGAACTTAAAATTTTTTAATCATCAAAAAAAAAATTTTAAGTATATTGCTGCTGAAAATCTTTTAATTGATCCAATATTCAATTCAGAATTTGAGAGGCTTTTTTCTAATGAAAAAAACGAAGAAAATTTCCATAAGAATTTTGCATCCTCTGTTCAAAAAATTTTTGAATTTTTTTTTGAAAAAATAATAAATAAAATTATAAAAAAAAACTACTCCGAGAATATTGTATATTCTGGTGGATGTGCTCTAAATTCAAGCGCTAATAAATTTCTTACAGATCAAAATAATTTTTTCAAAAATATATTTATTAATTGTGCTCCTGGTGACAATGGTGGAGCCTTAGGTGCTGCTTTTGTAGTGGCAAGCAGCTATAATCTTAATCTTACAAATATAAAAACTCCATATTTAGGAAAAGATTTTAGTGAAAATCACGTTAAAGAAGTTTTAGAGAATGATCATTATAAAAGTAAACTTACTTTTGATTATTTTAAATCTGATGAAGAATTATTTCAGTCTGCTTCAAAATATATTGCAGATGGAAAAGTAATAGGATGGTTTCAAGGCAAAATGGAATTTGGTCCACGTGCTTTAGGAAATAGATCAATATTGGCAGACCCAAGAAATCCAATGATGAAAGATATTATTAATAAAAAAATAAAACGGAGAGAGTCTTTTAGGCCATTTGCACCATCTGTTTTGGAAGAATTCCAATCGGAATGGTTTGAAGGAAATTTTTTTAGTCCTTACATGTCATCTTTAATAGCTGTAAAAAAAGAGAAAAGGGGAATTATACCTGCTGTTACTCATTTTGATAATACTGCTAGATTGCAAACTGTTAATAAGGAATATAACTTAAAATTTTCAAAACTTATAAGTGCATTTTATAAATTAACTAATGTTCCGGTTCTTTTAAACACATCTTTTAATGAAAATGAACCTATAGTTTTCAAACCAGAGGAAGCTTTAGACTGTATTTTAAGAACAGAAATGGATGCAATTTTTATTAATAATTTTTTAATAAAAAAAATTAATAATTAAGAATTTTTAGTGTCCTTGATACTGTTTTTTTCCAATCGAATTTCTTATAATGAATTTTACCTTTTTTAATAATTTCATTTTTATAATTTTCTTCGGATAAGATTTTATACATACTATCTTTTATTTCAACTTCGTCATCTGGATTGAAGTATTCAGCAGCATCTAAATTTATTTCTTTTAAAGCTGATCTATTAGAGATAATGACAGGACATCCTTGCGACATGGCCTCTAAAGATGTAAGACCGAAAACTTCGCAATAAGATGAAAAAATATAAAAACTCGAATTTTTATATAGATTTGATAAAAATTTGCTATCTAAATTATGTAAAAAAATAATTTCATTTTTCTCAAAATTTATTGCAACAAAGTTCTTAATCTCATCAAAATATTTTTTATCTAAAATTTGTAAAACAAAAACGAATCTTAAACTAATTTTTTTTTCTTTTTTTAATAATTTAAACCCTTTTAATAAATTAATGATATTGTGATATCTGACACAAGACAAAACAGAAATTATATAATTTTTATATTCAAAATCGTCTAAATAATAATCATTATTTTTTTCAATCAAATATTTTTTATCAACACCCAGATAAACAGAAAAAACTTTTTTTTCTTCTATCTTTAATAATTCGATAATTTCGCTTTTAGCAAACTCAGAATTTACAATTAACCTGTCACATAATCGAATTGAAATTTCCATTAAGCTTCTTGTTAAAAAGTTTTTTAAAACGTTTCCAGGCATTTTTGAAAAATAGATCCAGGGTAAATTAGAATGCAAGGCAAGGGTAAATTTTATATTTAATAACTTTAAAAATATTGGACCTATATTCATTGGTGAAAACAAATGATTTACATTTAAAAATTTTAATTCAAACGGTAAAACTAATTGCATCCAAAAAATTCTAAAAAATATATTTTTTAATAAATTTGATTTTACGATGTATTTTATTTTTATATTACTATTTTGTTCAATTTGGTCTAAATAATCTTTAGTAGTAAATACATATATTATATTTTCAATATTAATTTTCTGTAAATTTTCACAAAAATTTAAATTGTAAGTTTTTGTACCACTTTCTAAATTGGTACCGATCATGTCTATAGCAGTAACCATATACTTTATTTAATTTTTAAATTTATTTTTCATTAAGTTCTTACTTAATAATGTTGTTATTAATTCTTTTTAATTGAATAAAATATTTTAAATCAATAAATCCTGATAAAAAAATCTTTAAAAGATCATTGCTACTATCAAGATAAACTGTATCTCTCTTGATCAGTTTATTTTTATAATTGTAAAAATTATTTCCTCTTAAGCATGAATAGACAAAATCATATTTTTTATGAGCTATATTTAAGGATTTTTTACTCATACTTTTATAATTCCCATAACTAAACGCAAAATGTTTTAAATTAATTTTTAATAATTTTTCAAGATTTTTTGAACTTTCTATAATTTCTTTTTTAAGTTTAAAAGTACTTTTAATTTGAGCTAAATTAGCGTGAGTTTTCGTATGACAACCAATACTATGACCCCTTTTAATTAACATTTTTAAATCTTTTACAGACATATTTCTTAATTTTTTAAAATTTCTTGGTTTTACATGATCAAGTATATTTTCTTTAATAAAGCTTTGAGATTCTCGTTCAGAACTTATTTTTATAAAATCACTAGGTACAAAGAAAATTGCTTTGATTCCTAATCTATTTAATATTTTTTTTTCTACGTAAAAATTTGATTTAAAACCATCGTCAAAAGTTACTAATAAATTACGACCTTTCAGAACTTTTTTTTTATTTATATGATTTTCAAATTGTTTGGGAGTTATAAATTTCCAATTTTCGCTTAAATCTTTAAACTGATTATAAAGTTTTTTAAAATCTTTTTTTTCCACGTTGTGATAGACTAGTATTCTTAATCTATTTTGATCCATAAAATAGTTTAAAATATTTGAAAAAAATAAAATAATTTTTTCAAATATTTTTATAGAATTGTGGTTTAGATTTATCATTTTTTTTAATTTAAGACTTTTATTGTTTTCAAGAATTTTTTTAAAATCTCTTTTATTCTTAACAAAAAAATATAAAAATTTCCCCAAAAACTTAAAGCTTTCATAACCAAAGCTGAATTAAATTTGTGATTAGAGAAATTTTTTTTGTAATTTTCATATCCAATTGTTAAATCGAAATATTCAAGAGACTTTAATTTTGTATCATCAATTATTTTTTTTAATAAAATTTTTCCCGCTGAAAACTTTTGATACTTAATATTATAAACAGGAAATAAATAATAACATTTGTTTTCATAAATATATCCAGAATGTGCTGCAATAATTTCATCATCTAATTGCATGTATGTAATATAAGAATTTTCTCTCAAGATTAAATTTGATGTTTTGAAAAAATCTCTATTAAAATTTGATTTAAATAAATCCCAGGCGTTTGTTTTTATATATTGTTTAGATTTATGTTGAACTATAAAATCTAAAATATTTTTTTTTTCATCTATATCTTTAGCTATTTTAAATTCTAATTTACCTAACTTTTTAAGCCTATTAGTTTGATACCTTATATTGTCGATCTCATTTTTATTTAATTCAAATTGTTCGTTAAACTTAATACCATGATAAATATTATTAATTTTATTATCTAAAAAATAAAAAAAAGGATTGTTTCGGTTTAAAATGTTTTCAGGTTGATTATCTAGAATAATACAGTCACAGTTTAGTGTATTTTTTAATATCATTTTCCAAATGATAATAAATTTTTCTTTAGATAATTCTATATTCTTTATCATTAAGGGAATATTATAATCTGCAAAGGGAAAACCAGACCAAGTTAAGATTTTAAATGCATAATACTTTTTTATGTTTAAAGGTAATATCATTATCAATTTTTTATTTTCATAAATAAAAATTGTGTTGTTGATAATACCATAGTTGTGCTCTTTTTGTTTTTCTAACCATAATTTTTGCCATCGAAATGTCTGAAAAATATGGTGGTAGGAATTTTTTTCAAAATTTTGCCAGTCTTCTTTCAACTTATCTGATAGAGAATTAAAAATTTTAATTTCATATTTATTTGTCATTTTTAAAAAGTGAGACTATCAAAATTAATATTTTCATTATTAGGTGCTCTATCAGTGTTGAAACATACAAGTTTATTCCAAATCCTCTTGTTTCTTTTATTAAGTAAGTTGTTAGGTAAACTAGGCCATGAAATAATGGAATATCCATTTTGCCAACCGAAATTGAATATTTTTTTTCTAATTTCAAGGTCCTTTACATAAACAGGAAATACCCATGGAATATTACTTTTATTTAAGTTTCTTTTAATAATTTCTACTGATTTATTTTTTTTACACAATTTTTTCCAGAGTGTATAATTTTTATATCTTATTTTTTTTATCTCATTAATTTTTTTTTTTAAAAAAATTTTTTTAGAGAAATCATCAATTAGAAGATCTTCATTTACTTTTTCATTCTTAATAGAATTTAATTTTGTATAATTAGGCATTTTTAAAAATTTTTTTTTGATATATCTTTTGAAAAGTAAAAAATTATTTTCTAAAAAGTTATTCAAAATAATCTTTGCATTTGCTTTATATTTACTTAGTTTTAAATGTGATTTGAAAGGAATATTTTTTTGATTATTTATTTTCAAAACACCCCCGGAGTAAACTTTTGTCAATAATTTACGTATTGAATAAAATTCAACATCCGAATAGTCATTCATCTTTTTCCTATTAATTTTAAATGAATGACAATCATCCTCAATTAAAAATAAATTTTTGTTTTTACAAAAAACACTAAATTTTTTTTTCTCTTCCTCAAAACCAAAATAATTTATAACAACTATTGCCTTAACCGAATTTTGGTATTTTTTTTTTAAGCTTTTCCAGTTAGTTGTAAAATTTTCATTAATTTTATAAAATATAGGCTTAATACCTAAATCTTTTAAAGGATCTAATAAGATATCACAAATGTACTCTGGTAACATAATTCTATCATTTTTCTTTAAACCCAAATATATCAATCCATATTTAAATGCAGTTCTTCCATGTGAAAATAAATAATTCATATCAAATTAATACTTCAAATTTAAAAAATTGTTAAAAATATATTTCTTAAAAGGAAAAAAAATCAAAATTATTAAAATTATATTTTTAAAATTAATTTTTAATTCTTTTAGTAATCTAAAAACTTTAAATATTTTTTTTTGAGATAAAAAATACAATATTTCTTGACGATTAAGATTATCTAGATATTTTACTTTACTGATTTTGAATTTAAAATCATTTTTTTTGAATTTATTTATTTTTTTAATAAGCTTTTTTTTTTCTTTAATAATGGCACTGAAATTATTATAGCTTAAGCTCTCTTCTCTCATCCTCCATTTTGATAACGACAATGGTGCATAGTTCATTTCACAAATATCACTTAATCTTATTAATAGATCCATATCATGTATAATATTAAATCTTGCATCTAAAGTGTGATTAAGTTTCTTTAAGTATTCTGATTTAATTATCACTGTATCAAAACTAATAAAATAATTTTCAATTAGCTCATAAAAAACTTTTTTATTAAAATTTTTTTTTTTAGAGTAAAAATTCTTACTTTTCAATTTATTAAAAAACACTGAATTTGAAATACAAAAACCAATTTCTTTTTTTTTAAGAAATTTTAATTGGGTCTTCAGTTTATTTCTTTTCCAAATATCATCGGTATCTAAAAAAGCTACATAATATCCATTTGCTTTAGATAGAGCGTTTTTTCTTGCTAATCCCAAATTAATTTTTTTTTTTGATTTAAAATATTTTACTCTTTTATCTTTATATTCTTTTATAATTTTAGCACTCCTATCAGTTGAACAATTATCATAAAAAATTAATTCCCATTTTTTATATGTTTGATTTATTACTGAATTTATACTTTCTTTTAAAAAATCTTGTCCATTATAACAATTCATAATAATACTTACTGTTTTATTTTGCATTGCTGTGAATTAATTTAAGCAAATTCGAAATTTCATTTTTAATTTTGTTTTTATTTTTTTTTTGTTTTAAATATTTACTTTGAAATAATGGCAATTTTTTTTTCTCAGTATAAGTGATCGCATCAATTTTTGGTCTAAATCCTAAGGTTTTTACACAGGATTTTTGTATTATTTGAGCTATAGAAAATAAAGAGTGGGTCTCATAACCAAAATTCAAAATATTATTTTTTTTATTTGAAAAAAAAAATTTACACATGGACTCGAACATGCTTGATGGGTAAAAATCTCTTATTGTTGATGGATCTTTAATAGATATTTTTTTTTTTTTGACTGACTCAAGACACATAGAGTTAATAATTAAATTAAATACTTCTTTACTTTTATAAAAAAGAGGAAGTCCAAATACACTCGATAATCTTATTATTTTATGTTTTGTTTTATTTTTTTTTATATCTTTTAAAATTAAATTTTCAGCAATTATATGGTTTTTTACATATTGATTACTTCCCTTTACCTTTGAGCCCTCATTGATATTTAATTTGTTGGAATTTTTGTAAACTTTTAATGTTGAAAAATAGATAATTTTTGAATTTGTTTTAGAACAAGCTTTTAATAGTATTTTTGTAGTTTTTTTTTTTAAATCTAAAGATTTTTTTTTATTATTTTCTGAAAATTTACTATTTGCTCCAACTAAATGAAAAACATAATCTGTTTTATCTAAAATATTTTCAATTGATTTATACGATAAATAATTTACTTCCCTAATTTCAACGTTTTTGAATTTATATTTAATTTTTTTTATATTTCGAGTACCTAATATTATTTTATTTTTTTTTTTTAAATAAAAACACAGGCAAGATGCTAAATATCCACTTCCACCTAGGATAACAATTTTCATTTTATAACCATGGTACTTTTTTTTTCTTAATCATATTTTCTAAAGAAACTTTATCTCTTAAAGTATCCATACAAAACCAAAATCCCGCATGCTTGTAGGCCGCTAATGATTTTTTTTTTGTTGCTTTATTAATTGGATTTCTCTCTAACATTTCATTCTTATTATCAATTAATTTTAAAAAAGAAGGTTCAACTACAAAAAAACCACCATTTATCCAACCTTTTTGAAGTTGAGGTTTTTCTTTAAATTTTTTAACTAAGCTTCCTTTTATTTCTAATTCTCCAAATCTAGCAGGTGGATGGACTGCTGTAACAGTAATATCTTTTTTATTTTTTTTATGAAAATTATAAAGTTTTTTTATATTAATATTAGATAGTCCATCACCATAAGTAAGCATGAAAGTCTGTGTTAATCTTTTATTTAAAAGTTTTAATCTCCTACCTGTTAATGAATTTAATCCAGTATTTACAACCTCTATTTTTGCTTTCTTAATTTTTTTTTTTTTAAAGTAATCTTTAATGATTGAGTATTTGTAGCCACCAGCAATGATAAAATCATTCAACCCATAATTCATATAATGATTTATAATATGAACTAAAATTGGAATTTTACCAATTTTTACCATAGGTTTTGGAATACGCTTTGTATACTCTGATAATCTGGTTCCAAAACCTCCTGCCAGAATAACCACCTTCATGATTATTGCCAAATTGTTGAGTGGAATATTGATAATTTTTTTTTCTTTGCAAAAATATTATAAATTAATGATTTTATTCTTGGAAAAAAATAAAGAATAAATGTTCTTAGTCTTTTTATTCTAGATCTTAAACTTTTAGAGTAATTGTATGTGCCAATATTTTCATCAATCTTTGTATCAGGCAAAAAATCTTTTATAAAATTAAATGGCTTATTATGATTTGTTTTACCATTTTCAAGTTTTTTAAATCTCATATGATAGTGTAATCTATATTTTTTACAGAACCCTTGGTGTAACAAACCAGGTTCAAAAAAAAGAATATCTCCCCTGTTTACGTCAACAACTTCATACATATTTTTTGGTAAATCTGTAAAACTATCTTTTACAGTCAAATTTGACTGAGAATTTGTATCTATCCCATATTCAATCAACAATTTATTTTTTTCTTTAGTCACAATTTTAAAACCTTTTTCATCCTCTAAATATATTATACAAGTCAAATATCCTGGAGATGAAAAAGTTGCATAATCTCTATGCCAACCCCCCTGATAATTAAAAAAATTTGAATTAGTATGTAATCTTATTAATTCGGTTTCAAAATTTTCAAAGTGACCTAATTGCTTAATAAAATTATCTATTTTTAAACTATTAAACACATCAAAAAGGTTTTTTCCTAACAGACTATTAAAGGGATAATCTACACCAAAAATATTTGGCTTTCCAAAAAAATGAGGGTAATCCCTATAAACTTTTACGTGGGGCCATTTAATATTTATTGCTTCTTTTATGATTTCTTTAGAATTTTTATGTAATTTTTTTATAACTTCTTCATTAATTTGATTTTTAATTACAATATAACCCTTTTGTTTAAAAAAACTTGTATCGACACTATTTAATAAATTCATTAGTATTTGTTAAAAATTTTTTGATTTATTATAATATCATTAAATATATTATTGTCTAAAATATTTTCTTTTAAATTTAAATTACTCTCAATAAATTTAATTCTTTCAAGATTTTTTGACCCAAAAACAATATACTTTATAGACTTAGATATAGTATTAAAAAACCTCAAATGGTTTAAAACGTTTTTTTCACCATTTTTTAATAATTCACCATTAGCAAATGGACTATAAACTATAATACTTTTTTGACTTTCAATAATTTTAGAAAAAAAGTTTTTTGAGATTGACCTTGTTTCATAATTAAATAAAAAAACATAACCGTCATAAAATTTATCGTTAAGATAGAAAATTAAATTTTTCTCATAATCGGGAAATACGTCTAAATAAACTTTTGATATAATCTTTTTTTTTAAATATTTTGAAATAATCTTTTTTAAGAAAAATTGGTAAATAAAATTTTTACTTGGGTTATTACATAATTGAATATATCCAATAGTTTTAAGATTATATAATTCTAAGAATTCATTTATTTGTTTTTCAATATGTTTTTTAAGTTTAAAAATATTTTTTATGACTGTGATTTTTAATATAAACTTGGGCTGAAAATTCTCAAAGTTGTCTATATTAAGAAATTTTTTATTTACATTATAATCTAATGAAATATGTAAAGGATAATCTTTGGATATACAATAGTTTACGGTATTATGAGAGCTGAGGTTATAATTTTTGCCAAGATTTCCAGTGCCTAATGAAATATTCATTTTAATTTCATTTTCCAATCGTATGGTATACTAGGATCATTAAATTTTTTTCTCTCAATTTCATTTTCTGAATGAGGTATATCAGCACAATTTGCAACAATAGCCGCTTTATTTTCTATTGATTTAAATCCATTCCAAATTAAAGGAGGAATTGTAACTGTAAAATAGTCTTCATCGGATAAAAAAATTTCCTCTAATTTTCCTCTTGAAGGGCTATTATCTCTATTATCAAATAATACAAGTTTAATTTTTCCTAAGACCGCAGCATAAGTAAGTGTCATTTCTTTATGTCTATGCCAAGCTTTAATAGCACCAGGGTAAGTATATGAAAAATAAATTTCTCCAAATTTTACAAATTCCTCATCATCAACTTTGAGCATGCGCATAATTTTACCTCTTTCATCGATGAACTGTTTTTTTTTAATAATTTTCACACCCTCTATCATATTGAGTCTTTAAAATATTTTGAAATTTGTTTTAAGGTAAAGTTATTCATGTTTTTTTTTAGATAAAATGCATTATACCATTCTGCAGTTTCTTTTATAGCTAATTCATGTGACCATTTAGACTCCCATTGCATTTTCTTTTTTGCCTTAATACTTATCAAATGTAAAGTTTTTGTCTCTTTAATTTTATCTTTTTTAATTTTAATTAAAGATTTTTTGACAGAATATTTTAGAAATTTTTCGACAACACTTCTCACAGTAAGTGAAATTTTTTTTTTTGGTCCAAAATTCCAGGATGAATTAAATTTATTAGGAAATTTATAATTCAATAATGCTAATTTGATATAACCTGAAATCGGCTCTAAAACATGTTGCCATGGTCTTACTGCAGATGGATTTCTAATTAAAATATTTTTTTTTTTAAATATAGCTTTCATGACGTCTGGAATTATTCTATCGTCAGACCAATCCCCTCCTCCAATTACATTTCCGGCCCTTGCAGAACAAGTATTGGAAAATTCTTTTTTAAAGGATGTGGTGTAAGTGTGAAATATATTTTCAGCTACAGCTTTGGATCCGCTATAAGGATCATCACCTCCTATTTCAGATAATTCATTATAACCAGTTTTTGACTCTTTATTTTTATAACATTTATCAGATGTAATTATTACTAAAGATTTTATAAAATTATTTTTTTTTTTTATCTCCAGAATATTAAGTACTCCTATTGAATTACTTAAGAAAGTTTTATGGCTTTCTATGTAAGATTTTTTAACAAGAGATTGTGCAGCTAAATGAAAAATAATTTCAGGTTTAATTTTTTTAACGACTTTTTCAAAATGTTTAATATTACTAACATCCCCATAAAAATTTTTAATATTGTCATGGATACCAAAAATTTTTAAATTTTTAAAATTATTATTTCTTAAAGAATAGCCATAAACTTTTGAACCAAAAAATTTTAGAACCATACATAACCATGAGCCTTTAAATCCAGTATGACCAGTAATTAATATTTTTTTTCCTTTAAAAAAATTTTTTAAATCTTTTTGATTAATTTTTTTTATCACTGTCTATCTTTCATTTCCTAATTATAATAAGATTATTATCTCTTAATAATTTTTTATTTCTCGATTTTAAAGTAACAATCTCAATATTATTTTTAACTCCTAAATGAATTGATAATTCTTTTAGATATGATGGGTCAACATCTTCAATAATATAAATTCCACCATTCCTTAATTTATTAAAAGAATTTTCAAACATACAAATACCGGACTCAAGTGTATGTAACCCATCATCAATTATAATATCAAAATTGTCTACATTAATATTTTTCCACATTTTTTCAAAAGAATTTGGATCTAATTGATCTAGATGAAAAGTTTTAATTCTGTCGGATTTAAACAAAATATCTTTATCTATATCTGCTCCATAAATCTCTGCATTTGGAAAGTAATCCCTCCACATTTTCAAAGATGCGCCTGGTGAATACTCTTTGCCCATACTAGATGGATAATTTGGATTATTCGTACCTATTCCACATTCAAAAACTTTTTTTACATTTTCTCTAATGTGATCAAATAAACTGGAATAATAATCAGTATAATTATGAGGGTGCCAATTGTTATAAAAAATTCTATTTTCTAAAATATTAAATCCTTTATCCGTTCCATATTTATCAGCAAGTTCTGATAATAAAGTTTTTTTATAATTATAGTAATTTGTGTAATGATTTTTAAAATTATTTAATATTTTTAGATTATGATAATCTGTCATTTTGATGTACAGAAATTTCATAAGACCAAAAAAAATAAACCTATCAATTTTTCCTATTATTTTTTTAATCATTTTAATTTTAATTTTTAATAACTAAATGAAAAGGCTTTAAAATCTTTATCTAAATATTTTTTATAATTGCTTTTGTCAACTATATGTAAAATAGGTAAATGAAAAACTAAACTTCCACCATTCTCAATATACTTTTTTTCTTGTCTAATTACCTCACGCCTGAATGACCAGATCAAAACCAGCAAATATTTTGGTTTCATTTTTCTCATTTTATCTTTTGAAATAATCGGAATATTGCTTCCTGGTGTAAATTTACCGAATTTGTATGGATTTGCATCGCATATAAATGGAATATCATTTTCTGTGAACTCACACTGATTAAGAACTATATTTCCTTTTGTAGCCGCACCATAACCTATGATATTTTTTTTTCCAATTGAGGTTACAAAGGATTGAAGAGTTTTTTTTGTGTTTTCAATTCTCATGTTTAGTCGTTCATAAGCATGTTTATCTATTTTCTTTTCATCGTTAATTATGGTGTTAATCTTTTCATAATTTGATTTCTTTTTACTTATTTTTTTGCAACAAGTTACCTCAATGCTGCCTCCATTAATTTCATTAAATGAAATGTCTAAAATTTTAAGACCATTTTTTTCAATTATATTTTTAAATGTTGTTAATGTGTAGTAAGTAACATGTTCATGACAAATCTGGTCATAAGTTAAGTTTTTTAAAAGTAATGGTAAATAAGAAAATTCTGATATCCATTCCCCATCTTTATTTAAAAGTTTAACAATATCTTTACAAAATGAATTAGGATTATCGACATCATAGAACATTGCAAAAGAAGTTATTAAGGAAAATTGATTTTTTATATTTTTTTCTTTATTTATTTTTTTTTTCAAATTTTCATAGGAAAAAAAATCTGTGATCAAATTAATTTTTTTGTTATAAAATTTAGAAAATTTAGCAGATGATGGATCGATACCATATAAATTCAAATCTTTTCTTTTTGCAAAAAAATTCAAAAATGTTGCGTCATTAGAGCCAATATCAAGAATACAACTACCTTTTTTAAAGATTTTTTTATTTTTTGAAATTTTTTTAAATTTGTTCTTCATGTGGTTAATCATTAAATCACTTAGGGATGTTCTATATCCGTAAGTTTGACCATACATGTCAGATAATGGTGGTAATTTAGAAAATTGAACTAATTTACAAAACCGACATTGATATAAATCAAGAGAATATTTTTTTAAATTAAATTTTTTTTTTTTGAAAAAAACGCTACTTATTGGTTGTTTTTCTAGTTTTACAATTTTATCAAGTTTATTTTTATTACAATTTTTACAATACATATTTATTTTATTTAAATTAGATTACCCATACAGATTTTTTTTCTGAAACATAGTTATGATAATTTTTTTTCTTTGTATCTTTAAATATTAATTGACCTTTAGCTTCATATTTTCTCCAAATCTTTTTTGTAAAGTTTTTCACTGACTGTGGTTTGCGGCTTGATATATGCCATATTTGGTTTGAAGTAAATTTTTTTTTATTGAAATTACATGCATCTAAAATTACTTTAGATACAAAATCTACGCTTGTAAAATCTCTTATTTGATCTCCATTATCCACATAAAAATTTTTTCCATTTTTAGCTGCGTACATTACTGATGGAAATAACCTTTTTTTATTTTCCTCATTACCAAAAACAGGAAAAATTCTCATTAATCTACATTTAGCTTTTTTATTTTTTGATAAAGATAATATTTTTTTTGAAAATATAAATTTCGTTTTTTCATAACTTGTCTGTGGTCTTGGTTTCGTATATATACTTATTTTTTTTTTACCAATACAACTCGCACCGTATTCAGAAGCTGAACCTGCTATAATCCACTTTTTACAATTATTCTTCAGTGCGTTTTGAAATAATTTCATAGAGCTACTAACATTAAATTGCTTCGCAGCCTTGTAACTTATTTTTTTATTGTTAACCCCCTCTGAGGCTAAATGAATTATTATATCACTCATTTTCAATTCATTATCTAAATTTTTAGTAATTTGGCCATAAGTCCATTTAAGATTTTTATGTTTGAACTTTTGTTTTTTTCTAGAAAGAGCAATCACTTTATGGCCTTTTTTAAGGGCCATTGACAAAAAATTTTTACCGATAAATCCTGTCGCACCTGTTAAAAAAATATTCATTTTTTATCTAATTTTAAAAATTAATTTAAATATTTTTCTTATTACAAAATAAATAAGTCCCAGATATATACTTGGGTAAAATAAATTATAGATAATATGTTTTCTAATATTTATATAATTTGATCCTTTGATGTTTTTAAAAAAATAAATTTTAAAGAGATTAATAAATAATTTTCTTAATGCAAAATTTTTATAATAAAGGTATTTATGAAATTTTAGTCCCGCTAGTCTATAGTAATCAAGAACTTCGGGAATTCTAACACTTTCTACAAAAGGATAAAGGTCTGACCATTCTCTAACACCTTGAGTATTAACACTTAAAGGTTCTGATTTGAAATAAGCTTTAGAATCTTTAAAACCTGATGACCAAATTATTATATGTGGAGCAGTATTATCGAATGTTGAATATACATTTTTTTCTTTAACGAAATCTTGATTGATCCTAAATAAATTAGAATCCCAAATTTTTTTTCTAAAAATTGCTAAAAACATCCCCAAAATAAAATCAAAAGAAATTTTATGATTTACAAGATTTAAAAAATTTGTTTCGAAACTTTTTGGATAAAGAGAGAACTTTTCCATATTTTTTGGTAATTCTTTTGTATTAAAAGTTTGATTAGACTTTAAGACAAATTTTGAATCGAGATGAAATGAATTGATATAAAAAAAATCTATATCTCTATCTATTTTAAGTAATTTATTTAAATGAAAAAAAGTATCTGGTAATAATAAATCATCATTTCCCAATATCCAAACGAACTCACCTTTGGCTAGAGATACTGATTTAAGAATATTTACACCTAATCCTAAATTACTGTCATTTTTATTAAATGTTATTTCTAATTCTTGACTATATTTTTTTACTAATGAGTGAACATCTGCTTCAGAACAATTATCAGATATACAAACTTCAAAATTAAAATTAAAATTTTTTTTTGCAATTAAAATTGAATTTAAGCAATTGTTTAAACACTCAATTCTATTATATGTTGGTATACATATTGATAAAATTTTATTTTTCATTTTGTAAGTTCATCAGCAATTTTTTTTTCAATATTAATTGTTTTTCTTGAATAAAGGCTTGAGAATTCAGTAACACTTTTTTTTGTTTTCTTTTTTGACCACCAATTATGAATATCTTTATAATTATCATTAATAAATTTGGCAGCTTTAATAGGATTTTTAAAGATTAAACAATTTTTTTCCAATTTTTTATAATCTTTTTTTATATTTACTCTTAATTGTACTCTATCAATGTCCCAAAATCCTATTGTTGGCTTGTTGTCACTTAAATTTTCTAAAAAACCAGTTCCATCATAACCAAATATTGAGATCTCAGGAGACCAATTTTTACTTGAATCATAAATTTGTATTTTATATTTCTTAAAATTAATTTTTTTTTCCATTATACTATTAAACTCATTTGAGAAATCATTAAATTTTATATAAAAATTTTTTTTCACTTTGTCATTTAAATTAGCTATAAATTTTGTTTGACTTTCTAAATACTCCTCCCATTCATCAAAATTATTCCATGGTAAATCAAAATTAGGCTTGTGGTCTAAATATAAACACATTGACCCTTTGAGTACTTGTTTATTTTTCTTTACTGAGTGGCTAAAAAATCTAATGACATTCTTTTTTTTACTTCTCCATCCCCAATTAAAAAACTTATCAGCAACAAATTCTTCTGGATTATCAATAGTGTGAATTGTTGTTCCGTAGTTATTTCCATGTTGAATGATATAAAATTTCGTTTTATTAAAAGCTTTATTATTTAAAACTTTTAACTTAAAAATTTCATTAGTATCAAAGTGATTATCGCATATTATTTTTTTTGGAAATAATGGCCAATTTAAATTATTTGAAATTTTGTCAATTATAGTAAAATCCTCTAGATAAGAGATCGGTAAACAATCAAACAATAAATTATTCGCACATTGAAAAATTTTATCTTTATGATCTTTAATAAAAAAATCTTTTTTAAGTTTTTTTCTTAATACAAAATTTTTTTTAGATGCTTCATAATTTGGGGTTATTAAAAATCTTGGTATCTGTTTACAATACAAAAATATCTTTATAAGAGAAATTTTAGTAATTTTTGAAATCATTATCATGTTATCATTTTTTGATGTAAACGGGCTTAATAATTTGTCCAAAAATTTTGCTGATTGATATCTGAAACTTTTATTAAAATTGTTTTTATTGTAATGCTGTAAATCATAAGAAGTATCTTTAAATATTATTTTTTTTTTAATACCTAAGTAAGGTAAGATTTTTTCAATTAAAGCTATATTCCACATGGTATTAGATGACATATAATTAAAATCTATAGAGTCATTTATATAAAAAAATTTTTCTTTATTTTTAAGTATAAATATTTCATCAGAAACATTTGAACAATGTTTGATAAATAGAAATCTATTTACAATGATATTCGAATATCTTCTTAACCAATACCCAATATAAATATACCATTCTTTTTTAGAATAATTAGTTCCATGAACTAAATTTAAATATTTAATTAACTTTTTCGCAAGTTCATTTTCTAATTTTCTAGCAATTTTATAACTTTTATAAAAATTTATTTTATATCTAATTATATTTATGTTTTTTTTATTTCTATATTTTATTAAATCAATTCCATAAAATTTTTTGTTTTTGTGATTTGTTTTAATATTAGGCGAAATTAGTAAAATTTTTTTCATAATAATATACTTATAAAAATAATGAATTAATCTTTGATAACGAATTCTCTACATGCATTACTTTTTTAATAAAATTTTTATTTTTATTAAACCAATCTTCATCAGTCATAAGGTAATTTTGATATAATAATTTAAAAATTTCCTCTTCATCCAATTCATTTGTCCAAAAAAAACCTTTTTTTTCAAAATTAATTGGCCATCCAAAATCAAATGATTCATCGTCAACAAATTTAGATCTAACACTAAGTGCAACAGTTTTATTATGTCTTGAAATACTCTCATAACCAAGAGTAGAATCTATAAAAACTAACATTTTAGTCTGATCAATGATCTTATATGAGTTTATATATTCCCGCTTATCCATAAATGTCATATTAGCTTTTAGAATTTTACTCTCATAAAAAAATTTTTCATCTTTATTAGAATGAAATCTTGCACAAATATTTAATGATATTTTATTTCTATAACAAAATTCATCTAGAAGAGGTACTATGATTTTTTCTGGGTAATAATAATTATCCCAAGTAATTATTTTGTCTTTGTAATTTTTAAAGTAAAAATCTTTCCTTTCTTTAAATTGAGAAATGAAAGTAATATTTTTTTTTTTTGTATTTACTTTAGGGTTAATGTTATTGAAATAGGACCCAATGGTCATAGTTTTTGTCTTAATAATTTTCTGATATTCCTTTGCGATGTAATCATTATGAGTAAAAATTATATCACAATTCAAATCCTTAACTTTTTTATATTCAAAAATATCCTGACTAATTGACCTTGAGCCATTTTGAAAAGAATAAAAGATAATTTTTGGAAAAAATTTCTTAAATTCATAAAATAAAATATCATTATCACTGAATGTGTAGATAATTCTAGGCGATATAAGTTTGATGTAAGTGTAACAATAGGAAAACTTTAATCTGCCCATCCAAAAATAAATATTAAATAAATTTAAAATTAAAATAAAACAATTAATTTCATTTCTAAAATTAAGTTTTTCAAAATCTTTAATTTTGATAACATTAAATCTTTCCTGAAAATCATAAAATAAAAAAGGACTTTTAGCTGGTATCTTAAAACTGAATTTAACAGTCTTTATTAATTTAAAAATTATTAAAAGTTTTTTCAATTATTTTTTTTAAAAATGTATAAAATTTTACTTATAATTAAAAAAGTAAGAAATTTTAAACTAAAATAATTTTGACTATTATTTTGAGGTTTATATAAGTTTTCATCATTTTTAATTATATAAGTTTTGCTTTCTTGATTATCAATTAACTCAGTTCCAAGATTAAAATTTTGTCTATCGGCTAATTCTTTTCCACTATTTTTTTTAAAATAATTTTCGCTAAAAAAAATATAATCATTCCAAAATTTTACCTTTGACCCACTTGGGTAAAAACCAATTAGGATAGACTCTGAATTTATTTTTTTTTTATTGCAAGCTCTCCCGTGCCAAACTCTATTACTAAAAAAGCCAATGTCTCCTGATTTTCCTTTAATCCAGTTAAATAAAAAAATAAGTTTGTTAGAAATTCTTACACTAATATTATTGTTTGGAAAAATTTTATCTATTGTTTGATTAAAATTGTGGCTTTTTTTTAGAAAAATTGTTGAACCATCAATATAATCGGTATCATTTAAATTTATTACCATAGTATGTTCATTGTCAGCATCTTGGTGAATTCCAAGACCAGAGTCACCCGGCTCAGAGTGTCTATAAATAATTTCTGTAATTTTATAATTTGGACCTAAAACACCTTTTAAAAAAAATTTAATTTCTTTATTTTGAACAAGATTATTTATTTTATCAAAAATTAAATCACTATGTTCTGTTATTCTTCTAATTAAAACCGATTTTCCAGCCATTGCTATGTTTGATGTATCATTGTGATTTTTGGCTTTTAAAATGGCTAAAGTTTTTTTAATTTCATCTCTAATTTTGCTTATTTCATCTTTATGGAAAAAGTTTTTTTTTATTAAACAAAAACCTTGATTATTAAAAAGCTTGATGGTGTCATCTAACATAACAATTATATTTATATATTAAATATGTCAAAAAAAAAGCGATCTGTAAAAAATATTTTGATATTTAATTTCATATATTTTGGAAAAATAGAAATTATAATTATTTTAATTCTTTTCTTTTTTTTATATGTCTATTTACAAATCTAATTAATTCTTCATTCAGTTAAAATAAGAAATTATCTTTGTTCATGTAAGAATAATCCCAATTTTTTTTTAAATTTTTTATTAATTAATATGAAATTACTTTAACTATAATATCTTATTACAAATCATTCAAATAATTTCTAAATCTTATAGACCAATTTACGTCGGTAAGAGCAAATTTATTACAAAAAGTTTTAATTGAACTTTTTCTCTTTTTATTAGCCATCCAAATTTCAGGAGAATCTTTAAATGTCAAATACTCATTAAATAAACTTTTTAAGTTTGTATGTAAGACACCTGCCTTTTGGAGTTTATTAAAATACTTTTGTGCATACTTGTTTGGTTTATTATAATCTTTGTTATGGATAATCATAACAGGAATTCCATAATTAAAGCACTCCAATACCCCTGTTCCAATTTGATCGAAAATAATCAAATTTGTTTGACTTAAGATATATTTACTTATTCCTTTATCATGAAAAGATAAAAATTTAATATTGGTTTTATATTTATAGTTAATTTTTTTTATAGTTTGATTTAAAAAAAGCTCTGTAGTTTTATTGTAAAATTTTATTCCAATTTTAGAATTATAATATTTACTTCTTTTACAGATATCTAGTAAATTTTTTAAATAATTATATATCACATCTCTCCTGAAATTTGAGGAGCCTTGAACACCATTAGTAAAGGGTTTTATAAATTGAGGAAAGTATATAAAGTCAAATTTCTTTTTTAATTTTAAATCATAAGCTTTAAAATATTTTTTTTTTTCTGATAGCCAGGGTGACGGCATAATTAAAAAATTTACTTTATTATTGCAACTGTTATCTAATTTTTTTTTCCAGCCATAAGTCAAAAATTCGTCACAATTTTTAAATTCTATTTCATTGAAGAAAGCATTGTCATCTACATAACCATAATGTCCACCATGTTGAAACTTTATATTTTTAAAATTAAGATTTTTTGCAATTAAAAAAATTAGAGTTGATAAAGAGTCATCATTATCTGATGAAATAATTATTTTTTTTTTGAATTCTCGTACAAAATTGTGATATGTGACATAATTTTCCTCAAAATCCTCAAGAAAAAACTTTGGAAAATTTTTCTTTAAAAAAAAATTATAAAATTTATACAAAGATTTTAATTGATTTATAGAAAGTTTGTATCTTTTTAAAACTTTTTTAAATTCCCCAAAGAAATTATCTAAACTATAAAATATTTTGTTTCGTAAATTTAAATTGTAATTTTTTTTATCATATTTTATATCTGAAAATCTTGCTAAATTTGAAATATAAAAAGCTTTGTTAACTAAAGCAGGTTCTGAATTAGCAGTTCCCAAAGTTAAAATTTTTTGATTATAATATAAATAGTTAGCTATTTTTTCAAATTTCCTCAAAAAAAAATTAAGTATCTTTTTTTGATCGTTATAATAAATTGGTAGATAATTTTTTTTTTCCTTTTGTTCAAGACTTTCAAAATCATCTTTGACTTTTATTTTTTTTTTTGATTTTACCTTTTTATCATTTAGAATATTAAGAAAATTGTGATTTAAGTAATAATTAAAGTCTATCGAAAATGAGCTTATCCTCTCAAAATCCTCAATTTTGTAAAATTGATCAAAATCGTAATACTTATCAGAAAGCTTTACTTTTTTTTTTGAATTTATTGATCGAATACATCTTTCAAAAAAAATATATGTCATTGGTACAAGACACCTTCTTAAAATAATCTCCAAATTTTGCTTGTCGAAATTGTCTTTATAAACTTCATTGAATTTTTTAATTATAATTGGGTAAAATTTATTTAATCTGTATGAAAGATACTCGACATCTGAATTATCAACAATTGACTTTGGGTTATCTTCTGAGGGAAAAAACTCATTTAATTTTTTTTTTTTAATTTTTGATATCATATAGTTATTTTTTTTCCAAAAATTTTAAACTTGCAATTTCTCCTCCTAAAATATTTTCCAACCTTTCTCTTTTAAATTTATGACTTGAGCCCTTCCTTGAACTCCATACCCTAGGACTCCAACAACTTCTCTCTTTTTTTAAATATTGATATTTTTTTAATATCACTGTCATAATAACAGATTTTTTTTTTCATATTTTATTATCCAATACCCTTCCAGGTATTTCCATCAGGTGTATAATGATGATAAACAGAATGACTTGGGTCATAGAGAAAGTTCATATTGTTTTTTCTAATTTCTATGGCCCAATATCTATCTTCTTTACCAGATAAATTCTCATCAAATTTAAATTTAAGGAGTGTTTCTTTTTTATAGAATGAAAAAGCATTATGGAGAAAGTATCTATTTTCCATTGAGGAAAACATATTCTCTTCTTTTTTGTCCCCAAAATGTTCCCATATATATCGACTCGTTATCCTTTTTCCATCGATAACTGGAATTTGTTTTCCAAATACTGCTGAAAACTTTTTTAAACTCTCAATCAATAAGCCGTGGTCTAAGTCTTTAATGACACAATGACTCGATATTATCATTAGATTATCATGCTTAGCTAACTCGACCCCTTTATTTAGAGCTTTTCCCGGTGTATAGTCTTTAATATTTTTAATACTAATATCACAATAATTAGACAATTCATTATTTGAAAAATTTGGATTAATTCTAAAATTTCTGGCAATCTCAATTGTTCTATCATTAGAATTATTATCAATAATTAATATCTCTGGTTTATAAAAATTATCTATTACAGATTGGATTGTGTGGCCAACCCATCTTTCTTCATTTTTTGTTCTTAATAATATTGAAAATTGGTTTTTGGTCATTATTATTATTTAAGTCAATTGTAAATTATTACAACTAGAGAGCTAATGTTATATATATATTTATTTTTAGAACAATAACATTTTGTACATAACTCCAATAAATTACTTATATTGTGTCACAAATGAGCTTAAGAAATATGAGACCATCACTCATAAACCGGATAATTATTAAAAAAACTCTAATATCTGTTTGATCAACATCTGTTCAACTTAAACTAATAATATAGACATGTAGTGTTAGAAAAAATTCAATCAAAATTTTATCTCTTACAAAAGATATGAAAATAATTAATGACCTACCATCAACAGCTGAGCTTGTTTTTGGTCTTATGATTGTACTTTCGAGAAAAATATTAGACTTTCAAAATATAAATCGGACTATTTGCCTTTCGCAAATAAACTTATTAAAAAATTTACAATTTTATAGTTTTTGATAAACATTTGATTAGTGATTGGAAATAAAAAAGTTTTAATAAATATTCTCGCTAGATCAGGATCTACAGGAATTAAAAATAAAAATGTAGCAGATTTAAACGGAAAACCTGTTTTATGGTATTCAATTACAGAGGCGCTAAAAAGTAAATATGCTGATGACATATGTTTTTCTACAGACAGTCAAGAGTATGCTGATTTAGCCAAAGATACAACTGGCTTAGATATTCCTTTTTTAAGAAACCCAAAATATGCCAAAAAAAACTCGACAGCAGCTGATGCATCAAGATGGACAACTCTAACTTTTGAAAAACATTCAGGTAAAAAATATGATTTTATTGTTGATTTTATGAATTCAAATCCATTCAAAATTGTTGATGACTTAGATGCTTGTATAGAGATTTTATATAAAAATAAAAAAGCTGACACTGTTGTGGCTGTTAACCGAGTTTGGGATGGGCATCCCAATAGAATTAAACAAATTGTTAATGGAGAAATTCAAGATTGGCCTGGTACTAAAGAAAAATTAGAGTCAATGAGACAAGAGCTTAGACCACCAGCTTATATCAGGAGTGGTTCTGTTTATGCAATGAAAAGACATGTGTTAATAGATGAGATTAATAGACGAGGAAAAATTAGTCTTCCATACATTATGCCTGATGAAAGAGTTTGTAATTTAGATGAACCAAAAGATTTATTCACAGCAAGAGCCATGATGGCTCAAAGAAGTCTAAGTTATAAAAAAGATTCTATTAAATCAAAAAAATTAAAAATTTTAGTCACCTCAAAAATTAGTGATCTAAAAGAAATTCTAGAGATTGTTAATAATATTGGAGAAGTAAAAATATTAAATAATATAACAAGGTTACAATTAAAAAAAATAATTAATTTTTATGATGTCCTTCTATGCTCAACAAATATAAAAATAGATCAAGAGTTATTTAAAAAATTTAAAAAGATAAAAATAAA
Organism: uncultured Pelagibacteraceae bacterium; assembly: GCA_902518835.1. Taxonomy (GTDB): domain Bacteria; phylum Pseudomonadota; class Alphaproteobacteria; order Pelagibacterales; family Pelagibacteraceae; genus Pelagibacter. Next base: position 23,242 of record CABYHH010000007.1, read on the forward strand.
ATATATAATTACACCTTCAGTTGGAATTGATCATCTAGATAAGCCATTTTTAAAAAAAAAGAAAATTAAAATTTTTTCATTAGTAAATTCTCATAATGATACAAAAAATATTTTTTCACCTGCTGAACTAACTTTTGCCCATATCCTAAATATTTCAAAAAATTTCTTAGGTGCCGTTTCATCTGTCAAAAATGGAAAATGGCAACCAAATAATCACATAGGTTTTGAATTAGATGGTAAGGTCATCGGAATAATTGGAATGGGTGCAGTTGGTACTATCCTCGCAAAATATTGTATATCATTTGGTTTAAAAATCATTGCCTACGATCCATATAAAATAATAAATGATGTGCATATTAATCAAGTAAGCGATTTAGATCAATTATTAACTAGTTCTGACATAATCTCCGTAAACGTATCGGGCATTAAAGAAAATACAAATTTGATTTCTGAGTATCAGTTTAAGTTAATGAAAAAAAATGCAATTTTAATAAATACTTCTAGAGGAAACACAGTGAACATTGAAGCTCTAATCAATAATATTGAGAAAATGAAAATTGCAGGTGCGGGAATTGACGTGATACAAAATGAACATGAATTTCCAAAAAATTATTCAAAGAAATTACTAAATAGGATGCTAAAATTACAAAAACAAAATAAGTTATTTATTACTCCTCATATTGCTGGCAGCACTTATGAAGCGAGAGTAAAAAGATTAAAATATGTTTTAAAATATTTTTTAAAAGAATTAAAAAAATGAAAATTCTTGATGTCCAGGGATATTCTTTATCCTCCGGGTTTGGCAATAAATCATATCTTGGTTATTTAAATAACAATAAGTTAAAAAATATTGGAGTGATTGAAATAGTTACAAATAAGAAAATTATTGGATATGGAGAAACATATTCAGGTGTTTATGCTGGAGAATTGATTAAACCAATAATCGATTTTTTAAAAACAAACATTGTGAACAAAAAATTAGAAAATATTGACGATATCAAAAAAATAAATAGTAAAATTTTATCAAAACCCTTCATATCTAGGAATGGAATCATTCCATCAGTATACAGTGCAATTAATATAGCCTTATATGATGCGCTATCGCAACATAAAGAAATCCCATTGTATAAGTTACTCTCAAAAAAAAGCGCAAAAAAAGTGAGAGTGTACGCGAGCAATGGTTCATCTACATTTTCACCGAGAGAAATAAAAGAGGATGTTAACAAAATATTAGATCTTGGTTTTAATTCATTTAAAATGAGGATCGGACATCAGGAGTGGGGTCAAGATCTAAAAAGAGTTGAGACAGCAAGAGCAATTCTAGAAGATAAAAATTTGATGCTAGATGCAATAATGGGCTCAATTTACCCCCCATGGGATTATGCCAAAGCAGATAAAAAATTAAGACAAATAAATAAATTTAATCCTTTGTGGATTGAAGAGCCACTAATTCCAAATGACTATTATGGATACCAACGATTAAATAAAAAATATCCTATTGCAGGTGGAGAGGCTTTAAATAATTTATCTGATTATGGAATTTATAAAGAATTTAATTGTGTGGACTATATACAACCCGATGTAACTAATGTTGGAGGTTATGATGTTTTAAAAATGATAGCTCAATTATTCAAAAAAAAAAAAATTGCTATTCATGTTTGGGGAAGTAAAATAGCCTTTTTAGCCAATCTTCATTACTGCTTATCCAGTAGTGTGAATTTTCTCGAATATCCGATGATGAATCTTGATATTGATAAAGAAATAATCAAAGAAAGTCTCAAGATTGAAGGTAACTATATACATCCACCAGATGAACCTGGTCTTGGAGTTCATATTTCTTCATCAGTAAAAAGGAAATATAAGATTAAGAAAATGTCAAATTATCTTTTATGATTCATATATATTGCGATTTAATTAAAAGGACAAAAATAAATAATTTACCAAAATGGGGTAAAATTAAAATAAAATCACAATTTCCAGGAATTAAATTTGTTTATTCTATTAAAAAAGAAAATAAAAAAATATTAGTATATTTTGGAGATTTGATCACAAAAGAAAAAATAGAGCTAATGCCAAATTTAAAATGGATACACTTTTCATCTTCTGGTACCAACAGGGCTCAATTAGAAATAGTGAAAAAAAGGAAAATAGTTATAACAAACAGTCCTGATGGATTTGTAAATTCTCTTGCATCACTGGGCTTAGCACATATTTTTTCTTTTGCTCGAGGCTTGCATTTTGTAAATAATTTAAGAAATAAAAAAAAATTAAATAGGAATGAAATTGATAGATATTATTATTTCATTGATGATTTAAGAGAAAAAAATATACTTATAGCAGGCTTTGGTAAGGTAGGAAAGCTGATTGCAAACGTGCTTAAGATAATGGGTGCAAACATACATGTAATGGTGAAAAATAATAAAAAAACAAATTCTAATAATTTTAATTTTTATTATTCAAATAAAATTTCAAGATTTATTCATAAGATGGATTATGTAGTAAATCTTCTACCATTAAATAATGATACTTTAAAATTTTTTGATATTAATCTTTTTAAAAAAATGAAAAAAAATTCATATTTTATTTCTTTAGGTAGAGGTCAAACAGTAGTTGAGAAAGATTTAATAAAAGCGTTAAAAAAGAAATTAATATTGGGTGCTGCATTAGATGTTTTTGAAAAAGAACCTCTGTCTAAAAAGTCAACATTATTTAAGTTGAAAAATGTAATTTTAACTCCTCACATTGGTAATATTAATCATAAATATTGGAAATATGAAATTGACTTATTTTCAAAAAAACTTAAAATTTTTTTAGATAAATTAGATTATGACAAAAAATGAATATATAGAAAGTTTGATTAAAGCCGATAAAATTAAACATACAGTTGATAAAAGTATAAACTTTCAATTTCAAATAGGATCAAAAACATTAGGTGAGGAAAAAGTTTTAATTGCCGGTCCATGTTCAGTTGAGTCAAAAGATATGATCATAGATGTTTCTTTAAAATTAAAAGAAATTGGTGTTGATGCCCTAAGAGGTGGTGCTTATAAACCTTGCACATATCCTGTGAGAAAATCTGTAAATGGTTGGAAAGAAGGGTTGCAGAAAGAAGGTCTTGAATATTTATTGAATGCAAAAGATAAATCTGGCCTGCCTATTGTTACAGAGGTTATGGATGCCTCGAAAATAAATTTAGTATCAGAATATGCGGATATTTTTCAGGTAGGTACAAGAAATTTCCAAAACTACACGCTTCTAGACGAACTTGGAAAACAAGATAAGCCCATCCTATTAAAAAGAGGCACGTGGGGAACTTTAGATGAGATATTGGGAGCATGTGAAAGAATTATTGAAGGTGGAAACACTAAAATTGCAATATGTTTAAGGGGTGTTGTGGGCATGCCAAGCTATAGGCATATTTTTCCATCAACAAGATGGGCTCCAGATTTAATGATGATTCCAGCACTTAAGGAATTTACAAATATCCCAATTATATATGATCCAAGCCATGCTACTGGTTATAGAAATTTTGTTTTACCAATCTCAAAAGCTGCAATGGCACTAAATGTGGATGGATTAATTGTTGAATGCCATCCAAAACCTGAGAAATCTATAAGCGACCCTGATCAGGCTATAACATTTAATAATTTAAAAAAAATAAAAGAACTCTTCAAGAATTAACCTTAATTAATTCAGCTTTTGTATTTATATATCTATTCTTCCATCTAACTCCCACGGACCTGATTTAAAATTTTTTTACTTTTCATATCGAAAACTTACAAATATTTGCAACGTTATTTGCGGTAGCCTTTATCATTTTTTTTGCTAGAGAAATATTTCCCATATTATTCCATCCAATCTGAACTATGAGTTTAATATCTCTATTTTTTTATTATTTACTTAAAGTTTAATTATATGGTCACAAAATGATAAATTTTCCATTTTATGCGAAACTATTACCATAGTTTTTAAACCTTTATACGAACTAATAGTTTTCATAATTAATTTTTCACTTTTAGAGTCCAAAGAAGTTGTAGCTTCATCAAAAACCAAAATTTCTGGATTTTGATAGAACGCCCTTGCTATTCCTATTCTTTGTCTCTGCCCTCCAGAAATATTTAGTCCACTCTCTCCTAAAATAGATTTTGTTTTTTTTGGGTAATCATTAACAAAATCAAATATATCTGCCATTTTTAATGAATTAATGACCAATTCTTTATCTATTTTTTCTTCTTTAAGACCAAAAGCAACATTTTTTTCAATTGTATCATTTAGAAAATGAATTACTTGACCCACATATCCAAATTTTTTTCTCCAACTTGTAAGACAATTGTTAATATTTTGATCATCTGCTCTCAAAATATTTTTAGAACCATCTAAATTTTGTAATCCCATAATAATATCAATAAGTGTACTTTTTCCTACACCACTTTGTCCAAAAATTCCTACAGATTGATTTTTAAAAATTTCAATTGATATATTTTTCAAAATTTCCTTTTGGGTATCAGGATAAGAGAAAGAATCTATATTTAAGAAAATTTTATTTTTAAATTCAATTTTTTGTGAGTCTTGAATTGTGTCAATTTTATCATTCTCTAAATATTTCAAAATTTTTTTAATTGAAACATCACCAAACTTGACTGTTTGTGAAGAAGATATTATTTTTGAAATGGAAGGAAAAATTTTTATTGAAGCTGCAACAATTATACCAATGACAAAAATTATATAATCTTGGGAATTTAAATTAGACATACTTAAGGAAATTATAATTAAAAAAATTATACAAATTGCTATAAATTCCATTATTGATCTTGGCATTTCAACATAAACACTTTTAGGGATATTTGTTTTAGTCAATTCTTGATTGTGAAAATTATACTTATTAACAAAGAAATGTTCTACGCCTAAAATTTTAATTTCTTTGATAGAACTAAAAATATCTCTTAAAGTATTAATTTTTTTAGCAAAATGAACTTGTCTTTTTTTTCCTAATTTAACTAACTGTTTTTTCGTAAAAAATAATATTAAAATTCCAGTTATTGAAAAAAGGACAATTATAATAAAACCTTTTAACTTTATTGAATATAAAACAATTAGTGAAACAAATGTAAAAATTATGACTTCAGTGAATATTTGTATATAGGCTACATAAATTGAAATAATTTGATTTATTTCCTCAACGAGATCCGAAATCAGTGCAGAAGAATTTTTTTGTGTGTGAAAGTTTAAATTTTTATTAATTATTTTTGTTATGATATTTGATGACAAGTTTTGATGAAATGAAAATAAAAAATACTGCTGATAATATGAGGTAAACAATGTAAACAAGAATTTAATAAGAAAAAAGCTAATGATTATTAATGATGAATAAAGTATAATTTTAAACCTAAAGGTTTCAAATTCTCCCAAAAAATCTGTATTTTCAATAAATGAATAGTACTTAAGTCCAATATCATAATTTTTAAGTAATCCTTCATCTAAAAGAATTGCTATTAAAGGTATCACAATTCCTACCCCCAAAGTCTCTAAGATTGTTAAAATTAAAAGTAGAAAAATTAAAAAATAAAATTTTTTTCGCTCTGCTCCTTGTGTAATCGCATATAATTTAAAAAAGTTTGTTATCATTTAATAATTTATCTTTTTGAAAATTTCTTATTAAAATTTCGATACCAACTTATAAAAAGTTTAAGGCCATCATCAATTGTAGTTTTATTTTTATATTTAAAATATTTTTCTGACTTTTTTATATTAGCAAAAGTTTTATAGACCTCACCTTTTTGCATTGGTTTAAAGTTCATCTTTGCTTTTAAAGCTAATATTTTTTCAATTTTTTTAATTAATGATAAAAGTTTTATAGGTTTTGAATTACCTATATTATATACTTGATGAAATTTGTTATTTTTATTTATAATTTTTTTTATCAAATTATTTATTCCTAATACTGCATCATCTATATAAGTAAAATCTCTATAATGATTCCCTTTATTAAAAACCATAATTTTTTTTCCCTCTAATATATTTTTGGTAAATTTATATATAGCCATATCTGGTCTTCCATAAGGACCATAAACTGTAAAAAATCTAATACCTGCTATTTGCATATTGTACAAACCACTGTATGTTTCAGCCATTAATTCATTAGTAAGCTTTGTTACCGCATAAAATTGTTTAGGTTGATTAACTATCATTTTTTCAGAATAAGGATATTTTTTTATTGAACCATAAACACTACTTGAGCTTGCATAAATAATTTTGCTTATTTTGAGACTTTTGCTTATTTCTAAAATATTCAAAAATACTTTTATGTTGTCATCAAGGTATTTGAAAGGATTTGACAATGAAAGTCTCACACCTGCTTGTGCTGCTAGGTGAACAATTATTAGAGGTTTAAATTTTTTTATTATTGAATTTAGTTTTTTCTTATTCTTTAAATCTAAATTAACAAATTGGTGTCTTTTATTTTTTTTATCATCTTTTAGTTTTAAATCTTTTATTCTATCTAACTTTAATTTTTTATCATAATACTTATCAAAATTATCAATTGACAAAATCTGATATTTTTTATCTTTTAATAAAGACTTTACTAAGTGATAACCAATAAATCCTGCAGAACCAGTAACTAAGATTTTCATTTTAAAATTCTAAAACCATTAATAATTGCTAATAATAATTTATAATTTCCAGTAATAATATTTCCAAATCTAGGTTTATCTAATCTTGGTTTGATTTTAATTTTTAATTGTTTTATATTTTTTATATTATTTAAGTTATTAATCAATATTTCTGTACCAATTGAGTTATAAGTAAATACTTTTTTATTTGAGCTGAAAATATTACTATTGTATCCTTTTAGACCACAAAATGGATCTTTAATTGCATATTTTTTATCTAAAATATAAGCAAATATATTTTCAATAAATCTCTGTTTATAAGGACGTACTCCAACTACTATCTGATAATTTTTTTTAAGATATTTAGTAAATTTGATTATATCTTTATAATAGAATTGATCATCTGCATCATATGTAACTAGAAACTTATAATTTTTTTTTAAAGAAAAGTTAATTCCTTTATTAAGTGAGCCATCATAACCTAATCTATATCTGTTATTTATTATTTTTAAATTTTTAGAATTTATTTTATTTAATATTTCAAAAGATTTATCACTTGAGCAGTCATTTATTACAATTACATCTCCAAGTCTCAAGCATTTTAAAACAACACTTTTTAAAGTTTTTTCTTCATTGTATGCAGGAATTATGATTGATAGCTTTTTATTAAATAACATTTAATATTTCTTAACATCCTTCATCCTAATCACATCACCATTTTTGATATTCTTAATAATTTTTTTACCTAATATATCTTTAGCCTTATATGGAGGAAGAGCATTTAATGGACAAGGTCTCAAAAATATCAAATCAGATCTATTTATTCTTGAGCCCTTTTTAATATTTTTATTAACTCTTATTGCGCGTTTTTGAACTATAGCGGGTTGGATTTCATTTTTTTCAATAACTTTTTTTCCATTACCTAGTGATTTTTCTAACTCTCTTGCTCTATTAATCATTTCCTTCCATGTTTCAGGATTCATTGAAAATTTATGATCTGGTCCATCCAAGCTATTGTCAATAGTAAAATGTTTTTCAATCATTCTGGCACCTAGTGTAATCGCTCCTAAAACTGTACTATGGCCACTTGTATGATCACTAAGTCCTAATATAACATTTGGAAATTTTTTTTTATATAACTTTAAAACATTTAAATTGATAAAATTAAAATTATCTTTTGAATTTGTATAATTGGTGTTGCATTGCATAAGGCAAATTTGCTTATTATTTTTTTTCAAAATTTTAATTGCCATTTCAACTTCTTTAAAATTGGATGCACCTGATGCTAGTATCACGGGTTTTTTTTTTTTTGATATATATTTTAGAATATCATGCCAGGTTATATCACCAGATCCAATTTTATAAACGGATACATATGGATCTATATGATCCACCATATCAAAATCATATGGGCTAGTAAAAAAATCAATACCTACTTTATCACATTCTTTTTTTAATATTGGTGTCCAAGATAAGTTGATTGATGCATCTTTATAAACTTCAAAAACGCTTTTTTTCCATTTAGCTTGATGGGATAATTTACCCTTAAGGGATTTAAAACCAAAATCGCTTACTATCGTCTCTGCAGAAAAATGTTGAAATTTTGCAGCATCTGCTCCTGCAGCTTTAGCAGCATGAATTAATTCTTTAGCTCTCTTAAGTGATCCATCATGGTTCGCTGCAATATCAGCAATAAAATAAGTTTTTGATTTGTTCGAGATAGTTTTTTTATTTATCTTAAATTTCATAATCAATTTAATCTTGAAAACGTAGATTGAGAAACTGGTCCTTTAAGAATAGATTTTGATTTTATTTGTTTTTTTTTAAATTTTGATATTTTTTTTATAATAATTTCAAATTCTTTTAAATAATTTAAAATTATTTTTCGAGTGTGTGCAGTGCTAACATAAATTGTATTAGTAGCCAAAATATTCTTCTTCAACATTTCTTGTGTCAAATATGTTTTCAAAACTTGATGATCATTATCAAAAGTAAATGTTGGCATAGCATTTAATCCTGAAATATTAATATTTATATTATATTTTTCACAAATCTCTTTCCATTTCTTTTTTATAAATTCTCCAGAGCGATTAATTTTGTTCCATGGTTTTGTTTTTTCCATTATTTCTATGGTTTTTAAAGCTGCCGAAACTCCTATTTTTTCAGTCCAAAAAGTACTGCTGACAAATGTGTTTTTTGCTTTTTTCATAATTTTATTTTTTCCCAAAACTGCTGTTATTCCATAACCATTTCCAATTGCTTTTCCAAATGTTGCTATGTCAGGATTAACCCCATATTGTAAATGTAGACCACCAAGATTATATCTAAAACCTGTTGTACATTCATCAAATATAAGAATTATTTTATTATCATTACAAATTTTTCTAATTTTTTTTAAAAAATTATTTTCTGGTTTAAAATTTCTAGAAACTTCCATTATTAAAGAAGATATTTTATTTTTATTATTTTTAATAATATTTATTAGTTCATTGATTTCGTTATATTTAAAAGCTAGGATGCTATTTTTTAATGATTTGCTTACACCCTCCGTCTTAATCCCTTTTAATAAATGTTGATCTACTTTTTTATCAACTAAATTATTTGCTAAATACCAATCATTCCATCCGTGATAACCACAAAAGATCACTAAATCTTTTTTTGTAAAAGCTCTTGATAATCTAATTGCGATTGAATTAGCGTCGGCGCCAGTTCTTGCAAATTTAACCATATTAGACCACTTATGAATTTTAATTAGTTTTTCTGCTAAAATTATTTCATCAGGATTGTTTAATGTTGTAAGATTACCGGACTTTATTGCTTTAGAAACAGACTTATTTACTTGAGAATTGTTGTATCCTAGAATATTTGTTCCAACTCCCATAAAACTCAAGTCCAAATATTTTTTTTTATCTAAACCCCAAATTTTACAACCTTCTGATTTGGTATAATAGGTCGGCCAATTCTCTGGTAGAAAAATCTCTGGTCTTTTAGATAAAAGCATATTACCTCCTGGAATTACTTTTTTTGCTCGTTGCCAATATTTAAAATTTTTTGACATTAATGACCCTTGATTATTAATAATATCTTTATTTATTTTTGATAAATCCTTATTTTTTTTTAAAATATTTATCATATCATTCATAGTAAAATCTATATTTTGTATTTTTTTAAGAAGTATTTTTATAAGTTTAAGATCTTTTGATTCATCAACTGATAACCTAAAATTTGATAAATTGTTTGATAATTTAAAATTAAATTTTTTCAATTTTTTACTTCGCTTAATAAAAGGGGTTACGTGCTCTTTATCATGCGAAGAAGTTGCATTTTTATAAGCTAATTCAAGAGATCTAAAATTAAAAACTTCTACATCAAACCCATCAGGATAAGTATATTCTAAAGTATTACTTACATAATCAAATTTTGTTTTAAATTTTTTATTATCTATTTTATTAATAAATTTATCAATAATTCTATGATCAACAAAAGGACAATCACCAGTTATTCTTATTATGATTTTCGATTTATCTTTTTTCGCAATTTTATAATACCTATTAAGTACATTTTCCTCACTTCCACGAAAAACTTTTACTTTACTATTTTTAAATAATTTACAAAGCTTGTTATCTTCAGATTTAGTTGTTGTGGCTAAATAAAAACTATTGATTTTTTTGGATCTAAATAATCTTAAAAATAAAAATTCAATTAAAGAATAATCCTTGTTTATTTTTTCTAAAACTTTATTTGGATACCTTATGGAACCACATCTTGCTTGAACTATTACAGTTATATTTTCCATCTTCTTATGTCTAAATGTTTTTTAGGTATTCCCAAATAAATATTTTTTGGAAAAACTGAGGATTTTTTTTTAAATGAATTAATTATACTGGTCAACTGATCTGTATTGTCAACTCCAAATACAACTCCATTAATATTTCTAACATTTTTTATAAAATTTATAGCTGCTTGATGTCTTGAAATTTTGTTTTTCAAACACCAATTTTTATATTTTTCTAAAACAAATTTAAAGTTTGGTAAAGTTCTTAATTTTTTATTATCATCCAATAGTAATAACCCTTTCATAAATATTGATCTAACATGAACTTCGATATTAAGTGATTTTAATTTATCTATTTTTTTTGTTGAAAGAAATCTTCTATCCAAAACACTTAACGGAAGCTGGATAATATCAGGTTTTATAAATTTTAAAATAAAATCAACATCATTAGGTTCATACACGGAAAAACCAATTTTATTAACTAATTTATTTCTTTTTATCTCTTTAAGAATTTCGACAATTTTTCTTGTATTTCTCTTTTTAAAAAAATTTATATCATGAATAAGTAAACCATATAATTTTGTTATTTTTAATTTTTTTTTTGATTTATAAAACTCATTTAGCATAGTTTTTTTTAACTCTTTTTTTTTAATATTTGAGATTTTGGAAATAATATTTAAATCTTTATATTTTAAATTTCCTATAATTTTTTCAGCATTCTTATATTTCGGAGCTGTATCAAAAAATTTAATTTTATTTTTATAAGCAACATTAAGAATATTAATAAAATTTTTTTTATTTATCTTTTTAGATTGATTCAAGGAATATAAAGAACTCGCATTAGCTGTTCCAAGTATTAATTTCATCTGAAATTACTTAAAGTTTTTAATTAAATTTTGTAAATTTTTTACAGTTAAAAAATGGTTATTTGATCCAGAGTCATATCTAAATGATCCATTAACCATTTTTGATTTTTTAAACTTCTTTTTTAATTGATCGCAAAGTTTTTTTGATTGAATTTGAATATAATATTTTCCAATATCTAATATGAAATCACTTTCGTTCTTAAAAACTAATTCTTCATGCAATTTTTCACCTATTTTAATTCCTGTAAACGTTAATTTACTCTTCGGACTAATTGCTTTTGCTAAATCTACAATATTATAAGATGGTAATTTAGGAATATAAATTTCTCCTCCAAGATTATTTTGCAAAGACCATAAAACCATGTTTACACTTTCTTCAATAGTAATGTTAAATCTAGTCATTCTTTTATCTGTAACAGTTAATTTGCCCTTTTTTCTTTGTTCAAGGAAAATTGGTACAACAGATCCTCTACTACCAAATACGTTTCCATATCTAACTACAGAAAACTTTAAAGCTCTGTTTCCCTTAATATTATTGGCAGAAAGAAAAATTTTATCAGAACATAGTTTTGTGGCACCATATAAATTCGCCGGTGCTACTGCTTTATCAGTTGAGAGTGCTATTACATTTTTTACTTTATTATTTATTGAGGCATTTACAATGTTTTGTGATCCCATGATATTTGTTTTTACAAATTCGAAAGGATTATACTCAGCAGCACTAACATGTTTAAGTGCTGCCGAATGGACAATGATGTCCATGTCTTGAAAAGCTAGATTCAATCTTTCATAATCTCTTATATCTCCTAAAAAATATCTAATGCATGGATATTTCTTTTCATTAAATATTTGAGACATCTGATGTTGTTTCTGTTCATCTCTAGAAAAAACAACTAATTTCTTAATTTTTGGATATTTTTTTAATGCAATTTCTATAAATTTTTTTCCAAAAGTTCCTGTTCCACCTGTAATTAAAATTGATTTATTATTTAACATAGTTGTCCTATAAAAAATTTGCATCCATTCTTGATAACTTCAACGGATTATTTAAATTAGATTTATTTTTTTTAATTGTAAATGCAAATTTATAATTTAATTGTTTTAATATTTTTAAAGTATTCTTGTTATACAATCCATATGGATAACTAAAAAAATTATCGTCAAGTAAGTCATATTTTTGTAAGATATCGTGATTTTTTTTAATTTCGAAAAACTGATCCTTATATTTTAATCTTGTTAGTGGATAATGGTTATATGTATGATTTCCAAAAATCATGCCATTTTTTTTCATTTCTAATGCTTGGTCCAAATTTAAGTAAAATTCTTTAAATAATTTTTTATGATTAATTTTTAAAAAATTGTAAAATATTAAATTAAGAATTTTCGAAGATATAGAAAATGGAAGATAAATTTGAAATATATATTTTAAAATTGATGTATTTTTAGTATCTAGGGGTCTATATTTTGCGCCTTTATTAGAAATATTATTTACATAAAATCTTTTTTTAGAAAATTTATTTACAAGTTCCTCTACTAGATACAACAAATTTTCACTTTTAAAATTATTAGCAATTATTTGAATTTTGTTTACATCTAAAAAATCTTTTTTTTCAAAGACCTTCCCATTTAAAAAAAACAATGATGGTTTATTTTTTAAAAATTTTTTATAAATATTATAGTGGTCTTTATATCCATCATCAAAAGTTAATAAAACATTATTTTTTTTATCATTTTTCTCCAAATAGATTGGGTTAATTATCTTTTTTTTATTTTTTTTTAATAACAAAGAGAATTTCTTTTCTGGATAATAATTTACTTTAATATTTGTATTTTTTTTTTTAATAAAATGAAACATTCCAGTTGTAAACATCATATTAAGTTCGCCCTTTCTTAATCTTAATCAATTTTGATAAAATAAATTTAATAATATATATTATACCAATAACTTCTTTTATACTTGCATCAACGCATTTATCTATCAAGTATTCAATTTTTAGTCTGCCACTCGTAAGTAAGAGTTCTTTAGAAAAAACACTTTTTGAGGGTAATAATCTATTGCCAAATCTAGCTACTGGAATAATTGCTTGTTTAATCATTTAAATGTTTTACTTATTAAAATATTTTATACTAATGAAATATTATTAAATAATAATGATTTAAATGAGGCATTAAATAAAGTCACAAATCTTGGTTTTGTGCCATTATGAGAAGCCTCATAAAGTTCATATATTATTTGTAAGAAATTAAGTTAAATTTTTTTGTATGATAAAAATAGCGGTCTCCAAAAAAAAATTAAAATCAACCAACAAAAAAAATAAAAATGTTTATTAAAGTTTCTAATATAAAACAAGAAAGCAAAATCTTAACATGGCTAATCATTTAGTATCTTTTTATGTAAATAATTATAAATTTTTTATATCGATTAGAAATCATTTTAAATTAGATAAAATTACTAGATTATCATTATTACGAATAAAGAAATTGTTAAGTAAAAATAAATACTTAAGAAATCATCTAAAAAAAAAATATGGAAAAATAGAAATCTTATATCCTGAGGGATGTTCTTTAATAGATGAAAAAATTATAATTGATATTCTAAAAACTTATTCAAATAGAAAAGTTAAGCTTAGTATTATTGGTGGAATATCTGGCTCAGTTCCCACATCAATAATAATAAATTCAGGAACTCAAAAAAAAAGATATTTTATTTTTAATCAAAAAATTTCTGGAGTGAATTTTGATACAAACCGTCCATTAAGAAAATTTTTATATAATAAACTAATCAACAATTATAAAAAAATTTTAGAAATGGAATTTAATGAAATTGTAAAATTTCTTAAGACTAAAGAGTCAATAAATTTTTTTCTAAGGTACGGGAATAAATCAATTAAAATATATAATATTAATAAATGTCCCAATTGTTTTTCAAAAAATACAATTAAACTATTTCACTCTGAAGGAAATACAATTCAGGGCTTTTTACCCAGCTCAAATTCTCTTTATAATTTATGTAGGGAATGTGAATTAGTTTTTTCAAACAAACAAGTAAGTAAAGAAAATTTAAAAATTTATTATCAAAACTTTGCATATGAAAGAAAAAAATCAACAAAAAATCATATGAAATTACTTAAAAATTTAAATGAGTACAACACTTCACATTTTTCAAATTATCTACACAGTGCAAAAAAAATTAAAAGATCAAAAAGTATTTTAGATCTTGGATCGGGAAATGGAGAATTTGTTTCTTTAGCAAGAAAAATAAATAAAAATACAAAAATTTCTGCGTTAGATTGGTTTATGCCAAAAAATCTTAAAAGTGCTTTAAAAAGCTTAAATATAATTCCCTACACTTCACAAATTTCAATAGAGTCATTAAGAAAATTAAATCTTAATAAATTTGATTTAATTACGATGTGGGAGGTTATTGAGCATTTTAAAATTGATGATTTGAAAAAAATATTAATTTACATTAAAACTTTAATGACAGACAATGGATTCTTAATTTTGTCTACACCTGATTTTGATGATCCTCATTGCAAAAGTCTTGATTTCTGGAGTATGGCCGCAGGAGAACATTTGAGTGTCTTTAATGAAAATAGTATAAAAAATATATTGAACAACACTGGATACTATGTGAAGAACATAGAAAAAGAGTCTGTTACAATTAAAAAAGCTAATGCTTGGTATGATTATGGACTTAAGACAAATAGTAGCTTAGCTGGACGCGGTTCAGCACAAATGATTGAGCAAATATTAAAAAATAAAAAGCTTAGAGAGAAATATAAATACATATCTCGAAAAAATAAAATTGGAAGTGAAATGATAATTGTTGCAGGAAAACAAACTTAAATGAAAAAACTGTACCATTTGCAAAAAGCTACAATAAATAAAGAAAAGTTAAAGTTTTTTTATGATTAAGAAACCACAACCAATAGATAGTAATTTACATGAAAAGGATTTTCAATTAGGTATAACAAAGTTTGGTTTAAATAGTGATGTTAAATTTTGTTCAAAATGTATCATATCAAATCAAAGACCTAATTCAGAAATAGAGTATAGACACACAGCAGGTACAAAAAAAAAAACGATTTATTTTGATGAAAATGGAGTTTGCGATGCTTGTAATGTGGCAGCAAGAAAAAAATCAAAAATTGACTGGGAAAAAAGAGAGCAAGAATTAATTCAATTATGTAAAAAATTTAAAAGTAATAAAAAAGGTGAATATGACTGTATTGTACCAGGCTCAGGTGGTAAGGACAGTTTTTATACTTCACATATTCTTAAATATAAATACGGAATGAACCCTTTAACTGTTACCTGGTCTCCTAACATGTATACAGATTGGGGTCGTAAAAACATGGATAATTGGGTTAATTCGGGTTTTGATAATATTTTATTTACGCCAGATAGAAAGGTTCAGCGGTTGCTCACTAGGTTGTCAGTAGAAAATCTTTTTCATCCTTTTCAAGCTTTTCAATTTGGGCAAAAATCTCTTGCACCTAGATTAGCCTCAAAATTAAATATTAAATTAATTTTTTATGGAGAAAATCAAGCAGAATATGGAAATAGTTCTGATGATCTTTCAAGTCCGTTAATGTCAAATCGTTTTTTTTCCTTAGAAACTATAAACGAAAACGAGATTTTTTTAGGAGGTGTTAGTGTATCGGAGTTAAAAAGTAAATATGGCTTAAATGATAATGATTTTAATAATTATCTTCCTTTAAAAACAGATGATGTTAAGAAAAAAAATATTGAAGTCCATTTTTTAAGCCATTATCTAAAATGGCATCCTCAAGCCAATTATTACTATGCTGTAAAACACGGAAATTTTATTACTAGTCCAGAAAGAATGCCAGGTACATATACAAAATTTGCTTCAATAGATGATAAAATGGAAGATTTTAATTATTATACATTAGGCATTAAATATGGAATTGGATGGACTTCATACGTTGCATCATGGGAAATAAGAGACGGTGATTTAACAAGAGAAGAGGGAATTGCATTAGCAAAAAAGTATGACTTAGAATTCCCATCTAGATTTTCACAAGATTTATATAATTATATTTCTTTACCAAGCAACGAATATCCAAAAGCATCTAAAAATTTTGAAGAACCAATAGTTGACCATGAATATTTTATGAATTTACATGATAAATTTAGATCACCACATATATGGAAAAAAGAAAAAGGTAAATGGGAGTTGAGACATAAAATATGGGAAACCGATGCTAAGAGGAATGTTTCAAAAAAATCAGATATTTATACTTGGGAGGGAAATAAAAAAAATAATACATAAAAACATTTAATAATGAACTTTAGTATTACACAAAAAGAGGTAAAAAAATTCGCAAATTATAGTGGAGATTTTAACCAAATTCATATTGATTGGTTAACAGGTTACAATTCCCTTTATGGGGAAAATATTGCTCATGGTGTTTTGGTAATATTTAATGTTTTAAAAAAAATTAAATTACAAAAATTTTATAATATTAAATTTAATTTCTTATCACACATATCCTTAAACCAACAAATTAATATAAAAAAGATAAATAAAAATTACTATAAAATTTATCAAAACAAAAAAATATGCATTTTGATTGAATTTAACAGTTTTTTTGAAAATATTGATTTAAGTTATCTAAAGAAAAAAATTTATCCAAACTATTTAGAATGTAAAAAATTTAGTCATCCTTTGGTTGAAAAAAATTTAAAATGGTCTTTATCTGCTTTATCAAAATTTGTTGGTATGGATACTCCAGGTAAAAATTCACTTATATCGAGTATTCATATAATAAAAAATAAAAATGTTTTTTATAAAAAAAATAAGTTTCAAATTTTTTATAAGAAAATCAAAAAAACACCACTTTTTGAGAATTATCTATTGTTTAAGGAATTTGAGATAAAATTTATTAGTGCTTATAGACCAATTTTTAAAATCAAAAAAACACCAAAACCATCTAATAAATTAACAAATAAAATAAAATCAATAAAAAGAAATATTTTTATTTTAGGTGCAAGTACAGGTCTTGGTTATGAATTTTTAAAGATATGTAAATACAATAAAAAAATAAAAATTTTTGCTAGTTATAATCAAAATAAAATTGATTTAAGAGGTAAAAACATTTTTTGTCTTAAGCTAAATATTGAAAAAGATATGAAAAAAGTATTAAAAATTATTCAAAAATATCAACCATTAAATATGTATTATTTTGTATCACCAAAAATTTTTTTTATGAATACAAATATTTTATATAAAGAAAAATATAAAAAATATTATTGTGAATATCCTGAAAAAATTTTGAAAAATTTTTCAAAAAAAGGAAACGGTTTTTTTTATCCATCTTCAATTTTAGCTAAAAAAAAAGATTCTTATTATTCTCAATATAAAGCTATCGGTGAAAAAGTAATTCAAAAATTTAAAAATAATAAATTTGTTAAAGTTAAAATTATAAGATTACCTGGTCTTAAAACAAAACAAACTGTGACATTAATAGAAAACAAATATCCTTTTTTTACCGATTATTTAAAAGATAATTCAAAATACTTTGATCAAATTTTATTTAAATAGATTATGAAGGTCTATCCTGATCACAATCTCCTTTAAAAATTTTTAATTTCCTTAAATTTTCCATATATGCAAATCTAATTTTTATATTTTTTTTTACAAAAGGTTCATAATAGTTTGGCACAATAATTTCTTTTTTAAAATTATTTAGTTTAAAAGGAAAATTTTTTCTATTTATGGAGGCACCATATTCATAAAAATCTATATATTCTGCATTTTTGCTTTCTAGAAGTTTTATTAATTCAGCATGAAGATTATAAAAATTATTTAAGTTTCCCATATAATCTACAATTCTTATTGCATAATTTTTTTTAAAAGAGCAGATTCTAGTTACAAAAAAGCTTTTGAGTTTCTTATCATGAAAAATACCATAAAATTCATATTTATATATTGGATGTTTAAAATATCTATTAATAAAAAAGATAAAATCTTTATTACTATTTTTAATAATTACTTCATTTAATTTTTTGAGCTGCGAAATTTTTTTTATATGATAATCAATATTTATTTTACTTCTATTTTTAAAAATATTTTTACTTTTAACTAAATTAAATTTTCTTTTATTACTGTTTATAAAATACCAATGATTCAAATATCCAGTTTTAAAACCTAATTTTTTTAGAATTACTTCTGTCTTTTGAGAATTTCCAGTTGTGCCAATCATATTACTTTTTTTAAAAATTCTACTTATTAATGAGAGTGAGTTCGCAGAATTTTTTATTGTAAGCCAATTTACTAGCCAATATGTATCATTTCCCTTTAAAAATTTTGAATACTGACTGTTAGGAATAAAGCCCAGGCATCCAACTATTTCTTTATTTTTGATACAAATTAGAAAATTATACTTTTTCGTAATCGGGTTATAAAATTGCCAATTAAAGAATTTTTTATTTTTTGCGAGAATATGTTTTTTTTTCCAAAATTTTCCTATAAAAAACATTAATTGATTTAAATCTTTTTTTGTACATAATTTTATAATATTCATTGAGAATCGACTTTTAAAAATCCATAAGAATTTTTTTTCAAGTTTATTTTTTTTTAATTGCTTTAATAATTTCCTTTATTGATTTAAGTTCTAACATTTCAGAAACAGAAAATTTGATTTTAAATTTTTTTTCTAAAGAAATCAAAAATTGAAGATGACTAATTGAGTCCCATTCATTAAAATCGCCAACTTTTAAATATTTTGTAAATTTTTTGCGTTTAAAAATTCTTTTAAATATTAGTTCTACTACATTTTCAATTTTTTTCATAAATATCAATATTGTCTAACTTAAGTGTTTTTTTATTACAGAAATATAAAATTGAATTATTTCCATTTGCCAATCTAGGAATATTAGTGTTTTTGTTCAATTTCTTTATCTCGCTCTTTGAAATTTTTTTAAATCCATGATTTTTGAAAACATCTTTGGAAACGATGTTTTTTTTAGTTGGTATATATTCTGCAACTAAAGAAATAATTTGTTTTTTCTCTATTAAATCAAAAAGTTTTTTTATTATCCAAGTTTCTAAGTGCCGGCCTAAAATTCTACAACTTAAAATAAATGTATCTAAAAAATAAGTTTTACTATTTATTCTTCTCAAAATTATAAGACCAATATTGCCATGATCACCATAAAGATCCTGCAGAGATACTAGGAAAGAAAAGTTTTCTCTGTTAGAAATAATTTTTTTCATTTCACTTAAACTATATCTGACAGTCCTCAAGTTAAATTGATTAGTTTTCAGAGTTAATTGCGATGCTCTAGAAATATTTGATTTATCTATTTTAATGATTTTAGGATTAAGTTTGATAGATTTAAGATAATCTTTTTCATTTTTTGATATTTTTTTTTCTGAAATGAATTCAAACCTTTTTTTATATTGAAGAGTTTTATTTTCATCTTCTTTAGATGGTTTTAAATTAACAAAAAAATTAAGTGCTTCTAATTTAGAAGGCCACTCATGAATATCTTCGCCGACCTCTATTGTGGTTACTTCTGGTATTTCTTTTATCATTTTTGCTCTTTCAATAGGATTATCATCCCAAAAAACAAAGCTATCTAATCCTAAACCCAATTCATTTGCCAATTCTTTAATATTTATAGTTTTGCTTCTCCAATTTATTTTATACGCAGTAATATCATTGATCTTCAAAATCATAGATTTATGATTTTTGAAAACATCAATAACATCTGTCTCATTATTTTTACTTGCTAGTACAAGGAGAATTCCTTGTTTCTTTATTTTGAGTATCGTTTTTTGAAAGTCAGAAAAAATCTTACCTACTCCATCAGTGCCTAACTTAATATTTTCGATTCCATCTTCACCAATAATACCCCCCCATAACGTGTTATCGCAGTCTAAAACTAGTACTTTTTTTGATGGATGTTTAATTTTAAAAATTACTTCAGAAAGTGAATTAACAATTTTTTTTAAACCAAGTTCAGAAAATCTACATCTAGCAACATACCAGTTCCTATTATCAAAAATTTGTAAAAATCCATGATTTGAAAATGTTTCATCAAGATCAATAACATAAAAATTTGTGAATTTCTTTTTTAAAATGTTTATTTTTGTTTCTAAACTAGTGAAGTGTTTTTTGATATTATCTTCAGTTTTAATATTTCTTATGTAGTTTTTAGGATACCATTTTGAGTAAAAAAATAGTACTTCTTGATTACTGATAATCTTTTGCTCTATAAGATTTAAGATGTTGTCGATAATTTTTTGATTAATTTTATTATTAGGATAATCAATTACATCAATTAGAAGAAAAAAAATTACTTCAATTTTATTACGAATTTTGTTTAAGTTTTGACTAGATAGTTTACCATAATCATTAAAATTTAATTTATATTCTTTTTTTATATCATTCCAAATATTATGATTATCAAATAAATAGGATGTACTTGATATATCTAGATTTATTTTTTTCATGTCTTAATATGTAATAAATTTTATAATAAATAATAAATGATACATAACCCAAGATTAATCGCAAGACTAGATATTAAAGGAAATAACCTCATTAAAGGTTTGAGATTTGAAGGTCTTAGAGTAATAGGTTCAGCAAAAGAATTTGCAAAAAAATATTATAAACAAGGTATTGATGAAATAATTTATGTAGATAGTGTTGCTAGTTTGTATGGAAGAAATAGTTTGACTGATCTAGTTGATTTTAGTACAGAAAATATTTTTGTTCCTGTAACGGTTGGAGGTGGTATAAAATCTTTAGATGATGTACAAAAAGTATTGAGGGCTGGTGCAGATAAGATTGCTATCAATACTGCTGCAATTGAAAATAAAAAATTAATAAAAACAATTTCTGATAAAATAGGTTCTCAATCATTAACCATATCTATTCAAGCAAAAAAGAGAGATAAAAATCATTGGGAGGCATTCAAAATATGTGGGCGAGAACCAACAGGAATAGATGTAATTGATTGGGTAAAAGAAATAGAAAATTTGGGAGCAGGAGAAATTTTTTTAACATCTATCGATCAAGATGGTACTGAGCTTGGATTAGATAAAGATTTAGTTAAGTTAGTTACGGAAAGTACTAATCTTCCAGTTATTGCATCTGGTGGCTCAAAAGATGTTGATGATATTTTGAGAATATTTCAAGAGACAGATGTAAGTGGTATTGCTATTGGGTCTATTCTTCATCATAAAAAAATAGATATTAAAATGATCAAAAACGAATTAGAAAAAATAATAAAAAAAAAAACATGAATGTTTCAATAATTGACTATGGTACAGGAAATATCAAAAGTATTTCGAGAATTTTTAAAAAGTTTGAAAATAATATAAATATAGTTAATGAGCCAAAAGAAATTAAAAATTCAACACACTTGGTTCTTCCAGGGGTTGGTGCATTTCCAAAAGCAATGGAGCTTCTAAATAAAAAAAATTTTATCCCTGAAATTAAAGAACATGTTTTAAAAGGAAAACCTTTATTAGGAATTTGTCTTGGTATGCAATTGTTGTTTTCCTCAAGTAATGAAATTAGGAAAACTGCAGGATTAGATTTAATTAAAGGAGAAGTAATTAAATTGCCTGAAAATGAGACTAAGAGCAAAAAATTTAAAATACCTAATGTTGGATGGCATCAAATAACGATAAATAAAATTAATATAAATAAATCAATATATTCAGATTTATCTAAAGCAAAATTTTACTTTGTTCACTCGTATTATTGTAAAACTGATGATGAAAATTGTAATTTATTTCATATCAAATTTAATAAATCAAAAATCTGTGTTATTGCACAAAAGGATAACATTATTGGCACACAATTTCACCCAGAAAAAAGTGGTGAAAATGGATTTAGATTAATTAAAAAATTTATAAGGAATAAATGAGTTTCAATTTTTTCAGAGACAATAAAATTTGATTAAAAATTTTAATTACTGTAACTAGAAAAAAACTTAACTAAAAAGGTATATCTTTTTTTAAGATCAAATTGAATCTATATAATTTTTTTTCTATTTCTTTTATCTTTTTCATTTTTAAATTACATTTATTCATGATTTGATAAATCGAAGTTAGACCATCACAATATGACAAAAGATTAGTTAAATTACTCAGGTCTTTATAATTTTTATATTTTTCAATTTTAGATGGGTAAAGAGAACGTTTAGAAAGAAAAACTTCACATTTAAATTTAGATTTGAGAAAATAATTTGCCTCTACATGCTTTATTAAATCCTTATAGAATAAAAAAGATTTATTCAATCCTTCATTCGTGACAACCTTTCCAAGAATATCTGCTGAAGTATGATATTCAGGATATTCCATAAACTTACTTCTCATAACTGATGCTATGGGCAAATCTACTCCTGGTGAGCAAAATTGTCTTTCATCACTTCCTCGATCTAGCCATGTATAGGATTTATAATTAATTTTTTTTTTTTTTAATAAATTTATTATCACATGATCTGAGAATGAATTCTCTTTACGACTTGGTAAGTAAGAGAATTTTCTATTATCACCTAAACAAGTTAAATTGAAACCACAGATAACATTCTTTTTTAATTTAATTAGATTATTCTTGATATACGAAATAGAGCCAATAGTTTCAGGTATAAAAATTAATCTGTAACTATATTTTCTATTTTTTAAACTCTCAATAAATTTTGATAAATATATTTGAATTGTTGGTCCTGATAATTCATTATTTGCCATAGAAGGATGACAAATATAAGTTGATAATAATATTTCTTTTTTTGAGTTACCTTTTACAAGTATTTCACCATAACTCATTCTTCCCTTTTTATGTTCGGCATCTATATGAACTTCATAAATTTGTTTTTTTGAGAGTTTTTTTCTTTTATCATGTTGGATGCAAAAACCCCAATTTTTTTCATAATAACTTGTAACATAAGGAATAAGATTAGGCTGATTAGGGATAGAGTATAAATGTTTGTCTAATTCTTTAAATGATAATTTTTTTTTAACAGAGGATGAAAAATTTAATAAATGAAGATTATTTTTTTTAAAATCAATTATTTTTTTTCCTTTAACCTTGATCCAAGCTTCTTTAACACTCCATTCATGTGGCACAACCCAATCAAAAACTTTTGAACCTGACCTAAAACTTTTTATCTTTAAGTTTTTATTTATTTTTTTTAATTCATGCAGAGTTTTTAAATTTGCCGGACCTGCCAAACTTCTATTAAGAGGAAATAGTTTTTTAATTAATTTATAAAATTTATTATTTTTCATTTTTTTTTAAATATTTAACTAGATTCTTAATTTCATCATCAAAATTATTCTTAAATTTTAATTTAAACTTTTTTTCTAATGTTTTGGGGATACAAAT
>CABYHH010000008.1 GCA_902518835.1 uncultured Pelagibacteraceae bacterium
GCTTTAGGAATTATTGCTTTTATGATTTTTCTTTTCTTTTTTACATTATATAATACGGGAGTATTTAATAGAGCGATATGATACAAAAAAAAAACTTAACACCTTTAATATTAGCTGGGATTTTTGTTTTAATGTTGGGGTTGTCTTATGCAGCAGTGCCATTGTATGATTTGTTTTGTAGAGTAACAGGGTTTGGCGGAACAACTCAAGTATCTAAGAATGCTCCAAAAATAGTATTAGATAAGATCGTAAGTGTGCGATTTGACACTAATGTTAATAATTTACCTTGGGATTTTAAGGCTAAATCAAATGTTATTGATGTGAAAGTTGGTCAGGTCAACAAAATAGAATTTGAAGTAGAAAATTATGGCAACGAACCTTCAGCAGGAGTAGCAACCTTTAATGTATCACCATCTAGTTTTGGAAAGTATTACAGTAAATTAGGCTGTTTTTGTTTTGAGAAACAAGAATTAAAAGCTGGAGAAAAAGCAACATACATAATGACTTTTTATTTAGATCCTGAAATGGTAAACGATCCAACAACAAAAAATTTACAAGACGTAACTATGTCGTATACTTTTTTCTCGACAGATTACTATAAACAATCATAATTCGAAAAATGTCAGCTGAAAAAAAACATGATTATCACTTAGTAGACCCAAGTCCTTGGCCTATTTACGTTTCATTTTCATGTTTAGTATTGGCATTAGGATCTGTTTATTACCTTCATACAGATGTTTCATGGGGAATGTATCTTGGTTTTGCTCTTTTAATTTATGGTGCCTACATGTGGTTTAGAGATGTAGTTATTGAAGCCGAACACCAAGGTCATCATACACCTGTAGTTCAAATTCATCACAGATACGGAATGACATTGTTTATTGCATCTGAAGTAATGTTCTTTGTTGCATGGTTTTGGGCATATTTTGATGTGAGTTTATTTCCAAATGAATTTGTTGGAAATGTTTGGCCACCAAAGGATATTGAAACTTTTGATCCTTGGGATATTCCATTAATCAATACATTAATTTTATTATTATCAGGAACTACAGTTACTTGGTCTCATCATGCTCTTCTTGAAGATGACAGAAAGAGTTTTATTCAAGGCTTATGGTTAACTGTTATTTTAGGTTTTTGTTTCACTCTTCTGCAAATATATGAATATCAGCATGCATCATTTTCTTTTTCAGATCACATATATGGATCAGTATTTTATATGGCAACAGGATTTCATGGTTTCCATGTACTTGTGGGGACTATATTCTTAGCCGTTTGTTTATTTAGGGGAAAAAGAGGACATTTTAATAAAGATCATCATTTTGGATTTGAAGCTGCAGCTTGGTATTGGCATTTTGTTGACGTGGTATGGTTATTTTTGTTTGCTGCAATCTATATTTGGGGAAGTTAATTTAAGTTTTTTGAAACACAAGTTTTTATTTTCAGTATTTATAATTTTTTTTATTTTAGTTTTCTTTGCCCTAGGTTCGTGGCAACTTGTTCGTTTAAATTGGAAGAACAATTTAATATTAGAAATTGAAAATTCTTTAAAAAACCCACCGGTTGAATTAACAAACTCTAACGTAGAAAATTATCTTAAAATAAAAACGTCGGGATCAATAGATTTAGAGAAACAAATTTATTTATACAATCTAAATGATACTGGAACACCAGGCTTTGAAGTTATAAATCCAATTTTAATTAACGATACTAATTATTTGATCAATAGAGGCTGGATACCCTTTGAAAAAAAAAACTCACAAGAGATAAATGTATTTGATGAAAATAATATAATTGGAACTTTAAAACTACAAGGCAGAAAAAATATTTTTAAACCAGATAATGATTTAGATGAAAATTATTGGTTTAGTTTAAATAGAGATGACATATTAAAATTTACAGGTAAAGAATTTTCTAAATATGTAATTTATTTAAATGGAAACTATCAAGTTCCTAAACCAAAAAAGATTACTGCCAATATTTCTAATAATCATCAAAAATATGCACTTACCTGGTTTTCATTAGCGATTTCAATTCTTTTGTTATATTTATATTTTAGAAAAAAAAATTATTAAATGAATTATATTAGTACTAGAAATAATCAGAAAAACTTTACTTTTAAAGATGTTTTCCTTAAAGGTTTGGCAGATGATGGAGGTCTTTTTGTTCCTAAATCAATTAAACAATTTAAAATAGAGGAATTAGATAATCTAAAAAATCTTAGTTACAATGATTTAGCTGCTGAAATAATTTATCCATTTATAGGAGATTTTATGTCTAAAGATGACCTAATCTCGATGATTTCAAAATCGTACTCAAATTTCAGATCTAATGATGTTGTAAAAATCTCTGATCTAGGAGATCTAAAAATTTTAGAACTATTTCATGGTCCAACACTCGCTTTTAAAGATATCGCTATGCAATTAATAGGTAATTTTTATCAATATCATTTAGGACAAGATCAAAAAAAAATTAATATTATAGTGGCAACTTCAGGTGATACAGGTGCAGCTGCTATAGATGCTTTAAAAGGAAAAAGTAATTTAAATATTTTTGTATTGCACCCAAATAATAAAATTTCTCCAGTGCAAAGAAGACTGATGACAATACACGAAGAGAGTAACGTATTTAATATTGCAGTAGAAGGTAATTTTGATGATTGTCAAAATTTAGTAAAAGCAATGTTTAACGACAAAAAATTTTCTAAAGCAATTAATATGTCGGGTGTAAATTCAATTAATTGGGCAAGAATTATTGCTCAATCAGTGTATTATTTTTACGCTTATTTCAAAGTTGGAAATGGTCAACCTTTATCTTTTTCTGTTCCAACAGGTAACTTTGGTGATATTTATGCTGGTTACTTAGCAAAAAAACTAGGACTTCCTATTGATAAACTAATTGTGGCTACAAATAAAAATGACATACTTCATAGAGCAATATCTGGTGGCGACTACACTCAAAAGAAAGTGGAGGAAACAAATACTCCAAGTATGGATATACAAATAGCAAGTAATTTCGAAAGACTTTTATATGATATAAAGGATAGTAACTCCGAAATTACAAAAAATGTAATGGCTGAAATAAGAAATAATACTTATAAAATTGATAAAACTGATTTAGATAAAATTAAAAAGAATTTTATATCTGAGATGCTTGATGAAAATGAAACTATAGAAATGATAAAGACAATTAATGATGAGCATCAGATGGTAGTTGATCCACATACTGCTGTGGGCGTTGGTGCTGTGAGAAAATTAGGATTGGAAAAAAATTGTGTTATATTATCAACTGCGCATCCCTGCAAATTTCCAGATGCAATAAAATATGCAATCTCAAAAACTGAAAATTTACCAGATAGTCTTAAATATGTTAATGACAGAAAAGAAAAATTTGAATTTCTTCCAAACGATATTGAAAAAGTTAAAAAATATGTAATGAACTCAATATGAAACTCAAAATAAAAGATCAAATACCAGATACAGAAATTTTTCAACTTGTTGATGGAGAACCAAAAAAAAGCAAATTAAGAGAAATAATAGGTGATGGAAAAATTGTTTTATTTGGTTTGCCAGGGGCATTTACATCAACTTGTTCAAAACTTCACTTACCAGGTTTTGTTGCAAATGCAGATAAAATCAAAGCAAAGGGAATAAAAAACATATTTTGTTTATCAGTAAATGACCCTTATGTAATGAATGGTTGGGGAGAGATTAATAATACTGGAAATAACATAAAAATGTTGTCAGATCCGTATTTGTTGTTCACGAAAGCAATTGGTGCAGAAGTTGATCGAAATGCAAAAGGAATGGGAATTAGATCAAATCGTTATTTAATGGTTATTGAAAACTTCACAATTAATAATATTCATGTTGAAAAAGAAACTAAGGAATGTGGCTTAACTTCAGCAGAGAATTTATTAAATAATTTAATATAGGTAGGGCAGTTCTGTTGCCAGGTGCCCTCATTATAAGTTTGCGGCATTTCTTGCAAGTAAATCTACTTCATTATTTAATTTGTCAGTTGAATGTGCTTTTACCCAATTCCAACTAACTTTAAATTCATTATTTAGTAGATCTAATTCTGTCCAAAGTTCTTTATTACTTACTTCTTTTTTGTTTGCAGTTTTCCATCCATTTTTTTTCCAGTTATGTATCCATTCTGTTATTCCAGATTTTACATATTTAGAGTCTGTAAAAATTTCAACTTTGGTGCCTTTTGGAATTTTTTTAAGAGCTTGTATAGGTGCTAATAATTCCATTTGATTATTTGTAGTATTTTTTTCACTTCCTTTTATTTCAGTTTTTTTTCCATCACTTAGTATAATTGCCGCCCAACCACCTTTACCAGGATTTCCAATACATGAACCGTCAGTGTATATCTTAATCATTACCTTAAATAATCTTTATAAGTTTTTAAATTATTGTGTATTAAGAGTTTTTGATAATACTCTCTTGGATCCTTTATTTTAATGAGTGCTGATTTAGGTGTATTTGAATAGTCAAAAAGTCTAGTTAGAAAATATCTCATCGCTGCACCACGACATAAAATATTTAATGATTTTTTTTCTGCGATTGAAACTTTTTTTACACTTTCATACCCTTTAATTAAATTTTTTACCTTTTTTTTATTTAAGAAAAATTTAGATGCTCTTTTGTCAAAACATAATGCATTAACACAAATAGCAATTTCATACATAAAGTAATCGTTCGCAGCAAAATAAAAATCAATTATTCCTGATAATTTATCTTTTTTAAAAAAAATATTATCTATAAATAAATCTCCATGAATTATTCCAGAAGGTAATTTTTTTGGCCATTTCATTTTTATATCTTTAAAATTTATCTTTAGGAACTTTTCTATATTAGTAAATTTTTTTGATTTAAATTTAATACTGTTAAGTAATGGATTTAAATATTTAATACCCATAGAGTTTTTCCTGGAAAGATTTATTTTTTTTGTTGATAAATGCATTCCAGCAATCATTTTCCCTATTTCGTGACAATTTTTTAAATTAAGTAATTTTTTATCTTTTCCTTCTAAAAATGAAACAATGCAAGCTGATTTTTTTCTTATTCTGACTAGGTATTTTCCATTTTTATTTTTTTGAGGTTTTGGACAATTTATTTTATAATTATTTAATTGATCCATTAACTTCATAAAAAAAGGTATTTCATTTTGAGAGACTCTTTTTTCAAAGATTGTAAGTATAAATTTTTTATTTTTTGATTTTAATAAATAGTTAGTATTTTCAATACCTTGTTTAATACCTTTAAAGCTTATAATTTTTTCTATTTCAAATTTTTTATTGATATAAGAAATATCTTTTTTATTTATTTTTGTATAAACAGCCATTTAATTTAATTTTTTTGGAGCTTTGAAAACAACATCTTCCTTAATGATTTCTACTTCATCTATACTGACTGTAAATCTATTTTTTAACTCATTGATAAAATTATCAACTAGAATCTCAGGAGCAGAAGCTCCAGAAGAAACACCGATCGTATTTGCATTTTTGATTAAATCAAATGGGATTTCACTTTGAGAATGAATTAATATCGAGTTAGGGCAGCCAGACTTTTTTGCTACCTCTACCAATCTAACTGAATTAGATGAATTTCTACTGCCTATCACAAAAAATAAGTCACATTTTTTTGCAATATTTTTAACTGCCATCTGCCTATTTGTAGTAGCGTAACAAATATCCTCTTTTAAAGGTTCTTTTATATTTGGAAATCTATCTTTTAATATTTGGATTATATCTTTTGTATCATCTACTGATAATGTTGTTTGAGTAACATAAGAAATTTTTTTGTTATTTTGAATTTTATAGTTTTTGGCTTCATCTTCATTTTGAATAAGATCAATTGATCCTTTGGGCAACTGCCCCATAGTACCAATTACTTCAGGGTGATTTTGATGTCCTATTAAAATTAAATGATATCCAGCTTTATTTAGATTTTCAGCCTCTCTGTGTACTTTTGACACCAATGGGCATGTAGCATCAACATAAGTCATATTATAGTTTTTAGCGTCCTCTGGAATTTTTTTTGGAACACCATGAGCTGAAAAAATAACTGGTCTAGTTTTATCTTCTATCTCCTCTAGTTCTTCAACAAAGATAGCTCCTTTATTTTTTAAATCATCTACCACGTATTTATTGTGTACTATTTCATGACGAACATATACTGGAGCACCATATTTCTGAATTGATTTTTCAACAATCTCTATTGCTCTTTCTACACCAGCACAAAAACCTCTAGGAGCTGACAATAATATTTTCAATTCTTTATTTTTCATTTTTTTCTAATAAATACTCAAGCAATATATGTGGAAAGGTTAAAGACGCCAAACCTATAAATATAACTTTTAGAATTGAACTATCGAAATTGTATGAATTATTTAATAAATAAAGCCCAAGTAAACAAAAGGTAGCGGTAAGAATGGTTAAGGGTAGAGCTTTTTTTATAAAAATTTGTAGCCCATTCTTTAAATCGTTTTCATCTAGCTCATGCATCAAAGTAATACTGTGTCTAGTAGAATGTAAAAAACAAAAATAAATTGTAAATGCCATCAGAGGTGATAAAAAATAATTTATAATTAAAATTGAAAAATAATCAAAAAAAATAGTAAACTTTTTTAATTCAAACTCTTTGGTAAATAATAAAATACTGGATAATGTACTTAAAATAATACCAAAAAGTATAAGGTTATTCATTTCAATAAAATCTAAAGTTCTATAAAAAGACTCGTTATCAATAAGTAATAATTTGAATATAGATATTGTTTCTTCAAAATGAAAAAATATAGGTGCTAAAATTACGAGTAAACCTTTCAAGAAAAATAATAATTGGTTATAATATGAATTTTTAGCTATTAAAAACTGAGTATCTTCTTTGCCAAAATGAAATGAAGCAACTATTAGAAAGATTGTTAATGAAACTGACGGTATGATTGTCCATAATGCTATAACAATTAAAGCAATAAGAATATATATCAAATAAAAAATATATTTATTTTTTATCTCAAAAATTTTCAGAAGTTTTTTTCCTTTTATATGATCAAGTGAACCATGAGAAACTCCAATACTTAAAATTAAAAGTAAACAGAATAATGGTGAAAATATTAAGTTCTCAAATCTTAAAATTGTTAAAGAAAAAATATTACAAAATAAAAAAAAAATGAAAGAATGATTAAAATTTATTTTTTTTAATTGGTTTTTCATTTTTTTATTAAATTAATAAAATAAAGCCTTAATAAAAGTCAACTTTGGCATTCTAAAAATAATAGATAAATCCTCAAAAAAATTACTTTTATTAGACAAAAATTTTATAACAGTCTTTGGAGAGGCCTTAAACATTTTAAAAAAAATTTCAGGCATTTTTTCCGGGTGTTTTTCAAGAACTCTAAGAAATATCTCATCTAAAAATCGATACTTATTACCAATTTTATATTTTTTAGCATGAGTAATATTCTCGATATTCTCTCTTATATATCTACTGTGTTCTTGAATATTTAGAAAAGTGTAACCCGTACTTAATCTCGTCATACCTCCAGCAGTTCCAATATTTATTTTGTTTTTAGCTTTTTCAATCATTGGGTAAAAAAGAGGTATTGCACCTTTTTCTTTATAAATAATTTTGTAATCTTTTAAATTTAGGTGATTTTCAATATAATCTTTAATTTGTGTGTCATAGTCTTTTTGAGAGTCATCATTCATTTTTGATAACCATGTAGTTTCAATCAAAGCTGTAGTCTTTGAATAGGGTAGAGTGTAAAAAAAATGCACACTTTCTCTTTGATCACAATCAAAATCCATAAGATTAAAAATTTCATCGTCAAAGAAATCATTTTTAGATTCAACTTCTACACCACAAAAATGCTGCCAAAGGTTACGATGATCCTTTTTAATTGATGGAACACTATTAAAAACAAAAGAATTTTTTGAATTAATTTCGCTTATATCTTTAAAGAAAGAAATATTATTATTATCTTTTAATTTACTATTAATTTTTTCATAGAACAGCCCACTATCAATACTTTGGTATGGATAAATGTTGCATTCTAAATAATTAGTTTTTTTTGGTATATTAACAGAAAAATTTTCCCAATTTTTTTTAACACAATCATCAAAATTATGTGCTGCTACTTTCCAAAAAGACCATGTTTTGTCTTTTTTATATTCTGCTCTTGGCTCAATAATAGCTAAAGTTTTATTTTTTAATTTTTCATTGACCTCAAGTTCATACGCAAGTGATAATCCTGCACAACCACCACCAACTATAATATAATCAAATTCTCTCATTTAAATTTATTTCCTCATTTATCAAATTATGATCATGTTGTATTTCATCATCTAACTTATGACTGAACGATAGTTTAATTAAGTCAAAAATTGACATAAAAGTCTCCAAGACTTTTTCAACATTTGATACATATATTTTTCTTGAATTTAGATAATTTTCTAAATTTTTTTTATTTTTTATCTTATGTCCTATTTTTCTATAAACTCTTCTAGCTACCAGAATTGAAAAACGGAAACTAATAGGTATATCCTTAATTGAATAAAATGAATTTTCATAAAAAGTATCAGCAAGATTGATAGTTGATAAAATTTCTTCAAAATTTTCATTTATGTAAAAACGATTTTTTTCAGAATCTTCAATTACATCTCTTGATATATTAGTAAGTTGCATCGCAATACCTAGATCGATTGCTGACTTGAGTGAACTTTTTTTATTAACTTTTAAAATTTTTGCCATCATCAATCCAACAGTTCCAGCTACTCTGTATGAGTAAACCAAAAGATCTTTCTTTGTATCTAATTTAACCTTATCTTTAATGTCTGATTTTATTCCCGTCAGTAAATCTTCAACAATTTTCAAGGATATATTGAATTCTTCAATAAGATCCCACATATTTTTGATAATAGGATCATCAAAGTTTTTTTGATTAAAATTATTTTCAAAATAATTAAATTTTTTTTCTTTATTTTCTATTTTTTCATTATCATCTGCAATGTTGTCAGCGACTCTACAAAAATCATACAAAGCAGAGCATTTTTCTAACGTTTTTTTGGGTAAAAAAAAACCAGCCCAACTGAACGATTTAGCATAAACAGATAAGTAACTTTTATTAGACATTATAAAATTTTATCTAATACTTTCGCTGAAGAAAGTACCCCAGGTACGCCAGCTCCTGGATGAGTACCTGCTCCTACAAAATAAAGTCCATCATATATTTCTGACTTATTATGAAATCTAAAATAAGCTGATTGAGAAAATTTTGGCTGGATTGAAAAACCAGAACCGTATTTTGTATTTAAATCTTTTTCAAAGTAATCAGGAGTTAAATAAAAATCTTCAACAATATTTTTTCTCAAATTTGGCATTAAATCTTTTTCCATTTTATCAATTACCAAATCTCTCATTTTCTCTCCTTCAATAGACCAATCAATTTTTGATTGGTTATTTGGAACTGGAACTAGAACATAAAAACAATCTTGCCCCTCTGGAGCCATAGACTCGTCAGTAGCAGACGGTCTATGAAGATAATAACTAATATCGTCATTTAATTTTTTATTATGAAATATGTCGTCAAGATGTTCTTTGTATTTATCTCCAAACTTAATAGTATGGTGTTCCACATTTTCATACTTTTTTTTTGTACCGAAATAATAAACAAATAATCCCATAGAATATTCCATTCTATTTTTTTTCCACTTAAAAATTAATGAACTATTTGAATTTCCATTTAGCATTTTTTCATAAACGGCAGGTGGGTCCGCATTACAAATCACATTATTAGTTTCAATATTGGTTTGATTATCTAATTGAACGCCAGTAATTTTATTTCCATTTGAAATAATCTTTTTAACTTCATGACCTTTAATTATTTCTATATCAACTTCATTCATCAACTTTTCAAGACCTTTAATAATATTTCCTGTTCCACCCATTGAATAATGAATTCCCCATTTTTTTTCTAAATATAAAATTAGCCCGTAAATAGAAGTTGTAGTAAAAGGATTACCTCCAACCAAAAGTGGGTGCATACTTAACATTCTTCTTAACTTTTCATTTTTTACGTAAGATGAGACTAATGAATAAACAGACTTATAACTTTTAAGTTTTAATAAAGCAGGCAGTTGTTGTATCATTACCAAAGGCTTATTAAATGGCACATCGGCTAATTCTGTAAAGCCTTTGTCAAAAATCTTTCTCGTGAAATTAACTAATTTTTCGTAACCCGCAACATCATCTTTACATATTTCTCCAATTTGTTTTTTCATTTCGTTTTCGTTACCTGAATAGTTAAATTTAGAATTATCCTCAAATATAAATTGATACCAAACTTTGAGAGGAGATAATTTAATATAATTTTTTGGATCCTTTTTGAATAATTCGAATAATTCATTTATTAAGTATGGTGCCGTAATAACTGTTGGACCACCATCATAGATAAATCCGTTTTTTTTAAATACTCTTGCTCTTCCTCCAAGATCAGGATGTTTTTCAATTAAAGTAACATTATGACCTTTAGCTTTTAGACGAAGTGCAGCAGCTATGCCTCCAAATCCGGAACCTATTACAACAGAATTCATTGTTATAATTTATAGTTTTTTTTAAAAATTGTAAGGTTATTATAAGTTAATTTTCTTTAGCTCTTCTTTAGTTTCATCTAAATTTTTTTGAAATAGTGCATCAAGTTTTGATTTATTAACAGAGGTAGTGATAATTTTTTTAACAGAGTCCAGAGCAATTTTAATTGAAGCGTCTTTAATTTCTTTAATAGCAGACTCTTTCATTTGTCTTATTTTATTTTCAGCAAGATTTTTTTTGATTTCAGAGGTTTTATGGAACTTACTATTTAGTTCGATTACCATTTTATCGCTATCTTTTTTAGCCTGTTTTAAAATTTCATCACTTACAGCTTGTGCTGTGTCTAATTTTTTTTGAGCATTATCCAGTAAGATTTTAGCCTCGGTTCTTAGTTTTTCACTTTCGTTAATTTCATTTTTTATATCTGAAATTAATTTATTAAGAACTTCATTTACTTTTTGAGGAATTTTTAAATATACAAGTGCTCCAAAAAAAATAACAAAGGAAACTGCAACCCAAAAAGTGGAGTCAATTACCATAATACCTACTCCTATTTTTTTTTGACAAATCATCTACTATTGCAGAAATACTACTATTATTTATTTCAGCTCCGATGATTTTTTTTACTAGTTCTGAAGACGTTTCTATTGCAATCTTATTAATTTTTTCTGGGGCTTTTTTCTTAACTACCTCTATCTCTTTCTCAGTTTTTTTAATTTCTTCATTAATTTGCTTTTCTAAAGTTTCTTTTTTATTGTTTATATCTTTAATTACTTTTTCTCTTGAGTCTTTAAAAATTTTTTTTGCCTCTAACTTACTTTTAAAAACAATTTCTTCATATTCTTTAAGTTTAGACTCACTGTCTTCTCTTTGTTTTTCTGCAGCCTCAATATTATCTTGTATCTGAAATTTTCTAGACTCTAAATTAGCACTTATCTTAGGTAATATAAGTTTTGACAAAACCATATAAAGAATTCCAAAAGTTAGTGTTAGCCAGAATATTTGTGAAATCCAAAATTCAGGGTTTAATTGAGGCATACCTCCATTTTCAGCAGCAAAAACTTCTTTTAAAAAAAAGAAATTGAAAAATATTAACTGAAAAAATATTTTTTTAATCATCAATTTAAAATGCAAAAAGGATGATTAACGCAACCACTAATCCAAATAACCCTGTCGCTTCTGCTAAGGCAAAGCCTAAAAGTAAATTAGGAAATTGTTTTTGTGCAGCAGAAGGGTTTCTCATTGCACCAGATAAATAATTTCCAAAAATTATACCTATCCCCACTCCTGCGCCTGCTAAAGCAATCGCAGCTAATCCTGCTCCTATCATTTTTGCTGCTTCTAATTCCATTATTTCCTCCTTTGTTAATGGTGTAAATTTAATGCATCATTTAAATAAATGCATGTTAAAATTGCAAAAACATAAGCTTGAAGAAAAGCAACTAATATCTCCAATCCTGTTAAGGCAACTGAAAAACTCAGTGGAAGCCATCCACCGAGTATTCCGAGGCTTACTACAAAGCCACCGAAAACTTTCATCATAGTGTGACCTGCCATCATATTAGCAAATAATCGAACTGATAAACTGATTGGCCTACTTAGATATGAAATAATTTCTATAATGACTATTAAAGGGAGCAGAACAATTGGAACTCCACTAGGTACAAACAGTTTTAAATAACCAAAACCGTGCTTGATGAATCCAATAATTGTTACTCCAATAAAAACAAATGCTGCAAGAACAAAAGTAACAATAATGTGGCTGGTCACTGTGAAAGTATAGGGAATCATTCCAAACATATTACAAAATAAAACAAACATAAATAACGAAAATATAAAAGCAAAATATGGTTTTGCCTTGGAACCCGCGGTGTCACTAATCATTTTTGATACAAAGGAATAACTGATCTCTGCTAAAAGTTGTAACTTATTAGGTAGCATCAGGTTTTTTTTGGCTCCTAAATTAAAAACAATTAAAATTGCGATAGAACTGATTACCATAAATAAACTTGCATTAGTGAACGAGATATCAAATATTCCTATTTTAATTTCTGGACCAATTCTATAAACCTCGAATTGAGTCATTGGATTTGTTGCCATAAAATATACTACTGTTGCATGTTTTTTGCAGATCTAATTACATTAGTAATACCAGCAACTACACCAACAAAAAAAAATATTAAAATTAACCATGGTTTAGTACCAAAGGTCTTGTCTAAAATAAACCCAATAATTGTCCCTACTGCTACAGCTGATACTAATTCCGTACTTAATTTAAAAGCTTTACCAATGGGTGATGGATTATACTTTTTATTAGCTGAATCTCTTTTCAAAGCCTTTTTTTTTGCAATCTCCAAGCGAGTTTTAAAAGGATCTTTAGTCATTTTTAATTGGTTTATGCAACCATACTCTCAGCTTTTTGTAAATCTACAGCAACGAGTTGGCTGATACCTTTTTCAGGCATTGTAACACCATAAAGTTTATTCATTTTTG
This sequence comes from uncultured Pelagibacteraceae bacterium, assembly GCA_902518835.1. GTDB lineage: Bacteria > Pseudomonadota > Alphaproteobacteria > Pelagibacterales > Pelagibacteraceae > Pelagibacter. Next base: position 13,089 of record CABYHH010000008.1, read on the forward strand.
ACATTGTTAATGCATGATGGGTAACAATGATAAACTTTGTATTCGTAATTTTAATTAAATCCTCAAGCAAATTACAAAATCTTGTAACATTCGCATCGTCTAGCGGCGCATCTACTTCGTCAAGCACGCAGATCGGTGATGGATTGGTTAAAAAAACTGCAAAAATAAGAGATAAAGCTGTCAGTGCTTGTTCACCTCCAGATAATAAGGTAATTGATTGTAGTCGTTTACCCGGTGGACTCACTAACATTTCTAAACCTGCTTCAAGCGGATCCTCAGAGTCTACCAATTCGAGTTTAGCATTTCCACCATTAAATAATTTTGTATAAACTTCATTAAATTTTCTGTTCACTTTTTCAAAAGCATCAATGAGTCTTTCTCTTCCTTTTTGGTTTAATTCATTTATACTATCTTTTAATTTACTGATAGCTGTCACTAAGTCAGCGCGATCTTTCTCCATTTTTTGAATTTCAACTTTATATTTGTCGGTTTCTTCGTCTGCTTTTAAATTTACTGAACCTAATTTTTCTCTTTCTTGTTTTTTTTTATCTAACAGGTCTTCTTGATTAACTGCATCTGGAAGATCTTCTTTTCCAAATAAATTTGAATTTTCAAGAATATTTTCTTCATCAAGACTTAACTCTGAATATATTCTATCAATCAAATCATTTTTACGTTTTTTTAGACCTTCAACAGTAGCTCCAGAGCTTGCTTTTCTTTCCCTGATTTGGATTGATTGTTCTTGTATTTGATTTAGTTGGGATCTTAGTGTTTCAATTTTTTCGTCAGTTGTATTAATAACTACTTCATTCTCATTTTTTTCCTTTTCTGCAATTCTAAGACCTTCTGAAATTTGACCTTTTTTTTCAGCTTGTATTTTTGGTTGATTATCTAATTTTTCAAGCTGTATATTTAATTTTTTTTGCCTATCAGTAAGTTCGGACACCATTTTTTCAGAATTGGATAATAAATTTCTCCAACTTTCAATTTCTTTATCAATAATATTAATTCTTTCATTTCTTTTTACCGAGTCTTGTTTGATATTTTGATTTGTACTAAAACTACTTGCATATTTTTCTATTAAATTTTTACAACTTTCTAGAACGACAATTGCTTCAGAGTTTTTATTTAAATTTATCAGTTCTTTAATCTTGTTTAATTCAATATCTAGTATATTCTTATTATAATTTAAATCTTCATTAGATTTTTTTTCTGTTTCATAATATTTTGAGTCTACTTCTATTAACTCATTCTTTTCTTCCTTAAGCCTTTTTTCATTAGAGTTTGCGTCGATTATTATTCCTTTTTCTCTATCCATATCGTCGTTAAATGTTTGAATAGATCTTTTAATATTACCTATTTCATCTTGTACTCTATTATTTTCCTCGTCAAGGTTTTGAAGTTCTAGATTTAGTCTTTGTATTTTAGATAAATTTTCAATATTTTTTTCTCTTAAGGGTGAAATTTTTTCTGTTTCAGATTTAACTAAAGTTTCGAGCTCAGAAATTCTACTGCTGAAGCCACTAACTTCACCTTCTGCTTCTAGATTAATCTCATTCTCAATTTTAATTTCTTTATCAATCTCTAATAATTTTAAATAATATAATCCTGCTTCTATTTTTTTTATTTCTTCAGAAATATTCTTATATTTTGTTGCTTCTTCTGCTTGTTTTTCTAGGTTGGCCAATTGTTTCTCTTGTTGTCTCCTTAATTCATCGGCTCTTTTAAGATTATTTTCCGCAGCGCTCAATCTTAGTTCTGCCTCATGTCTTCTCACGTGTAAACCTGAAATACCAGCAGCTTCTTCTAATATTGCCCTTCTGTCTGTTGGTTTTGCAGTTACTAGTGCACCAATACGCCCCTGACTTATCATCGATGGCGAATGCACCCCGGTAGATAAGTCAGCAAAAAACATTTGAGTATCTCTAGCTCTTACCTCTTTTTCATTTATGTAAAATTTGGAACCTTTGTCTTTCTCAATTTTTCTTCTGATATTTATCTCATCAAGTTCTCTAAATTGAATTGGTCCCTCGTTATTTTTATTTTCAACTGTTACAGAGACTTCAGCTATATTCTTTGAAGGCTTATTTGATGTGCCAGAAAATATAACATCCTCCATTCCCGATCCTCGCATACTTTTAGCTGAGGTCTCACCCATGACCCATCTTAAAGACTCAACAATATTTGATTTTCCACAACCATTGGGTCCAACAATACCTGTTAAACTATCATCAATTAAAAAATTGGTTTTATCTGCAAAAGATTTAAATCCATTAAGTTGGATTTTTTTAAACTCCATAAGTAAATTTATATCAGTTTTTCAAGAGTTTTTTTTAAATTTTTATAATTCAGCGTTTTTTCAAACTTTTTATTGTTTATTATTATCGTAGGAGTAGCATTTACTTTAAAATTTTTAGTACCATTGATTCGGTCGTTTAAAACAAAATCCTCAATTTTTTTATTTTTAATACATTCTTCGAAATTTATATCAAAACCCTCATTTCTTACAAAATTTTTAAGATTTTCATTAAGTTCATCTACTGTCTTTCCTTTTACCCAAACATTTTGATTAAAATATAAGCTTTCTAAAACTTCTAAATTTTTACTTAAAGCACATTGAGCAATTTTTGCAGCATTTAATGCAGCAATGTCCAAAGGAAAATGTCTAAATTCTATTTTTACTAAACCAGCGTCAATAAAATCTTTCTTTATTTTAGGATAAATTTTTTTATGAAAATCTGCACAATGACTACATGTTAAAGACTCGTAAGCTATTATGGTAATTTTAGCATCTTCATTACCAGATGTAATTCTCTTTAACTCAGCAGATAAACTTGTATTTGATAATAAGGAGAAAAATAAAATTATTAAAATTTTTTTCATTTTCGATTTAATACCTTTGATAGTTGAATTAAAGATTTTTTTATTTTTTCATTTTTAATACGATCTACTTTATCTATGTAATTATTTTTTTCCACATTATTTTGTATATCATTTTCTTTCTTAAAAAGACTTTCATCTGTAAAGCTAATTAATTTTATTTTTTTTACGACTGAATTTTCAAAAAGACTATTTAATCTGTCCATTATTTCTTTTTTTGAGTATTCTAATTCAACTTCGTAACCCCTTTTTACCATAATCAATAAAGTGCTAACGCTAAGTTTATTTGAATTTTTGTAGGATTTTGGATAACAAACTTTAAATAATTCATCACCTACAATATATTTCCAATTATGAAGAGTTTTAGAATAAACGTGACCTCTTTTAATAATAAATTTTTGAATATTTTTTGGTAAAGTATCTTTAAGAGATCTTAGGCCTTGAATGCTACCATTTCTCTGCTTAGTATATTTTTTAAATTGCATATGAAAGAACAATTAATAACAAAAAAAATTCTTAATTGGTATTATTTAAATAAAAGGCCATTACCATGGCGAAAAAATGTTACTTCTCAAAAAAAGCAGTATTACACTTTGGTAAGTGAGTTTATGCTACAACAAACACAAGTTGTGACTGTGATTCCATATTTTAATCGATTTATTAAAAAAATTCCAAATTTAGAATCACTCTCAAAGATACGTGATAAAGAATTAATAAAGCTTTGGGAAGGTCTCGGTTATTATTCAAGGGCAAAAAATTTAAAAAAAACTGCACAAAATATAATAAAAACTTTTAAAGGACAGTTACCAAGGAATTTTGAAGATTTATTATCACTCCCGGGTATTGGAAATTATACTGCAAGTGCAATATTAGCTATTGCTTTTAATAAACCATATATTCCATTAGATGGAAATATTGAAAGAGTTTTAAAAAGATATCTTTACTTAAAAAAAGATAGAGAAATTCGAAAAGATTATATTGCACGAAAAAAATCAATTTTTGGTTTTTCATCGAAATCAAGTGATTATGCCCAAGCTTTGATGGAGTTAGGAGCTTTAGTTTGTAAGCCTAATAATCCAATTTGTAATCAATGTCCGATTTCAAAAAATTGCAAATCTTACAAAAAGAAAGATTTCAATTTGAGAAAGATTCAGAGGCAAAACCAAGATAAATATTTTATTTTAAAAGTTTATAAAAAAAATCAAAGATACTTATTAATAAAAAACAGGAAGTTTAAATTTTTAAAAAATTTATCGATATTTCCGATGATAGAATTAAAAAATCCAGAAAATTTTAACGAAAATTTAAGTTTGAAAATGTCTAATATGAATATGAACATAAAAATTCAATTTTCAAAAGATGATAAAAAGTTTCCATTATCTTATTGGGTGGACAAAAAAAAATTGAGTAGTTATATGTTGCCATCGTTTACAAAAAAAATTGTTAAATATTTAGAAAATAATCAATGAAAAAAGTTGCTATTATTGGAGCAGGTATTTCAGGATTATTTATTGCTAACCTATTTAAAAAAAATTCAAATTACCAAGTTACAGTTTACGAAAAAAATAATTCACTAGATTTAGATGAGGGTTACGGAATTCAGTTATCAGTAAATAGTGTAAAACTTTTAAATCAAATTGGATTTGATAAATTTAAAGATCATAAAAAATTCAATCCAACCAAAATAAATTTTTACTCTATTAAAAGCTTAGAAAAGATATGTGATTTAGATATTTCTGACTTCAACTCAGATGATATTAAGTACACTACTTTAAAAAGATCTGATTTAATAAATTTCTTAAAATCAGATATAGAAGACTTAATTAAAACAAGTCATAGTATCTCAAAGATAGATCAAGAAAACCGAATAATCAAAATTAGTTTTGAAAATGATGAAACTTTTGAATGTGATCATCTAATTATTTCTGACGGAGTTTTTTCAAAAAGTAAAAGTCTTGTCTCAAAAAATAAAACGCAACCTAAATATAATAATACACTGGCTATTAGAGGAACAATTCCTTATTTTTTAGATTTTGTTGATAAAAAAAATATTTCATTACATTTAGGATCAAATTTTCATCACGTAATTTATCCAGTAACTCAAAAAGGTAATTTAAATTTTATAGCAATAATGAAATATAATCTTACTGAAAATGAGCAAAAAAATTATTCATTATTTACTGATCCTGATTTTATTAAAAAAATTTTAAGAAATGTTCCTCAAGAAAGTAATAAATTTTTGAATGAAATTAAGGAACTAAAAATATTCCCCGTATTTGTAAGTGATGATTTTTTCAAAATTGATAATAATAAAATTCATTTAATCGGTGATGCTTTCTTTGCTTTTCCTCCATCATTTGCTCAAGGTGCGTCTCAATCTATAGAAGGAGCTTTTGAATTATTCAAAAGTATAGAAAATAATACAGAAATTGATTTTTTTAAAAGTAGAGTATACAAAACAAAAATGGTTAACAATAGATCGAAATTTAATGAGTTTGTTTTTCATTTATCTAATCCTTTGACAAAGTTGTTTAGAAATATTTTCTTAAAAAAATTAGTTAAAAATAAAAAATTTTTAGAAAGTTATTTAGGAAAAATTTATAGATAAATTGGGTTAACTTTTATGAAAAAACTTTTGTCTTAAGTCGTCTATTGGTACGAAATTACCCTCTAATTTACAATGCCAATAAGTCCATCCGTTACAGCTTTCCGCACCTAAAATTGTGGCTGCTACCTTATGAATTGAACCTTCAGTTTTTGCGTGTTTGATACTTCCATCAACCATAATTTTCGCACTAATTTTCCTTTTATTGTCGAAAATGGTTGTACCAGGTTGAATTATTCCTAATTCGACTAATGAACCAAAAGGTATTCTGGGTTTTGATCTATTATTTTGTAGAGTATCTAAATAATCATCTTCAATAGGTTTTGTATTTTTTAATCTTTGTTCTGCAGCTATAAAATAAGCTTTTTCTTTTTCTATACCGTAATAATTTCTACCTAATTTTTTTGCAACTGCAGTTGTTGTTCCCGTACCTAAAAAGGGATCTAAAACTAAATCATTTTTATTTGTAGTTGCTAATAAAATTCTATGAAGTAAAGCCTCTGGTTTTTGAGTAGAATGTACTTTTTTTCCATTTTTTTTAAGTCTTTCAGATCCGTTGCAAATTGGTAGTTCCCAATTTGATCTCATTTGCAAATCATCGTTTAAACATTTGAGAGATTGATAATTAAAAGTGTATTTTGATTTTTCCGATTTAGATGCCCAAATTAAAGTTTCGTGAGCATTAGTAAAACGTGTTCCTCTAAAATTTGGCATTGGATTTTTTTTATTCCAAATAACATCATTTAAAATCCAAAAACCTAAATTTTGAATTACTGTTCCAACTCTAAAAATATTGTGATAACTTCCAATTACCCATATAGCTCCATTTTTTTTTAATATTCTTTTACACTCATTCAGCCAAGAATATGTAAAATCGTCATATTTTTTAAAATTTTCAAATTTGTCCCACTTATCATTTACAGCACTTACTTTAGATCTATCAGGTCTTGTAAGTTCATTTCTTAATTGTAAATTATATGGTGGGTCAGCAAAAATTAGATCAAAAGTCTCGTCAGGAATTTTTTTAAGTTCCTCTAGACTATCTCCATTAATCAATTTATTCTTAAAGTTAAAAATCATTTTAAAAAAATAAATTAGACTCTAAAAAGATTCTTGGGTCAACCTAGGATTGAATTATAAAGTGCTGATTTGTGTAATTATTTTAAGAGATTACAATATGTAGTGTTTTGCTTTGAGCAGATTTTATTAATTGGTGAAAAAGTTTTCCTATGATGAATAGTGATACCAAGTTTTTTTAAAGCCTCTAAGTGTTGTTTTGTTCCATAACCACAATTTTTTTTCCATCCATATCTTCTAAATTTTTTATCTAACTTTACTACAAATCTATCACGAGTTACCTTTGCAATTATTGATGCTGCTGATATTGATGGTATTTTTTGATCACCTTTTATTATTTGTTTGAGACGATAGTTTCTTAATTTAGGTAGTTTATTTCCATCAATCAGAGTTAAAGAAGGTTTTTTTTTTAGTTTTTTAATGGCTCTTCTCATAGCTAATAAACTTGCATTTAAAATATTTACTTTTTCTATTTCTTTTACAGAAGCCTTACCGATTGCCCATATAGAATTTTTTTTAATATATTTTGCTAAAATCTCTCTCTTTTTTTTTGATAAACTTTTTGAATCTTTAAGTATTTTTAAATTTATCGATTTATTTAAAATAACAGCTGCTGCATAAACTGGTCCAATTAAACTACCTCTACCAACTTCGTCTACACCTGCAATAATTTTCATTATTTTAAATCTAAGTCTTTTATTTTCTGTCTTATTTTTTTAAGATCCTCCCATGAATATTTCTTATTTTCAGGAAATCTAATTAAATAAGAAGGGCTATAAGTAATAATAAGTGGAACAGTTTTATTTTTAATAATAATTTCTTTCCATTTGCCTCTTTCGTCAGAAATTTTTCCATAAAAGTTTGTTACAGCCTGGGTTGCAGTGGCTCCCATCAAAATTATAACTTTTGGATCGATTATTGAAATGTGATCTTTTAAAAATGTTGAATATCTCTTGATTTCATTTGAGGTAGGCTTTCTATCGTTTGGAGGTCTAAAATTTATCGTATACGCTATGTAAACTTTATCGCGGTATAAATTAATTGCATTCAACATTTTATTTAATAAAGCTCCATGATCTCCTTGAAAAGTTAAACCAGATTTTTCCTCAATTTCACCGGGAGCCTCTCCTATGAACATTACTGGACTATTGATATCCCCATCTCCAAGTATTAGATCTTTTGATTTATTTTTTAAATTACAATCTTCAATTGAATTAATATCCTTCTTTAATTGTGATAATCGATCAATTTTAAATAAATTACTATTTAAATCACTGTTAACTGTTTTTAATCTATTTATGGGTTTATTGAAAAATTTAAAATCAGGCTCAATTAATTCTATTAATTCTTGAACATATTTAGCATTTTGATTTAAAGTTCTTTTAGTCATATTGTGTAAAAATGTTTTTCAAAAGAATTATTTTTTTTTTAATACTTGGAGTACTCTATCAAAACCCATTACATTCTAAAAGTAATAGTTTAAATGATTTTGATGGTAATAATTTATCAAAATATTTTTCTGGAATTGTAGCATTAGAAAATAAAGACAATACTAGAGCTCTACAATTTTTTAGTTCATCTAAAATCTTACTAAATAAACATAATCCTTATTTAAAAAAATACGTATACTCTTTAGTATTAGAAGATAAAGTTTCACAAGCAATAAATGTTATTAAAAGAAATCTAGATAAAGAAAATTCTGACTTTTTAGAAGCACATCTATTGCTAATTTTAGATAGTTTAAAAAAAGGACAATTCAATAAAGCCTATGATTATTCTATTAAAGCTATTAATTCACCAATTAATGACAGATTTAATTTAGCTATAATCAAAATCTTGAAACAGTATATATATGTTTTTAAGGAAAAAAAATTTTTAAAAAATAAAGAGGATTTTGGTAAACTTTCCAATATCTCAGAAACTTTTCAAAAGTGTTATTTAGCTGATAAAAATACTGATTTATATTTTAATAATTTGATTAGTGACTCAGAAGGAGATTATTCGAGATATTATTTTTTTTATATTAGTTACTTAGTTAAAAATAATAGATTAGTAGAAGCACAAAAATTATTCGACAACATAGAGTACATTAATAGCACTTTATTACTATCACAAGGCAAAAGTTGGCTAGATAATGGGAATGAAGAAAAATTTACTAAATTTTTTTCGTGTGAAAATCATGATGATATTATTAGTGAGTTTTTCTTTTTAATTTCAAATCTTTATTCATCCCAAGATGATTTTGATAAATCAAATTTTTTTCTCAATCTTTCAAATTTTTCAAATCCAAAGTTTATTTTTAATTTATCGTTAGTTGTTGAAAACCAATACTTGAATGGAGAATTCAAAAAAGCAAAAAAAAATTTGAAAAAATTTAAAAAAGATAATCTTTTTTACTATTGGTATAGAGTTAAGAAAGAAGCTTTAATTATTGATGATGAAGAGGGTTTGAAAAAATCTTTACAATATATTGAATCTGAATTTAAAAAAATCGATGATCCAAATAATAAAATGTTATTTGATATTGCAAATTTTTTTAAAAATTCAAAAGAGTATCAACAGGCAATAGATTATTACACAATATTAATAAATAAATTTAATGATAATTTGGAAATCAAGGCAGATCTTCTTTACAGAAGAGGAGGAAGTTATGAAAGGATAGGTAAATATGAAACTGCTGATAAAGATTTTTTGTATTCATTAAAGTTAGATCCGAATGATGCATATGTTTTAAATTATTTAGCTTACTCTTGGTTGGAGAGAAGTTATAAAATAGATAATGCAATTGAAATGCTTGAAAAGGCATACTCACTTGAAAATGATGATCCTTACATAATAGACTCTATTGGATGGGCTTATTATTTGACTAAGGATTACTCTAAAGCAGAAAAATTTTTAAAGAGGGCAGTTTTACTTATGCCAGATGACCCGATAGTAAATGATCATTATGGGGATATTCTGTGGAAATTAAATAGGAAAATTCAGGCAAGATATTTCTGGTCAAATGTTCTCAAAATGGAGGATGCAGAAAAAAAAATTATAAAAAGCATAAATAAAAAAATGATCGATGGACCTCAAAATTCATAGATGAATATTTATAAGATTAAATCGTATGCAAAAATAAATTTGTCTTTAAATATTACTGGTAAGAAATCTAATTTACACCAGATTGAGACAATGGTTGCTTTTGTGAATTTATATGATGAGATACAGATTAAAATTATAAACTCAAAAAAAAATAATATCCATTTTTTTGGTGAGTTTTCAAAAGAGATAAGTAAAAAAAATACAATTTATCGACTGCTTGAAATCTTGGAAAAATTAAAAATCCTAAACAATATAAAATTTGAAATAAAAGTGAATAAAAAAATTCCTAACAAAGCTGGTTTAGGCGGTGGTTCGATGAATGCTGCAAGTATTTTAAAATTTCTGATAGAAAAAAGGTTTATTTTTTTGGATAAAAAACAAATTATGACTATTTCAAGAAAAATTGGCTCAGATGTTACGCTTGGTTTAAAACTAGCAAATTCTATTTTAACATCAAATAATGATATTAAATATTACAAAAAGTTAAAGACTTTTTATACTTTAATTGTAAAACCTGACTTTGGATGCTCCACTAAAGAAATTTTTTCAAAAGTGAGAAAGTTTCATAAACCAAAAATAAAAAACCCAAATAAAAAGATTTTTGATTTAGATTATTTGAAAAAATTAGATAATGATTTAGAGGAAATAGCTCTATCAAAGTATCCCAAATTAAAATTTATTAAATTATATTTAGAGGCTTTGAATGAACCAGTCTTTGTTAGGATGACTGGATCAGGATCAGCAATTGTTGCTTATTTTAAATCTAAAAAAAGATGCTTAAGTGCGAAAAAAAAGTTCAATAAAAAATACAAAAATTACTGGTGTATAGCATCAAAAACTATATAAATTCTTCTTTTTTGTGTTATACGAGTTAATATTGGGGCGTAGCCAAGCGGTAAGGCACGGGTTTTTGGTACCTGCATCCTAGGTTCGAATCCTAGCGCCCCAGCCAATTATGATTAAATTTTTAGATAAATTTTTTTTACAGTCAAATAATCTTAATTATTTATCCAAAAGTATAAAAGAACTTACAAAAAATTCTGAGGCTTACAAAATCTTTGATGCGGTAAATTCTTACTCTGAAAAAAGTGAAATACGGTATGTTGGTGGATGTATTAGAAAAATTATAAATAACGAAAAAGTTGACGATATTGATTTAGCTTCAAATTTAGAACCACAACAAGTATGTGAAGCTTTGAAAAAAAAAAATATTTCGTATTTTGAAACTGGTATAGAGCATGGAACAATAACTGCTATAATTAATAAAAAAAAATTTGAAATTACTTCTCTAAGAAAAGATATTTCTACTGATGGAAGACATGCAATTGTGAAATTTACTGATAATTGGAAAGAAGATGCACTAAGAAGAGATTTTACTATAAATTCAATTTATTCTGATAGAGATGGTAATTTATTTGATCCATTTAATGGTAAAAGAGATATTGAGAATGGGATCATAAATTTTGTTGGAGATGCTGATAAAAGAATAAAAGAGGATTATCTCAGAATTTTAAGATATATAAGATTTTTTTTAAATTACTCAAAAAAACCACATAATTTAGAACTCATAAGAAAATTAAAAATAAATATTGATGGTGTATCAAAATTGTCAAAAGAAAGATTGTTAATGGAATTGAAGAAAATAATTCGATTAGAAAGCTTAGAAAAACTTAATAACGATAATATTTCTGCTGATTTGATTTTAATTATTTTTCCTGAGCTTAAAAATATTAAAGTGTTTTCAAAATTAAATCAAAGTAAAAAAGATTTATTAAAACAAAAAAATTTTATTTTTCTGATTTCCCTACTAATTATAGATAAAACTGACAATACTGAATATTTTTTTTATAGGTTTAATTTATCTAAAAAAGATCAAAAAAGAATTAGTATCATAGATAATTTTTACAAAGATACGAAAAATAAATCCCTCTTTACAGAGACAAATTTAAATAGAATTTTTTATTATCATGGAAAACAGGCAATTAATGATATTTTACATTTTGAAATAATAATGTCTCAAAAATCAAATAAAAAAATAATTGATTTGAACAAAATTTTTTTGAACAAAATGCATCCTGTTATACCAATTAGTGCAGAAGTGCTAATGAAAAAGTATAAAATACCTGAAGGTAAACAAATTGGTAAAAAACTTAGAATGATTGAGGAAAAATGGATAGAAAATAATTTTCAAATTTCAGATACTCAGGTTGAAAATATTGTCAATAGTTAAATATATTTTACATCTTTTATTTCAAAGTTTTTTAATCCTGATGGTGTATTTATTCCCACCAAATCATTTTTTTTTTTACCAATTAAACCTTTACCGATAGGAGATTGAAAATAAATTAATTTATGCTTCAAATCTGCTTCATCTCTACCAACAATTTTATAATTAATTTTTTCTCCAGTATCTAAATTTTCAAGAAAAACAGTAGATCCAAAAATTACTTTTCCCTCATTAGTTAAATTTGTAACATCTACAACATTTGCATTTGAAATAATATTGTTTATTTCTGTAATGCGACTTTCATTGTGAGACTGTTCTTCTTTTGCAGCATGATACTCAGCATTTTCCTTCAAGTCCCCATGAGATCTAGCTTCAGATATAGCTGATACAATCTCTGGTCTTTTTTTTTCTTTTAAAAAAATTAATTCTTCTTTAAGTTTTTTTAATCCCTTTAATGTGATCGGTTCTTTATCCATTTCATTTCCATTTTGCTAACGGTGGTAAAGACATTAAAATACCTTCAATATTGCCACCGGTTTTTAAACCAAATTTTGTTCCCCTGTCATATAGTAGATTAAATTCAGCATACCTTCCTCTTTTGATGTATTGTTCTTCCTTATCTTTAATTGTCCACTTTTTTTTTATTTTTCTTTGAATAATTTTGTTAAAAATTTCCTGAAATGTTACCCCCACATCTCTGACAAATGAAAAGTTTTTCTCAAAATTTTTTTTTTTATAGTCGAAAAAAATTCCTCCTATACCACGTGTCTCTTCTCTATGAGGCAAATAAAAGTATTCGTCACACCATTTTTTATATTTCTTATAGTAATTTGGATTATGTCTATTACACATATTTTTTAAAATTTTGTGAAAATATTTTTTTTCAAACACATCGATTTTAGATGGTGTTACATCCATTCCCCCTCCAAACCAATCATATGTAGTACAAATATATCTAGTGTTAAAATGCATCGCTGGTATTAAAGGATTTTTCATATGCATCACAACAGATATTCCTGATGCCCAAAACCTTGGGTCATTTTCAGCTCCTGGAATATTTTTTTGAAATTTTTTGGGAAATTTACCATATACTTTTGAAAAGTTTACTCCAACTTTCTCAAAAACATTACCATTTTGAAGTATTCTGTATTCACCTCCGCCTTCATTCTTAAATTTATTTTTTCTCCAGGTATTTGAAATGAATTTAGTTTTATTCTTTTCAATTTTTTTTATATCATCACAAAAAGCGTTCTGGAGTGTTTGAAACCAGTTACTTGTTAATTCTTTTTTTATCTCTAAATCCATATTAAATTAATTTAATTTGTCTTAAACTTTCTGCCAAAATTATTGCTACAGACGATGCTATATTTAATGAGCGTTTATTACTTTTCATAGGTATTTTTAACTTACTTTTTACTAATTTGTGAATATTTTCTGGCACTCCGGCACTTTCTCTCCCAAATAAGATTGTATCGTTTTTATTGAATTTAAATTTTGTGTAAGATTTTGAGGCTTTGGTAGTCATTAATATAATTCTTTGATTTTCTTTTGATTTAAAAAAGTGTTTTGAGCTTTGATAAAATTCTATTTCATCCTCACTGAGGTAATCCATTACAACCCTCTTAAATCTTTTATCATTAAGCAAAAAACCACACGGTTTAATTATCTCTAATTTTGCACCCAAACAAGCACATGTTCTTATAATTGCTGCAGTATTTTGAGGTATATCTGGTTCAAATAATGCTATTTTAGGCCCCGAAATTCTTAAATTCTGTGTCATTCTTTCAGTAGTAAAATTACTATTTTATACTATATGAAATCATATATTTAGGTAGAAAAAAACTATATTGAGTATATTTACAAGTTATTAATGCCAGAAAAAAAAACTAAAAGAAGAGACTTTTTATTCACTGCTACATATGCTGTAGGAGCTGTGGGTGTTGGTGCAACTATATGGCCAATGATTGATCAAATGAACCCGGATGCCTCAGTTAAAGCATTAGCTAGCACAGAGGTAGATGTGAGTTCTGTGAACCCAGGAAAGACTATAACTGTATTGTGGAGAGGTAAACCAGTTTTTATTAGAAGAAGAACACAAGAGGAAATTGCTGAGGCGAAAGCAGTAAGCTTAAAAGATTTAAAACATCCTGAAAAAGATGAGGACCGAGCAAAAGATCCTGAATGGTTAGTAATGCTGGGTGTCTGTACACATCTAGGATGTGTTCCATTAGATCAAAAAGGAGATTACAATGGTTGGTTTTGCCCATGCCATGGATCACATTATGATACATCAGGTAGAATAAGAAAAGGTCCTGCTCCAACTAATATGGAAATACCAGAATATAAGTTTGTTAACTCTAATACAATTAAAATTGGATAAGTTATATGAGTGATCACGAATATACACCTAAATCAAAATTTGGAAAATGGTTTAACGATAGGTTGCCCTTACTTACATTAGCAAGCCATTTGACTGATTATCCCACACCAAAAAATTTAAATTATTGGTGGACTTTTGGTGGGATACTAACTTTTTGTTTATTAACTCAAATTATAACAGGGTTGGTTTTAGCAATGCATTATATTGCGCATGCAGACATGGCTTTCGATAGCGTCGAGCATATAATGAGAGATGTTAATTATGGATGGTTAATAAGATATATTCACGCTAATGGAGCTTCAATGTTCTTTTTAGCAGTTTACATACATATATTCAGATCTTTATTTTATGGGTCTTACAAATCTCCACGTGAGGTTATCTGGATCATAGGGATAATAATATATTTATTAATGATGGCAGCAGCTTTTTTAGGATACGTACTTCCCTGGGGGCAAATGAGTTTTTGGGGTGCAACTGTAATTACAAACTTATTTAGTGCTATTCCATTGGTAGGAGAGGGAATAGTAACATGGTTATGGGGAGGCTATTCAGTCGATAATCCGACTCTCACAAGATTTTTTACATTACATTATTTAATTCCTTTTTTAATTCTTGGTTTAGTTGTTTTACACATTTGGGCCCTTCATGTACCAGGAAATAACAATCCTGTTGGTATTGATATTCAAAAACCATCTAAGGATACTGTTCCTTTTCATCCTTATATTGTCATAAAGGATGGTTTCGCTTTATTAATGTTTATGATTGTTTTTGCTTTTTTTGTTTTTTATACACCAAATATTTTGGGGCATGCTGACAATTATATAGAAGCCAATCCACTTGTAACACCTGCTCATATAGTTCCTGAGTGGTATTTGTTGCCCTTTTATGCAATCTTAAGATCAGTTCCTGATAAACTTTTAGGTGTTATAGCTATGTTATCAGCTATCTTAATTTTAGCTGCTTTGCCTTGGCTTGATACGTCAAAGATTAGATCAGCAGTTTTTAGACCTTTGTATAGACAGTTTTATTGGATACTGGTAGCTGATGTTTTAATTCTTGGCTATGTTGGAGCGATGCCAGCTGAAGGCTTATATCTTCTTATTGCAAGAGTGGCGACAGCATATTATTTTATTCATTTTCTAGTGATACTTCCAATTCTAGGGTTTAAGGAAAAAACCTTACCTGTCCCCTTAAGTATTACAGAACCTGTTTTGGGAGGATCTCCTAATTTGGCAGGGGCAAGAATTAAAAATAAGAAAAATTTATAACTTTAGTGAAAAATTTTTTTAAGATAATAATACTCTCGCTTATTATTATGTGTGGTTATAAGAGCGCATATTCAGCTGAAAAAGTTGAGTATTTAAAAACACACTGGAGCTTTAAAGGTCTGTTTGGAAAATTTGACCGTGCTTCATTACAAAGAGGATATCAGGTTTATACTGAGGTATGTTCCTCGTGTCACTCCATGAAATATTTAAGCTATAGAAATTTAGCTGAGGATGGTGGGCCCGAATTTTCAATTGATCAAGCAAAGGCTATAGCTGCCTCATTTGAGGTAAAGGATGGACCAAATTCAGATGGAGACATGTTCACAAGACCAGGGAAATTATCTGATAAATTTGTAATGCCATATGACAATGTGAAGGCAGCACAAGCAGCTAATGGTGGTGCGTATCCACCAGATATGTCAGTTTTAGTAAAAGCAAGAGGTGGTGGAGTAGATTATATTTACTCTCTTCTACAGGGTTACGAGGAACCACCCGCAGGTATGAAATTAGATGATGGGGTTTATTATAATAAATACATGTATGGGAATAAAATAAAAATGTCCAATCAACTTTCTGATGGACTTGTTGAGTATGGAGATGGCACTACTGCAACTGTTGAACAAATGTCTAAAGACGTAACAACATTTTTAATGTGGGCTGCAGAGCCTCATCTGGAGTCGAGACATAGGATGGGTTTTAAGGCAATTATATATTTGATTATATTAACGGTATTAGTTTATTTTAGCATGAAAAAAATCTGGTCAGGTATTGAAACGAAAATTTAATATATCTCCATCTTTAACAATATAGTCTTTTCCTTCTAGTCTCATTTTACCCATAGCTTTACAATTTAGCCAACCTTTATTATCTATAAAATCATTATAAGAAATTGTCTCTGCCCTGATAAAACCTTTCTCAAAATCAGTATGAATTTCTCCAGCCGCATTTGGTGCTGTACAATTTTTTTCAATAGTCCAAGCTCTAGTTTCTTCAGGACCAGATGTAAAAAAAGTTTCTAATTCTAAAATTTCATAACCTTTTTTAATCAACATATTTAGGCCGGTTTCTTGTATTCCTATCATTTCCATATAATTTTCTTTTTCCTCAAAATTTAATTCATTAATTTGATTTTCAATATCAGCAGAAATAATAAGCGTATTATTTTTTTCGAATTTTTTAATGAAATCATTAGTATAACTATTTCCACTTTTTATACTTTTTTCGTCAACATTACATACAAATATTTTGGGTTTTAGAGATAACAAGCCACTTTGTTTTAATTGCTTTTTTGTAAACTCAGATTTTAAAAAGGAAATATCTTTATTATCATTAATACATTCTGATGTAATTTGAAGTATTTGTAATTGATCTTCATCTAAATTTTTTTTATTGCTTTTTTCTAATCTTTTTTGAATAGACTCCATATCTGAGAGCATCATTTCAGTTTCAATAATTTCTAGGTCTCTTATTGGATCAATACTAGAATTTACATTTTGGATATCATCTGAGTCAAAACATCTAATTAAATGTATTATTGCATCTACTTCTCTTATATGTGAAAGAAATTTATTTCCTAAACCTTCACCTTTAGATGCTCCTTTTACAAGTCCTGCTATATCTACAAAAGAAATAGTGGTATTAATAGTTTTCTTTGAATTTGAAATCTTAGTTAAGTTGTCTAGTCTATTGTCTGGAACAGGTACGACTCCAACGTTAGGATCGATAGTGCAAAATGGAAAATTAGCTGCCTGTGCTTTACTTGAATTTGTTAAAGCATTAAATAAAGTTGATTTACCCACATTTGGTAAACCCACAATCCCACATTTTAAAGTCATTTCTTATTATTAACTGTGCTAGAAAATAAATCTAATTTTTTTTCAACAAGAATTGATATTGACTCAGTAATATCTTTTGAAATCTTTTCTATTCCAGAAGTTTCCTCTTCATCAAAATTTTGTAAAACAAAGTCAGCAACATCTAATCCATTTTTAGGTTTTCCTATTCCTATTCTCACTCTAGAATAATCTTTTCCAATAAATTTATCAATTGATGCTATACCGTTGTGACCAGCATTTGATCCACCAAATTTAGCTTTAATTTTACCGAACTCTATGTCAAGGTCATCATGAAAAACAATTACATCCTCTGCATTTATTTTAAAATATTCGATTAATTCTCTTATACAAACTCCAGAATTGTTCATGAAAGTTAAAGGTTTGATTGCGTAAACTTTTTGTGTTCCAATATTCCCAGTAGTTAATAAACCTTTAAATTTAGGTTTTTGTTTAGAGAGACCAAACTTTTTATTTATCGAGTCAATAATTTTGAAACCAACATTATGTCGATTATTTTCACTATCAGGAGTTGGATTTCCTAATCCTACGAATAAAAGCATATTTAAAAGAGTTAAATTTTCAATTTTTATAGATTATTTTTTTTCTTCAGAAGGTTTTTTTTCAGGTGATTTTTTGTCATCACCCTCTTTTTTGTCATTTTTTGAGCCATCACCAGGTTGTTTTTCTCCATCAGCAGCAACTGTTGCTCCTTCAACTCCTTCAGCAGCTTCCTCGCCTTCTGCAGCCTCAGCTTCAGCCGGTTTTTCTGGTTCTTTCATAACCGTTGGTGCTGCTAAAGTTGCAATCACAAAATCTCTTCCTTGAATAGTTGGCGTTACATCAGATTGTAAATTAATTGAGGAAATTTTGAAACTTTCACCAATATCAACACCATCTAGATCAATTGTTAGGTTTTCAGGAATTTTTTCACTTGGGCACTTCAGTTCTACTTTTCTTCTTACAATATTTAATACACCACCTCTTTTTAACCCTGGAGATTTATCATGGTTTATAAAGTTTACTGGAACTTCAATTTTAATCTTTACACCAGGTAGTACTCTCAAAAAGTCTACGTGAGTAGGTTCATCACTTAAAATATGATACTTTACCTCACGAGGTAAAACATTTTGAGATTTCCCATCAATTTTTAATGTAATTATATTTGATAAAAAATTTTCTTTATCAATTAATACTTTTAGTAATTTTTTTGAAATTGAAATTTTTTGATTTTGATCTTTTCCACCGTAAATAATAGCTGGGACTTTCCCACCATGTCTTAAGGAATTTAATTCTCCTTTAGTGGAATTGTTTCTAATATTAGCATCAAGTAAATTCATAAAAAATAGCCTTTTAAACCATGATAATAAATAATCAAGGTAATTATTTAAATAAATCGGACACAGAGGTAGAATTAGATATTCGCTTAATTGCCTCTCCCATAAGGCTTGAAATAGATAATACTTCTATGTTTTTTACATTTCTAGTTTTTTCAACATTATCAATAGTATCTGTTATAACTAAATTTTTTATCACAGAATTTTTAATTTTTTTTACTGCTTCTCCACTTAAAACTCCATGAGTAATATATACATAAACTTCTTTTGCCCCTCTATTTTTTAAGGCTTTCGCAGCATTTACAATAGTTCCACCTGAGTCGATAATATCATCAACAATTATACAAGTTTGACCTTTAACATCTCCGATAACATTCATAACTTGTGACTGACCTGGTTTTGGTCTTCTTTTATCAACTATTGCAAGACCAACATTCAAAAGTTTTCCAAGCGCTCTTGCTCTTTCAGTGCCTCCTACATCAGGAGCAACACAAATAATTTTTCGACTTTTAATTCTCTTTTTTGCATGTCTTGCAAATATTGGAGTAGAAAAAAGATTATCAACTGGTAAGTCAAAGAAACCTTGAATTTGACCCGCATGTAAATCAACTGTTACAATTCTATCTGCACCAGCTTTTGTAATTAAATTAGAGACTAGTTTTGCTGATATAGATGTTCTTGGGACAACTTTTCTATCTTGTCGCGCATAACCAAAATATGGAATAACTGCTGTTATATTTTTTGCTGAAGATCTTTTTAAAGCATCGATACATAGTAGTAATTCCATTAGATTATCGTTAGCAGGTGATGATATTGATTGAATTATGAAAATACTATTGCCTCTAATGTTCTCGTTAATTTCTACATAAATTTCCCCATCAGCAAATTTTCTTATACTTGAATTGACTAGTTTTGATTTTAAAAATTTTGCAATGTCTTTACTTAGAACTTTATTGCTATTTCCAGTTAATAATTTCATTGAAAAGACTAATTAATCATAATTATTGAAATATTTCTACCATAATCCTCATGTTTAAGTGACAAAGACCTTCTTGCACTGAAAAAATTATTTTTTTTTTTGAATGTATCAGTATTTTTCATATCGATATTTGTTATTTTATTCAATTTTATTTGTGATTTTATATAATTTGATAAATCAAAAAAAATAGCATTATTTCTCTGTGTAAAAAATATTTTACTTTTTTTGTCTTTTTTTAAAAATTTATTTTTAAAATCTTTTTTGACATTATAATTATCGAAGCTTATACAAGGACCAATGGCGGCAACAAAATTTTCTGTTTTACATCCTCTTTTTAACATGTGCTGAATTACTTTATGCACAATGCCTTTGTAGGCACCTCGCCAGCCAGCATGTATAGCTGCAATCATTTTTTTCTTATTTTCATATAATAAAATAGGAACGCAGTCTGCTGTTAAAACGGCTATTGGCAGTTTACTTTGATCAGTTATTATTGCATCTGCCTTATATCGTTTATTATGGGACTTTCTTTTTTTGCTAAAAAATACAAAATTATTACTGTGAATTTGATTAAGCAAAACTATATTTTTTGTTTTTTTTGCAATTTTTTTTTTTACAATGTTTAAATTTTTTTTTACTTTATATTTTTTATCATTTGAGCCCGTCCCACAGTTTAAACTTTTATATATGCCGCTTGACACACCTCCCATTCTATCAAAGAATCCATGGGAAATTTCTTTATGTTTAAATAATTTTTTTGATCTGATCAATTTAGAATCCTAATTTAAACTTATTTTCTTTTTTTTTTATCAGCATAACTTTAAACAATTTTCCCATTTGCTTTTCATCTACAAGCCTTCTTAATCGGTAATAAATATCAGCTTTTTTATAAAAGGTTAGATTTTTAGACAATATCTCTGCTCTTTGCCTTATCCCCATTTTTATTAAAAAATTTTTTTGTGTTGTTAAATTATCTTTTAAACCACCTAGTTTTTTAACAAATCTTTTAAAAAGATTAAAATTAATATTATGAGATATATCTATATTTCCAAAATTACTTAATATATCTACAAATTTGTGGTTGGAAATACCTTTAAGTGTATTTTTCATTTTTTCATCGCTATATCCATAGTCTATTATTAATAATCCACCATTATATCTTTTTATTATTTTTGAAATATCATTTATGTATTTTAAACCGAGTTCTGAATATTCAATAAAATTTTGATTATAAGAAATTTTAAAATTTATTTTATTCTCAAATTTTTTTACATCTACGATTTTTTCAAAATAAAAGGGTTTTATTTTACCATTTAAATTTACAAATTTTTCAAACCATGTTTTGCCTTTTTTTTCAAATTGTCTTATTGCTATGGCGTCAAAGAATTCATTAGCTATGAATATGCTAGGAATTTTTCTAATCTTATTCAAATCAGAAATCCAAACCACATTATCTTTACCCAATTTTTTTTTTTGAATATCAACCAATGAGGGACTTTTTTCATGAATTACAAAATTGCACGATTTAAATAAAATTGGAAAATTTTGAAAGCTTTCTATTATTACTTTCATCATTTCACCATTTCCAGCGCCTAATTCAATAAGATTAAATTTTCTTGGTGATCCTAAGCTTTCCCAAAAACTAATACTCCAGATTGCAATCATCTCAGAGAATAATCTTGATATATTTGGTGCTGTTATAAAGTCACCTTTCTTACCGAAGGATTTTTTTCTAGAATAATAACCAAATTTTTTATCGTAAAGAGATAAATTAATGTATTCCTCCAAAGAAAGATTATATTTCTTTATTAATTTCATACTTAGTAATAATCAAATAAACTCCAATTAAAAAGAATAATGAACTAATCAATTGCCCCATTGTTATTTGAAAAAATAAATAACCTAATTGTTCATCGGGTACTCTATAAAATTCAATAACAAATCTGAAAATTGAGTAAAAAATTAAAAATAGTCCAGATACAAATCCTTTAAATTTCAAAAAACCTTTTTTTTTAAAAAAAAACAAAATTAAGAATAATATTAAACCTTCGAAAAGAGCCTCATATAATTGTGTAGGATGTCTATAGATATTGTCAACTTTTAAAAATTTTACTGCCCAAGGTATATTCGTTTCTATTCCATATAATTCTGAATTAATAAAATTTGAGATCCTGCCAAAAAATATTCCTATTGGAGAAACAATCGCAACTATATCTAGGTAACTAAAAGGATTATGGTTATTTTTTTTTGCAAATATATAACTTACAATTATTACACCAATTAAACCCCCATGAAACGACATTCCACCTTGCCAAATTTTAAAAATATCAATTAAATTATTTAAATAGTAATTTAAATTATAAAATAATACATAGCCTAATCTACCGCCAATAATAATACCTAATATTATATATGTTACAAAATCATCAAATCTTTTTTTTAAATTATCATCTGATATTAAAATTCTTTTGCTCACAATCCAGCCTATCAATATTCCGAAGATATAAGCTAAAGAATACCACCTTATTTCTATTGAAAAAAATTCAATTGCAACTGGGTCAAAATTATTAATGAACATTTTTATAATATAACTATAAGTTAAATCATTTATTAATTAAATATATATATGAAAAATTCTAAATTTGTATTCGATAAGATTACTAAGTTGTTTGAGCAAGGCTTAATTTCCTCTAAAGATATTAAGAATGAATTAATGACAATTTTAAAATCTAAAAGAGATGAAATTGTTTTCAAAATGAAACTTACAAGTAAAGATGAATTTGAGGTCTTGAGTAAAAGAGTTGAAAATTTAGAAAAAAAAATTGGTCAAATTAAGCAAAAAAAAAAAACTAAATCGGCAAGAAAATCTTAACACCCAAACCTTTTAAAGAAGATTTTTCTAATTTTATATTTCCCCCATGTGATCTAATAATATCAGATGCGATAGACATTCCTAGGCCAACACTTGATTTTGAGTCAGCTCTTCCCTTATCTATTTTGTAAAACGGTTTAAAAACATTCTTATACTCCTCTTCAGGTATTCCAGGTCCATTATCTTCAATCTTAATAAATAAATTATTATTATTTTTACTTAGCTCTAAATTTACTTTTTCCCCATATTTTATTGCATTATCGATAAGGTTATTAATACATCGTCGGATTAAATTTTTTCTTCCATTAATGTAGATTCTTGGCAAAATATTTTTTGAAATATTTTCATTGTTGTATTTTTCAATAATTTTATTAATTAAGTCACTTAAATTGAATTGTTCGTCTTTTTCTAAATAGGAAGAGCTTGTAAATTGGAGATACTCATTCAGCATTTTCTCCATTTCATTAATATCATCAGAAAGTTTATTTTTTAAATCCTGATCTTTTATAAAAGCGGTTTGCAGCTTCATTCTTGTTAAAGGTGTTCTCAAATCATGGCTTATACCAGATAACATTTCGGATCTTTGATTAAGGTGACGAATAATCCTCTTTCTCATTTTATCAAACTCGTATCCTGCCTGCCTAATTTCTGCAGCACCAGATGGCTTAAATTCTTCGATTTCCTCGCCTCTACCAAATTTTTCTGCTGCTTTAGCCAAATTAGTAATTGGTCTAGTTTGGTTTTTTAAAAAAATTAATGAAATAAAAACCATTATAATTGCTGGGACTGTAATCCATAATGCAAATATTCGAGCTGAGGAGCTTGTAACTCTATCTTTTGGGACTAAAAATTTAAAATATCCTAATTGATTTGGAATTCTAATATCAATGAGCTCTTTGTAAGTAAGAGAGTCAAACCAAAAACCTTCAGCTCCAAACTTGGATTTTAATTCTCTTCTTAAAGTTCTATCTACAGGACTAAAACGTCTTTTTTGATATTGATAATTAAAATTTTTATCTGCAACGTATTCAATGTTTAAATCTTGATAAACTGAAAAAAGATTTTTTATTTCATCTTTATTATAAATTTCATCATTATAAACCTCTATGAAAGTGTTTATCTCATTTACTAGTGCTTTGGTCATACCTTTGTTTGTTTTGATCCACAAACTATCAAAAAAGACAATCGTAATAATAAGTTGTAATACAATCACAGGAACGGCAACAATTAGTAGGGCCCTGTAAAATAGTCTTTTAGGAAGTATATTTTTTATTAATTTATTCAATCCATAAAACATATCCAGCACCTCGTATGGTTTGAAGAAATTTTGGGTTTTTTGGGT
>CABYHH010000009.1 GCA_902518835.1 uncultured Pelagibacteraceae bacterium
AGTTCATAGATAAGTTATCTAGTGAAAGCGGTGAAGTGACAGCAGCAACTATTAGAGAAGACAATAAAGAAAAACAAAAAACATTTGATAGTGATCTTGGTGAAGCCGGCGAAGTTCTAGAAAATGCTCCAGAGGAAGATATCGAAGCTATTGAAAACGAGTCAGAAGTAATAAAATTTAGTACAGCAGTTGTTGCCGAAGCTATCAAAAGAGGAGTAAGTGATATTCATATTGAACCTTATCGATTTTCATCAAGAGTAAGATATAGACAAGATGGAATGCTTCAAGAACAAGAGCAATACAGAAAATTTTTACATGATAATTATGGAGCTGTCGTTACTCGTTTCAAGATAATGGGTAAACTTGATATTGCAGAAAGAAGATTGCCTCAAGATGGAGCAATAAATTTTAAAATTGAAGGTAAAGTAGTTGATCTTCGTTTATCAATATTGCCAACTGCAAATAATGAAAGAATTGTTATGCGTGTTCTTAATAAGGATGCAGGAGACATCACTTTAGAGCAATTGAATTTTGATGATAAAGATTTAAAAAGCTTGAGAAAATCTATTCATTCTACTCAAGGATTGATATTAGTTACTGGACCAACGGGTTCTGGAAAATCAACAACATTGTATAGTATTCTAAAAGAAGTAAGCAAACCTCATTTAAATATATTAACTGCTGAGGACCCAGTTGAATATGAATTGGATGGAGTTGGTCAAGTTCAAATTAAAGATGATATAGGTTTTACGTTTGCTAAGGCTCTGAGATCGTTTTTAAGACAAGACCCAGAAATAATTCTTGTTGGTGAGATGAGAGATAAAGAGACAGTAGATATTGGTCTGAAAGCTGCTCTTACTGGACACTTAGTATTTAGTACTCTTCACACAAATGATGCTCCAAGCACAATTACTAGATTACAGAATATGGGTACACCAGATTATTTAATAAGTGCAGCCTGCCAATTAGTTGTAGCTCAAAGATTAGCGAGAAGAAATTGCAAAGATTGTAAAATTCCTGATGATGATGTTAATCCAAAAGTTTTACAGGATCTAGGTTTTAGCGAAGATCAATCATCAAAAGTAAAAGCATTTAAAGGCAAAGGTTGTGCTAAGTGTAATGATACGGGATATAAAGGGAGACAAGGAATTTATGAAATTTTAGTTATTTCTAAACCTCTTAAGGAAGCAATTTTAAGACAGGCAACTACTCCAGAATTGAGAGAGATTGCAATAAAAGAAGGATTTCAGACAATGCAGGATATGGGTAAAAGAATGATTGCATCTGGAGATCTTAACTTTAGAGAATATGAAAGAGTTTTAAGCTCAGAATAATATAATTCATTATGGAAGCTTTTACATATAAGGGAATTTCTGATGGGAAATATGTTGAGGGTGATATCGAAGCACTTAATTCAGATGAAGCCTCGCATAAATTAAAAGAACAAAAGATTATAATTACTAACTTAGTTCGAAGTTCAAAAAAGACTAAAAAAGACAAAAAAGATAAGAAAAAAAGTCCAGGATTTTCCCTTTTTGGAAAGAAAAAAGCAAAAGTTGAAGATGTGCTTATTTTTTCAAAACAGTTTGCAACCATGGTAAAAGCCGGGCTTCCTATTTTGCAAGTTCTTGCAATGTTACGAGACCAATTAGAGAGCCCTGCAATGAAAGATGTTGTTGAAGATATAAGAAAAAGTTTAGAAGGTGGTGTAACATTATCTAAATGCTTTGAAAAGTTTCCTGATCTATTTGATAACGTATATGTTAACTTAATCAAGGCTGGTGAAGCGAGTGGTAAGTTAGACGTATTTTTACTAAAAATTGTAGAGTCGTTGGAAAAAAAAGAAGCGATTAAAAAAAAAATTAAGTCAGCTTTAATGTATCCTTCTATTATGTTTTCTGTAGCAATTATTGTAAGTGCATTTATGTTGGTAAAAGTCGTTCCAGTATTTGCAAAAATGTATGATGGTATGGGTATAGAATTACCAGCAGCCACAGCTACAATTATGGGAATGAGTGATTTTTTGAGGGGCGCTGGGGGAAAAATATTATTATTATCTCTGATAGTATTTTTCTTTGTATTTAGATTTTTAACTACTAAGAATGAGAAAATAAGATACTTGTGGCATAAACAAGTTCTTAAATTACCAATTTTTGGTGAAATGATTTTAAAGTCAATGCTTGCAAGAATTTCTTTAATAATGGGAAATTTAAGTGCAGCGGGCGTAAATTTACTTGAGAGTTTAGAAATAGCAAAATCAGTTAGCAATAATGTTGTAGTTTTAGAGTCACTTGAGAATGTAAAAAAAGGAGTTTTCTCAGGAGATACTTTAACTAAGTTATTTCTCAAGGATCCTTTATTTCCACCAACTTTTGGTCAATTAATATCAGTAGGTGAACAAACTGGACAACTGGATGAAATGTTTGGATCAGTTGCAAAATATTATGAATCAGAATTTGATACTGTGGTTGATAACCTTTCAAGTTTAATTGAACCTATTATGATAGTGTTTATGGGTGTAATGATTGGTGGATTAATGATTGCTATGTATTCTCCAATATTTAACGTCGGAGCATTAATAGGTTAATTTTAAAGTTGTTTAGTTAAAACTAGATGATTTATCCAAGGTTTATTTCCGTCTCTAAACTCTACTGCATCCATTATCTCTTGAATAAAAAAAGTTCCTAATCCACCTGGTTTAACATTATCAATTTCCCTATGTTTAACTTTTTTGGGATCTACTGGTGTACCCCTATCATAAAATGCAATTTCTAGTTTTTTATTCTCACAACTTATCTGCACAACCATTAATTCATTCGCATTCGCATTATTTTTAAAAGCATGTTTAACAATGTTTTGAGCGGCTTCAGCAATAGCTAAAACCAGTTCATCTTTTAAATCTTGTTCAATATGAAGTTTTTCAAATACATCCCTGCAAAAAATTCTTACATCTTTCAAGCTAGATGAATTTACTAAAAAGGCCTTTTTTTCAGTGTGATTTAGTTGAGCTGTTTCACCCATAAAAAATTATTCCAAATTTAAAATCTGTTCTAGTTTAGCCATCATGATGACTTTAAGAACCGATTTGCTTACATCTTTTATTATTACTTTAGTATTTTTCTCTAAAGCTTTTTGGTGGCTTTCTATTAAAACAGAAATTCCAGAGGAGTCCATATATTGAACTTGGCTTAAATTTAAATGAACCTCTTTGCCAGCATCAACGTGGGGAAAAATAACTTCTTTTGCCTTCTCAACAACATCCATGTCAATTTCACCATCAAGATGGATCGTTGCTATATTACCTTCCTCAGTTACTTTATAACTCATAAAAATTTCCTTGCCATTGCCAAAACTTTTTCTACAGGTTTGCTTACTTCTATCAATTCAAATTTTGTTTTTTTCTCCTCTGAAAGTTTTTTACTTTCTATTAAAACTGAAATTCCTGAGGAGTCCATGTAAGTGACTTTGCTAAGATTTAATTGAACTTCATGACCTGCCTCAATTAATGGTAATATTGTACTTCTCGATTTATCTGCAACATCCATATCTATCTCACCATCAAGATGAACAATTCTTTTATTTTCGATTTCTTCTACTTTATATGTCATAATTCTATAAAAATTCTCATTATGTGCAGATATCTTGTATTTTCCACTAAAAAAATACTAATATTGACGCTTAAATTATTTACATATTTGAAAAAATTAATAAGAATCGCTTTATAAATAAACTTAACTAATAAAAAGAGGCATGATGAAAAACAATAAAGGTTTTACACTTATCGAACTATTAGTTGTAGTTGCGATTATAGGAATTTTAGCAGCTGTTGGAACAGTTGCTTACACAGGATATACCGCAAGTGCAAAAGTAAATGCTGCTAAATCTAACCATGCTGCTGTAGTTAAATATATAGCTGCAGAGGTTACAAAATGTAGCACAGGTTCAGATAAAGTAATGGATGATAATCTAGACTGTGATGATATTGACTCGGATGTTTCAGATAAAGCTACACCTACAATTACAGCTGCAGTAACTGCATTAGCAGATTTTAAAAATCCAGCTAAACCAAGTACTAGCGCTGTATCAGATGGATCTAGCGACTCAGATGCAGATGCAGGAGGAGACTCATCAGGAGCAACTGTAGGAGAAACAGTTTTGACAAAAGACAGTAACACTAAAATAAAAGTAAGTACTAAATTTGAAGCTGTTGACACTGAGGATACAAAAAAAGATACAGAAGCAAAAGTTACAACTGAGAATACAGTAACTATTGAATAAAACTATTAGTTTGAAATTAATAGAAAATAAAATTAGAGGCTCACTGGGGTTTTCCCTAGTAGAGCTTCTAGTTGTTGTTGCAATAATAGGCATCTTATCAGCTGTTGGAATTGTGTCTTACAACGGATACGTCAGTGGCGCTAAACAAAATACAACCAAAAGTATTATGCAACAAATTGCCTTGGCTCAAACTGAGGTGTATTCTTCAACTGGCTCCTATTATGTTCCTGGTGGAGATACCTCTTGTAGTGTGAGCAGATCTTCTTCTGAGGATATAGGTTCAGAACTTTTTGATGATGACAGACTGGTACCTGAAGATTTAAAATTTAATATTTGTATCTATGGTTCTGGAGTATCTTATACAATTAAAGCAGATAATGGCGGAGGTTGTGTTTTAACATTAGCTCGGAATAAAACAATTGATGAGTCAGAATGTTAATATAACGTCATTATTCTTTAAAAATTATTAATCATTTTCTCATGGCCCAAGATGTCATAAACATTCTAACAAGTAATATTGATACGCTTTGGGTCATCAATTGCGCGATTTTAGTTTTCATAATGCAAGCAGGTTTTATGTGCATGGAAACTGGCCTATCGCGACACAAGAACAGTATTAACGTTGCACTAAAAAACGCCGCAGATTTTGGAGTATCAGTAGTTATTTTTTGGATTTTTGGTTTTGGGTTAATGTTTGGGACTTCCTATAACGGTTTGTTTGGAACTGACTTATTTTTTTTTAAAACTGATAAAGCTGAGTATATGACTTACTTTGTTTTCCAAGCAATGTTTGTTGCAACGGCTGCAACAATTATTTCTGGAGCGGTTGCTGAAAGAATGAAGTTTAATGGATATTTAATAATGACTGTACTTGCTACTGGAATTATTTATCCTATCGTTGGTCACTGGGCATGGTCTTCAAGCTATCTTTCAAAATATGATACTGTGGATCAGTTATTAGTGGTAACTGATACAGTTAGAGCAACCGGGTGGCTTTCAGACATGGGCTTTATCGATTTCGCTGGAAGCACAATTGTTCATTCAGTTGGCGGATGGATTGCATTAGCTGCAATAATTATATTGGGACCGAGAATTGGAAAATATTCAAAAGCGAATAAAGGAAAATTTACTGGATCAAGTTTTCCTCTTGCTGTTTTGGGTACATTAATTTTATGGTTTGGTTGGTTTGGTTTTAATGGTGGAAGCAATGGTGCAATGGATGAGGTTGTTCCTTTAATTTTAATAAATACTTTTTTAGCAGCTGCATTTGGATTACTTACAGGTTTGAGTATTTCTTACTTAAAATTTAAAAAACCTGATCCTTTTTACATTATTTTAGGGCCTTTAGCTGGATTAGTCGCAATTACTGCGGGATGTAATTCTATGACATCGGTCACTTCCATATTTGTTGGAATAGGTGGAGCAATCATTGCTATAGTGGTAAATGAAATTCTAAACAAATACGAAATTGATGATGTCGTTGGTGCTGTACCGGTTCACTTAGCTGCAGGAATTTGGGGCACCTTAGCGGTTGGACTCTTCAGTGACTTAAGTATTTTAGGAACTGAATTGGATCGGTTTTCTCAAATTAAAATTCAACTAGTTGGGATTGGATCAATTGGTGCATTTACTTTTATTTCTTCGTTTATAATTTTAAGTGCCTTCAATAAATTTTATCCTTTGAGAGTTAGTACCGTTCAAGAAGAATTAGGTCTTAACATTGCAGAACATAATGCAGTATCTATAGAACATGATTTAATTTCTATTTTAGATAAGCAATCAGAATCTGGAGATTTAAAAGTAAGAGGACCTCAAGATCCTTTTACTGCTGGAGGAGTAATTGGTCTTTATTATAATAAGTTGATGAGTAAACTTGAGACTAGTGAAGAAGAAAAAAATAAGTGGCGTGAAAGAATTTCTAAAGAAGTAAAACTTGCAGTTAAAGTTCAAGAAAATTTCTTACCTAAAAGGAATTTAAAAAATTACCCTGTTCATGGAATAAATATTGCTGCAAGAGAAGTATCAGGTGATTTTTTTAGTTTTTATCCTCATAACGATAGCATTTATTTTATAATAGCAGATGTAGCTGGAAAAGGAATTCATGCAGGAATGGTTATGGCAAAAGCATCAACATTATTTGAAGTTTTATCTCAATCAAAGGTAGATCCAGATGAAATGGTTTTTCATATGAATAATGATTTAAATAATACTAAGACAGGTGGAATGTTTGTTACATCAATTGTTGGTGAATATAATGTAATCTCTGATGAACTTCTATGGGTTAATGCTGGACATCAGCCTGCAATTATTAGAGACAGTCTCGGTAAATACAGCCAAGTTGATAGCACAGCTCCGCCATTGGGAGTTATAAAGCATAAAGATAAAAATATTTATAAGATTAATAAAATTAAACTTAATGGCTCAAGGTTCTATGCATTTACAGATGGGCTATCAGAGAGCTTTAATGAGGAGGGTAATGAGATTGGCATAGAAGGTTCTATTAAAATTATTGAAGAAAATTATAATAAAGACAGTAAAAAACAATTAGATAACATCACAAAATTTGTGATTAATACAACTAATAATAAAAAACTTAGTGATGATTTAACTGTAATAAGTGTTGGAAAATGATCTCAATTTAATAAATTAATTGAAAAAACTTATATTCTTAATATCTTTCATTTTTATGAATTTAAATTTTAAAATTAGAATATTCTTTGTAACAATATTTTTATTTGTTTCCTCACAAGCATTTTCTTCAGATAAAAATATTACCTATATGGAGGTGTTACAAAACCCTAATGATTTAGATTTAAATTTAAAATATGCCCAACAACAAGGAGAAGCAGGAAATTTTAAACAAACCATATCTACTCTTGAAAGATTGAACATGGTTTATCCTGATAATATAGAAATAAAATTATATTTATTATCTGTTTTAGTTCAAGTTGACTCACCAGAAAAAGCAAAAACAATCATAGAAGAAATGAAGTTAAGAAAAGATCTTGAAGCAGAGGATTTAGAAACGCTTAAAGAAATTGAGTTAGAAATAGCCGATAAAGAACCAGGTGTATGGACTTTGGCACTTGATATGGGCTTATCAAATGTTTGGAGCAACAATGTTAACAGTGTTTCAAAAAATAAATTAAAAATGGACTCGGATTCAAAAATTGCTTTTACATCGGCAAAATATGATAGAACTGGAAGTGGTTCATTAGGACTTTCAGCAACTCGACCTTTTGGTGAACAATCTTCATTATTAATTAGTTTGTCCCACAATACATCTGACCAATATCAAGAATTAGATGATGATGTCCAAACTTATGGACTGACATTTGGTCTTGATACAGTCTTAG
Source organism: uncultured Pelagibacteraceae bacterium (assembly GCA_902518835.1). Lineage (GTDB taxonomy): Bacteria > Pseudomonadota > Alphaproteobacteria > Pelagibacterales > Pelagibacteraceae > Pelagibacter. Next base: position 7,635 of record CABYHH010000009.1, read on the forward strand.
GAAATCAAAGTTTGAGTCCGTATTATATATTAAGTAAAACTGATAATGCTGCTGATGCTGATGCATTTTCATATATGTATGGGATAGGAGGTTTCTTCACCGCAGGAGAAAGAAGCACAATTACTTATGGTTATTCTTTTTCAGACTCAAAAGCTGATAATAATATTTCAGATTTAACTGCTAATGAGGACAATGCTACTTCTCATGGTTTTACTTTAGGTCATGATTTTAGTTTAAACAATCTTATGTCAACTTCGATCGGTTTAGGTTTTAGCGATAGTGATGCAGTTGCAGATCCAGGCAATGATGCAGAAACATATGATTTTAGTCTTGGTGTTAATTTTGCTTTTCCATGGGCATTAGTTTCAGTTAGTAGCTCTCATAGTTTTAATGATTATAAAAAACAAGATACCTCAATTGATTCAAATACAATTAGATCAGATTATTCAGATACGTTAAATATAAGTTTAACTAAAGCTATTGGAGATTTTTTTCCAACAATCGATCCAAATAGAAATCTTTTATTAAATTTGAGTTATGAGGAAGTAGTATCCGAATCTAATATTGTAAATTATGATTATGAGGCAGATTCTTTCACTCTTGGATTAAGTAAATCGGCACGCTTCAATTAGTTTATCTACAACTCAGAATTAACATTTCTTAAAAGCCTCAATTTTGCAAGCTTTATTGACGTCCAATTTGAGGATCTTTGTGATTAAAATGTTTATTTTTATTATTTATTTGCTAGGTTAACCCAATGAAAAAAATAGTAGCAACACTTTTAAGTTTTGTATTCTTTGTAAATGTTTCATTTGCTAATGAATCATTAACTATAGAAAAACAACTTGTAGGTATAGTGGGTGCAATTTCAGGCACAGTTAAAACTGAAAATAGAGAATTAAAAACTGGCGATAAAATTTATTTAAATGAAACGATCCTATCAGGAGCAAATTCTGGTACACAAATTTTATTATTAGACCAATCCACGTTTACAGTAGGTGAAGACTCTGAGGTGGTTATGGATACTTTTATTTATGACCCAGCTACAAATGATGGAAAAATTGTTGCGAGTGTTAAACAAGGAAGTTTAAAGGTGATCTCTGGATTAATTAGTAAAAAAAATCCAGACAGCTTGACAGTTGAAGTTCCAGAAGGAACATTGGGTTCAAGAGGTACGGAATTTCAAACAATTGTATCAAAAGGTAAAACAGATACATTATTAATAGGTCCAGGAAAAAATAATACTTTAGGAATGAGACCGGGAAAAGTCTTGGTTGGAAATAAATTTGGTTCAACAATGCTTGATAACCCTTATAGCGTAACGTCTATGACAAAAGGTAAAGCACCAGGGCAAGCAAAAAAAATAACTAAAAATCAATTGAAAAAATTCCAGAAAAAAATGAAAGCATTAAAAGTTGCTAAGTTAGACGTGAATGAGTCAAAAGCAAAAAAGAAGCAACTTAAAAAAGAAATGAAAAAAGAACTTAAGGCATTAGGTTTTGAAAAAGAGGAAATCAAGAAAATTATCAAATCTAATATTAAAAAAGATAAAAAGAAAAAAGTTCTTATAAAAGAAAAAGCTCTTGAGAAAAAGAAAAACAAAAAGAAAGCTAAAGCAAAAGATAAAAAGAAAAATAAAAAGAAAGCTAAAGCAAAAGACAAAAAGAAAAATAAAAAGAAAGCAAAAGCAAAAAATAATAAAAAAGATAAAAAGAAAAAAGCTACTAAAAAGAAACCAGCTAAGAAAAAAGCAGCGGCTAAGAAAAAACCAGCTAAGAAAAAAGCTGTAAAGAAAAAACCTAAACCTAAGAAAAAAGCTGTTAAGAAAAAACCAAAACCTAAAAAGAAAAAGGCTGTAAAAAAGAAACCTAAAAAGAAAAAAGTAAAAAAGAAGCCTAAGAAAAAGAAAAAAGTAAAAAAGAAACCTAAGAAAAAGAAAAAAGCTAAAAAGCCAAAAAAGAAAAAGAAAAAGAAAAAAAAGAATTAAATTAGCTATTGAATAGCTTATTTACTTTAATCTCTTTATATATAAGTTTGTTGTGTGAAAGCTTTTGTTCAAAATAATTTTAATTACTTTGTATTTTTAATTATCTTAATTTTACTTATTACCTTAAAAATCATTAATCCCTCATTTATAAAATCGATTTCATTTTTAAGTTTTGATCTTTACCAAAAAGTTTTTTCAGAACAAAAAAAAGACTCTGAAGTTGTTATCATAGATATTGATGAAGCTAGTTTGGGAAAATTTGGACAATTTCCATGGAGTCGATCAGTTTTTGCAAAAATTTTAGATCAATTAAATCTATCTAATCCTAAGGCCATTGGTTTTGATATTTTTTTTACTGAAAAAGATAAACAATCTCCAGATGAAATCATGAAATCTTATGGATTAATACCCTCCGATGTAGCGGAGTTACAAAAACTAAAAAGTCATGATAAAATTTTTTCAGAAAAATTAAAAGAATCGAAATCAATCATTGCTGTTCTTGGAAGTAATGTTCCATCCCATTCAAATTATGATCGAAAAGCAAAAGCAAAATTTTTATCAAAAGGTGGAGATCCCAAAGTGTTTACTTATTCATATCCTCATTCAATAGGATCTCTAGAATTACTTGAAAATAATGTTCAAGGTTTAGGCTCTATCTCTTTTCTTGATCAGCTAGATGGTATCATCAGGTCTTTACCTCTAATCGTTCAATTTGATAAAAAAATATATCCAACCATGGGACTTGAAATGGTTCGAGTTGGTTCTAATCAAAAAAATATTTATATAGAGTTAAATGAGGTTGGTATTCAAAGAATTAGTGCAAGACCTTACAAGGTAGAATCTGATCCAAACGGAATAATTTGGATAAAATATAAAAAGTCAGACAAAAATCAATATATCTCAGCAGGAGATGTTTATGACGGAAAATTTCAATCAGATTTTTTTAAAGACAAATATGTTTTAATTGGAGCATCAGCACAAGGATTATTTGATTTAGTAAAAACTCCTTTAGGTGTAACGATACCAGGGGTTGAGGTTCATGCTAATGTGATTGAAAATATTCTAGATCAATCCTATTTAATTAGAAATCCAAATACTTACGTTTTTGAATTAATATTTTCACTTATTGTTGCCTTAATAACATTTGTTTTATCGCAAAAAATTAAACCAAAAAATAGTTTATCAATTTTCTTTGGTAACCTTTTAGCAATTATTGTTATTGGTTTTTCGATTTATAAATTTAGATCTGAGCTTATAGATATCAGTTATCCAATTTTCATGGTCACTATTACATTTTTAACTGGCCTTTATTTTAGATTTATTGAGGAAAATAAAATGGCTTTAGCTAATTTACAAAAAGAGGCTAAACTTTTAAAAGAACGAGAACTTGCAGCAGGTGTCCAAAAGAGTTTATTCCCAGATATATCCAAATTTGAAAACTTTATATTTGCTAAAAACGTTCCAGCAAGAGATGTCTCAGGTGATTATTTTGATGTGGTAAGATCTACACCTGAAGAATATTTCTTCACATTAGCTGATGTCTCTGGAAAAGGTGTTAAAGCGGGCATGTATATGGCAAAAGCCTCTTCTATATTTAGGACACTCACCAATTTAAAATTTCCATTAGAAAAAGTTGTCTTTGGCGTCAACAATGAGCTGGTTGAAGCTAAATTTAAAGGTATGTTTGTGACAGCTGTTTTTGGAAAACTAAATATAAAAACAGGTGAACTTGTTTTCATTAATGCAGGTCACGAAAGCATTCTTATTTTTGATCAAAATAAAAATTATGAATATATAAAGTCTGAAATGCCACCTCTTGGCATTGTTAAATACTTCACAGAGTCTATGGTTAAATCAAGCACAATGGATTTAAAAAATAAAACTTTAGTCGTTTATACCGATGGGGTAACAGAGGGATATATAAAGAGTGGTGAAGAATTGGGTGCTGAAGGAGTTCAAAAAATTGTTGATAATATGCCAGAAGTAACGCCAAAAAATATTGTTGAGTCTATTGAAAAAGAGTTAAATTGGGGTGCTGAAAAATTAAGGGATGATATTACTTGTATGGCCATAAATATAAATAATACTGAGCTGATCAAAAAGAAATAAATTTTAACACTATGAAAATTATTAAAAAATTAAGTATTAAAAAGATATTAAAATCTCTAAGAAAAGGAACTTTTAAGAAAAATATTTTTTTTATCTTATTTGGAATGTATTTTTCAACATTGGCTATTGCATCGACTTTATCTGTTCAATTTATAGGTGCTTTAATTCCTGGTGGTAATAATAATACGCCTATCGGCAATACACCACTACAACAGTGTCGAGGAAATGATAATGCAAAAACACTTCTTAGTAAAGACAGAACAACTGCACCAACTGATATTGAATTTAATGCAGATGGAAGTTTTGTTTATACATCTAATGTTCAATCGTCTGGAATGCAAAATAATAATATAAGTCAAAATAAGCTTCTTGAAAATTATCAAATTTTATCTGACGCTATAAGAGCAGGAACTTTTAATTGTGATCACCTTAAAGGGGCTGCTCCGCAAGATCTATCTGGGGGAGAATTAGGACAATTACAAGAAGACATAGAAATTCATCAAAATGGAAAATTATTTTTCTTTTTAGATAATGCCCAAAATCTTGGAAAGTTTACAGCTAGTACACCTTACGATCTTAATACTTTAACATTTAATGGATCTACAGATTTAAACGGTAAAGATAAAAGTATTGAATTTAACAAAGATGGAACACAAATTTTTGCTTTAAATCATGATTTGGGTGACGTTCACCTTGCAACTTATCAATTACCAGGACCTTATGACATATCCTCAATAACAGAAATTGAAAGCATTGATTTAGCGAATTTTGGAATAGAAGATATAGATGGAGAAACAGAACATGGTCAAGATATTGAATTTAACGCTGATGGAAGTGTTATGTTTGTTTTGGTTGGTAGTAGTGACATCCAACAGGACTATATTTATCATTTTGATTTGGGCATAAAATACGACGTCTCAACTGCAGTTAAAGCTGGAAGGTTTCATGTTGGTGCAATATTTATGAACAGAGCAGCCGGTGATCGGTTTGGAGATCCTAGTGGATTTGGTTTTTCTAGAGATGGAATGAATTTGTATTTATTAGATAACAAAGGTTCTACTGGTGTCCACCAGATAAACCAATATAAATTAGACTGTCCTTACGGATTAGTAAAATGTTCATCCGACCCACGTGCATCTGTTGACTCTCAAGTTGAATTAGCTAAGCAAAATATAAGTTTAAATGTTACGACTATTTTTAAAAGATTTGAGTGGATTAAAAGAAACAGAGATAATGAAGATTTGACTAGTCATAATATAAATATAAATTATCCCAATCCATTATTAAAATCTCTAGTAAGTAGGTTTGAACCCTCTTTAAAGAATAATTTAGCATCACTTGTAAGCAATACTCAAAATAACGATGAAAAGAAAAAATCCAAATGGTCATCATGGAGTCTTGTAGATTTATCAATAGGAGATTACAAAGAAATGCATTTAGATAGAGCAAAGGGTATTAAAACAAAAGGTATAACACTTGGTTCTGATAGGAAAATTGGAGATGATAAGTTTTTTGGTTTGGCACTAAGGTATGGGAATGGCTCATCAAATATTAGACGTACTGTTCAAAATGTTGATCTCGAGTCTTTGACATTAAATATTTATGGAATTGTTCCAACAAATAACAATCAGTACATCAATACAGTTTTAGGTCTAAGTGCCTTAAGATACGATAATAAGTACTTAGGAAATATATCAGGTGAACGAAGTGGAAAACAGGCATTTGCATCCGTTAATTACAGAACTAAAAATGCATATAGCAAGTTTAATATTACTCCTACAGGGAAACTTACTTATGGGGTGACACAATTATCTGAATTTACAGATTTTATAAGCAAAGCAGCAGATCGGCCAGCTAAAAATATTCGTTTTCATGAAGATACATTTGAAAGTGGGGAATTTGCAGGTGGTCTCTTATTTGAAATGGAAAAAATTGAAAGAGAGGGAGCAACAATCCAACCCATGGGAGGAATTGAAATTATTTATGATCTAGCAGATGATAATACGTATAAATATTCATATGTAGGTTCAACTGTTGTAAATAAAGATACAACTAATAGTTATTCGAATAAAAAATTAAAAACCAATATCGGATTAGAGCATATACGTGAAAATGGCTTCACAATACTTTTTGATTATCAACACATAAAGAGTTTAGATAATTGTGAAAGATGTGTGTATTCATCAGGATTATCTCAAAATTTCAATAACGAGACTTTTATTATTAAAATTAGCAAATCAAAAGAAGAGGATTCCCAGTTTGCTTTTGATTTCGAACCACTATCAAACAATCTTGCTAATTTAAGTTACTCAAAAAATAACGGTAATTTTAATTACAAATTGAATTCTAAAATGAATTTATTATCCAAAATTCCAGATTATGGAGTAAATTTAGAAATTTCAGGCACTTTCTGATTCAAATAATTTATAAATCTTTATTAAAAAATAACTCAAATATAAAAAAATAGGTAATAACGACCCAAATTGGATAATTTTTACTATTTAAAACTTTAAAATTATGAATACATTGTCCCGGTGAGGAAGATAATTTTTATAATTTTGTTACTGCCATTTTTGGCAAATTGTAGTCAATACACTGCAATGGTAGGTCCAAGTTTGACTTTAGCAAAAACTGGAAATGTTGTCCAAGCTTCAACATCCTTATCAAGCTCTTTGGCAGCGAATAAGATTAAAGACACTTATATTGATGATTTAAGTGTTGAAAAAATTTGTCCAACAGTTCATTCTGCAGAAATAAACCAAATATTTTTTGAAACAGTTGAACACATGGATTGTTATTATGATCCGATGAGCATCCTAAGGTAAAAGATTTATAAAAATTTTTTATTATATTTAAATGATAAAAAATAGAATATTCTTAATTTCAATATTATTTTTTTTGTTGCTGCCAATCTCACATTCATTTGCTGCAATGGTAACTAAGATAGACGTTCAAACTTTTAATGATGCTGCTGATGGAAATCATAATTTCATGGGGGGTCCTGAATTTAATAAAGATGGTACCAAAATGTTTGTGAGTTATCACAACGGCGCTAACTTTCAAAATGATGGAGATGATGATTTTATAGCTGAGTATACTCTTTCCACACCTTTTGATATTTCAACAGCTACTTATGCTGGTGATAGTGAAAGATGTAACACAACTGATCCAGATCATGATGGTACTGTTGCTGGGGATAATGCAACAACAGCTGTAACAATTGCATTCAAATTTAGTGATGACGGAAAAAAAATATTTACAGCTCAAAGAGGTATGAATACAAGTCCAGGTAATTCTTTTGTAAACCGATATGACTTAACAACTCCGTTTGATGTTTCAACATGTACATACGTGTCAGATGTGGATGTTGATACAGCAGAATTACAAGATGATACTAATGCTGGTGAGAGATTAAGTACAAACGATAGGAATAACTTACAAGGTATAGAAATAACCAATGATGGTACAAAATTATTTGTAACAATGAATGATGCAACTAAAGACTACCAAAATATAAAACAATATAATTTTGGAACACCATATGATTTAAGTACAATCACCCTTGCATCAATTGCAATAATTTTGGATCAAAATAATCCTTTTGGTATGGCATTTAGCGAAGATGGAAAAAAACTATTTCAATCTTTTAGAGGTACTGATACAGTAGTACAATTTTCTCTTGATGTTGCTTTTGATCTGTCGTCATCTACTAAAGATGGTGAGATTAGTTTAAGATCTATTGATTCAACTTTAACTGATTTGATTGGTATTACATTTAGTTCAAATGGTTCTAAACTATTTGCAGCACACAGAGGGAATACATTTACTGAAAGAGTATTTGAATTTAGCCTAGGTTGTGCTTTTGCACTTATTGAAGGTAGTTGTTCTTCTATTACAGAAAATAAAGATAGAACTGGAATGGCAATTGCTCAAATAGAAATTGCTAAAAGAACTATCGATAACTCTGTTGATAGTGCTTTAAATCGATTAAAATGGATCAGAAGAAATAAAGATAAACAAAATTTAACAAATTTTAATATTGATATTAATTTTACTAATCAAAGATTGGCATCACTCACACAAGCGATTAAAGTATCAACATTAAAAAAAAAGCCTGAAAATAAAGACCAAGACGTATTTTATTGGAGTGAAGGAAGTATTGCAGTTGGAAAAGTAGGAGACACCGACATTGCTTCAAGTAGAAAAATAGGAACAGATGCAATTACTGTTGGTATGGATAAACTTAGCAATGAGAGTGGTGTTAAGGGGCTTGCGTTTAGATTTGGTAAAAATCACATTGATGTTGGAAGTACAGGAAGCAATTTAGATACAGATACTTATAATATTACATACTATGGCACTTCATTAATTAAAGATACCACAAGGTTCTTAGATACTGTTTTTGGATATGGAAAATTAAGCTCAGAACTTTTTACTGTGATAGATAGTAATCATCTGACTGCAAACAGGTCTGGTGAGCAAATCTATGGATCAGTTAAGTTAAAAGATGAAATTAAGAAAGATAAAATAGTTTTAATTCCATCAGGTCAATTTGATTTTGGTCACACTGTTTTGAATGAATATACAGAAGTGGGAATTGGGGCAATAGCAGCAGAAAGGCAACATGTGAGATCAAAAAAATTAAGAGCAGCGATGGCAATGGTTGAAGATAAATCAAATCATAACCTCAGGTACAAGCGACATGCTAAAATAGAGTATTTGGCTGATATAGATCGCTCTTCAAATTTTAAATATTCTTTTGCAGATGATAGCACTAGTTCATTTAATGACACTCTACACTCTGATGCTTTACATAATTTAAATGGCGAAATCGGTATAGATTTAATTTTCCCTAACAGCTATAGTATTTTTTTAATCTATGAGCGTAATCAAGCTTTAGGCTCAGGTCATACAGATAAAATTCATATTGCTGTAGGATATCTTCCAAATAAAAATTCTAATTATGCTTTTAAAATCGATGGTTCTAATAAGTTAAAATCTACATATATAATGAGTAAAAACATTAATGATTATGACTTAGATTTTGAGATATCTAATAAAGATATCTTTAGACCAAGATCTTTTGATGAATTGATGTTAAAATTAAAAAAAATATTTTAGCCTAGATATTTTGTAAAGCTGTCACCTCAAGTTTTTTTGTTTTCAATGATCTTATGGCCTCAAGACAAGCTTGAGCCGTTGACATATTTGTACAATATGGAACTTTATTTTTAAGAGTAGCTCTTCTAAGTGCAATCGCATCATTTATACGATGTTCACTATTTCCACCTCCAGTATTTATAACTAATGCTATTTTTTTTGAATTCAACACATCCACGATGTGGGGCCTGCCACCACTTGCTTTATTGATAGTTTTACATTTCATACCAAATTTTTTTATATAATTTGCAGTTCCTTGGGTTGCACATAATTTAAACCCCAGTTTTAAAAGGTCTTTAGCAAGATCAATCCCTTCATCTTTGTGAGAATCTTTTAATGAAATAAATGCGAGACCATTTTTTGGAAGAGAATTATGAGATGATATTTGACTTTTGGCATAAGCCATCCCAAAATTCTTATCAAATCCCATCACTTCTCCAGTTGATTTCATTTCTGGTCCTAGCAAAAGATCACTGTTTGGAAACTTATTAAAAGGGAAAACAGCCTCTTTGACTGCAAACATTCCTTTTGATTTATCTTTTAGATTAAATTTTGATAATTTTTCACCCACCATTACTCTAGATGCGATTTTAGCAAAAGGTATTCCTTTAGCTTTAGAGACAAATGGAACAGTTCTACTTGCTCTAGGATTAACCTCAATTACAAAAATTTCATCTTTCTTAATTGCAAATTGAATATTCATAAAACCTTTTACGTTAAGAGCTAATGCTAATTTTTTAGATTGGTTTTCTATCTCTTTAATTAAATAAGGCTTAATTGATACTGGAGGTAAACTACATGCTGAGTCTCCTGAATGAATCCCAGCTTCTTCAATATGTTGCATAATTCCTGCAATATGAACTTTTTTACCATCAGATATAGCGTCTACATCAACCTCCATTGCTTGATCAATAAATTTATCAATTAAAATTGGATTTTTCTCCGCTGCTTTAAAAGCCTCTTCTATAAAATTTTTTAATTGTTTTTTTTCATAAACAATTTCCATAGCTCTGCCACCCAAAACATAAGAGGGTCTAACCATTAAAGGCAATCCTATTTTATCAGCTATTTTAATTGCTTCTTTATAAGTTTTTGCAATTCCACTTTCAGCTTGCTTAAGTTTTAATCTGTTTAAAAGATCTCTAAAACGATCCCGATCTTCAGCAAGATCAATAGATGAATATTGAGTTCCTAAAATTGGAAGATTGTTATCATCCAAAAATTTTGCAAGTTTGATTGGAGTTTGACCTCCAAATTGAGCAATAATTCCTATCAAATTTCCGTTTTTTTTCTCTTTTTTTATTATATTAAAAACATATTCATCAATGAGTGGCTCAAAATAAAGTCTATCACTTGTATCATAATCAGTTGAAACTGTTTCAGGGTTGCAGTTGATCATTATCGTTTCAAATCCTGTGTCTTTCAAAGCAAAGCTAGCTTGGCAACAACAGTAATCAAACTCAATTCCTTGGCCAATTCTGTTAGGTCCTCCACCAAGAATTATAATTTTTTTCCTATTAGAGGGCTCTGCTTCACACTCTGTGTTCAGCGAAAAATTACGTTGATAGCTTGAATACATATATGGTGTAAAAGATTTAAATTCTGCAGCACATGTATCGACTTTTTTAAAAACCGGTAAAACCTTTAAGGCCATTCTTCTTTTTCTAACAATATCCTCTGAAAGGTTAGTTAATTCTGATAGTTTTTTATCTGAAAACCCAATGGATTTTATTTTGTTAAAATCAATAAAATTCTTTGGTAATCCATTATTTTTTATATAAATTTCATGTTCAACTATTTCTTTTATTTGTTCAAGAAACCATGGATCAATTTTTGATAGAGAATAAATCTTTTTCAGGTCTATTTTCTTTCTAAAAGCTTCAGCAACAAAAAGTAGTTTATTTGGAACATTTTCTTTTAACTTTCTTTTAATTTGTTTTTTATCCAAATTTAAAATTCTATCTAAGCCAGAAAATCCGGTTTCTAATGACACTAAAGCCTTTTGTAAAGACTCTTTAAAATTTCTACCAATGGCCATTGCCTCACCCACTGATTTCATTGATGTACCTAAAATTGCTGGAGAGGTTGAAAACTTTTCGAATGTAAATCTTGGAATTTTTGTCACAACATAATCAATTGATGGTTCGAATGATGCAGGTGTTACCTTTGTTATTTCATTTTTAAGCTCATCTAAAGTGTATCCGACTGCAAGTTTTGCGGCTACTTTTGCTATTGGAAAACCTGTAGCTTTAGAAGCTAATGCAGAAGATCGAGAGACCCTAGGGTTCATTTCAATAATTACCATACGTCCATTTTTTGGATTGATTGCAAATTGAACATTAGACCCACCTGTTTCAACACCAATTTTTCTTAAACAGGCAATTGAAGCATTTCGCATTACTTGATACTCTTTATCTGTCAATGTAAGAGCAGGTGCTACAGTAACAGAGTCGCCGGTGTGTACTCCCATCGGATCAATGTTTTCAATTGAACATATGATTATACAATTGTCTTTTCTATCTCTAACCACTTCCATTTCAAATTCCTTCCAGCCCTCTAAACACTCTTCTACTAGAACTTGGCTTACAGGAGATTCTTGAAGTCCATTTTTAATAATTTTAACAAAATCTTTTTTTGTTTTGGCTATACCACCACCCAGTCCACCTAATGTAAATGCTGGTCTTATAATTGCTGGTAAACCAATCTGTTTTAATGCTCTTGAAGATTGATTAAAATTATTAACTATCTTTGATTTGGGTAAATCTAATCCAATATCTTGCATATTTTTTCTGAATTTTTTTCTATCCTCAGCATTTGAAATTGCCTTAGAATTTGCACCAATCAGTTCAATTTTATATTTTTTTAAAATCCCTTTTTTTTCTGCTTCTATTGCTAAGTTTAAGGCTGTTTGTCCTCCCATTGTTGGTAAAATTGCATCGGGTTTTTCTTTTTTTAATATTTTTTCAAGCACCTCAATGCTGATTGGTTCGATATATGTTTTATCAGCGACATCTGGATCAGTCATTATTGTTGCAGGGTTTGAATTTATCAAGACAACTTTATATCCTTCATCTTTTAATGCCTTGCATGCTTGCGTACCTGAATAATCAAACTCACATGCTTGGCCAATTATTATCGGACCAGCCCCAACCACTAAAATTTTTTTAAGATCTTTTCTTTTTGGCATGTTTTTTCATATCATTTACAAATTGTTTAAAAAGATAAACGCTGTCTTGCGGTCCAGGATTTGCTTCTGGGTGATATTGAACAGAGAATATTGGTTTATTTTTTAATCTTATCCCCTCAATCCCACCGTCGAAAAGTGATTTGTGTGTTATTTCTATCTTCTTAGGCAAACTTTCTTTCATGATTTCAAAACCATGATTTTGACTAGTAATTTCTACCGCATCAGTAATAAAATTTTTTACAGGATGATTTGCGCCTCTGTGTCCAAGTTTCATTTTTTTTGTTTTTGCACCTAATGCTAATCCAAGAATTTGATGACCAAGACAAATTCCAAAAATTGGTAAACTTTTTTTAATTAACTTTCTAACTATATTAATTGCATATTGACCGGTTGCAGCTGGATCACCAGGACCATTGGATAAAAATACACCATCAGGTTTTAATGAAATAATTTTTTCAAAAACAGTCCTACAAGGTATGACCGTAACTTTACACTTAAAATCGGAAAAATATCTTAAAATATTTTTTTTTATTCCATAATCAATTGCGACGACGTGAAAGGTTTTCTTCTTATTTTTCTGATATCCTGTCTGTTTCTTCCACGTTTTAAATCCTTTCCATTGATAATTTTTTTTTGTACTAACTTCTTTAGCAAGATCTAAATTTTTTAATCCACTCCATTTAATAGTAGAATTTATGATTTTATTGATATTAAATTTTCCAGTTTTAGAAATTGAGATTGTTCCTTTTGGTGCTCCTTTATCTCGAATGAAGTTAGTAAGACCTCTAGTATCCAACCCAGTTAAACCAACTATCTTATTTTTCTTTAACCAAGCGTCTAAGTGCGAGAATGATCTATAATTTGAAGGTGATGTTATTTCAGAATTAAAAATTACTCCTTTTGTCCAAATTTTATCAGACTCATGATCTTCTTTATTTGTACCAACATTGCCAATGTGAGGAAAAGTAAAATTTATTATTTGGCCTGCATATGACGGGTCAGATATAATTTCCTGATACCCTGTGAGAGAAGTATTAAAACACACCTCACCTGTTGCAGATCCCTGATAACCAATACCAATTCCTCTAAAAACCTTCCTATTTTCGAGAACTAAAATACCTGTTTGAAATTTTGAGTAAGATTGTGAGTTTGTTTTTTTTGCTTTTTTGATCAATTACAACTCATAAGTTAAAGGTTAATACAATAATTGTTTTATTATCGCAAGAAAGATGTAATAAAAAATTGTAAAAAAACAATTTTTCTTTTGAAGAATTTTTTCTTTAAAGTAGATTAAATTTATATGTCATTAAAAGAGACTATTGAAACTGATTATAAAAACGCTGTTAAATCAAAAGATAAAATCAAAATATCAACTTACAGGTTAATTTTATCCTCTATTAAGGATTTAGACATATCAAATAGGTCTGGCCCAAATAAAAAAGATACAGATGATGAAGATATTAAAAAGCTTTTAAAAAAAATGGTTAAACAAAGGTCCGAATCAATTGATATTTATAAAAAAAATAATCGAGCTGACTTATTAGAGGTCGAGCAAAATGAATATAATATTTTAACAAATTATTTACCCAAACAATTAGGCGAGGAAGAAACTAAAAAAATATGTGAAGGTGTTATTTCAAAAATTGGAGCTTCCTCAATAAAAGATATGGGAAAAGTTATGGGCGCTTTAAAAAAAGAATATGCAGATCAGATCGATTTTGCTAAAGCTGGATCTTTACTTAAAACACTATTAAATAAGTGATGAAGTACCCAAAAGAATATCTTGATGAAATTAAATTAAGATTAAAAGTTTCAACAGTTGTTTCAAAATTTGTAAGTTTAAAAAAAAGAGGAAAAGAGTTTGTCGGTCTTTCTCCATTTAAAAGTGAAAAAACACCTTCATTTACAGTTAATGATGAAAAAGAATTTTATCATTGCTTTGCAACATCTGAACATGGAAATATTTTTGATTTTGTAATGAAAACACAAAATCTTAGATTTGGTGAAGCGGTCAGGTACTTGGCAAACTTAGCAGGAATGCTACCATATACTTTTTCAAAACAAGATGTAGAAAGAGAAAAAAAATGGAAAGAATACTCATCAGTTTTTAAACTTTACACTGATTTCTACCATAACGAACTTCTAAGGAATGAGTCTTTTTCAAAAGTTAGAGATTATTTAAAAAATAGAAATTTAACAAAAGATGATGTTAAAAAATTTAATATGGGATACGTTGAAAAAAATCCTACATTTTTTGATAAATTAAAAAGTGAATTTAGTTTAGAGACGATAATTGACACTGGTTTATTTTATTTAGATGATAAGAAAAAAACTTATGTCGAAAGATTTAGAGGTCGGTTAATTTTCCCAATTAATAATATTTCTGGTGAACCTATTGCTTTAGGTGGAAGAATAATTGAAAAAAGCGATTATCTTGCGAAATATATTAACTCACCTGAAACAGCTTTTTTTAAAAAAGGATCAAATTTATATAACTTAGATATGGCAAGAAAATTATCTAATAAATTTGATAATATTTTCCTAGTAGAAGGCTACATGGATGTTGTGGGCTTAAGCAAAAATAAAATTGAAAATGTTGTTGCTAATCTTGGCACTTCTTTAACAGATAGACAAATTCTTACATTGAATCAATTCTTTGATGATATCGCAATATGTTTTGATGGTGATGAAAGCGGTTATAAAGCTGCATTGCGTGCCGCAGAAAACTCAATTAAAGACTTAAGACCAGATAAGAATATTTCGTTTTTATTCTTACCAAACAAAGAAGATCCAGATAGTTTTGTTCAAAAAAATGGTAAGGAGTTTTTCTTAGATTTTTATAAAAATAATAAAATATCAATTCATCAATTTATATTTAGCCATTACAAAAAACAAACTTCTAATGACCCGTCATCTATGGCAGTTTTTGATAAAAAATTAAGATCTATAGCAAAAACAATTAAAGATGATTTTATTAGAAAATATATATTAGAGTTTTTTTTAGAAAGAATTTCAGAATTAACTCCCTTTACCAACCAGAACAAAAATTATTATAAAAAAATAACAAAATCTCTAGAAAAAACAAAAAAATATTTCAATGACAGTAAATCCTTTACGAGTATTGAATTAAAAGAATTTTCATTACTTTATTTAGTAACTTCTAATCTTAAATTACTTGGTGAAAATATTCACTTGATTGAAGATATAAAATTGTTCACAGAAATTAACATTCAAATTTTTGATAAAATCCTCTCTAAATTGAAATTAAATAAAGAATTAAAAGTGTACGAATTAGAGATTGATACTCAGTTGATTGATAAGATAAATAAGTTTGCTCCGATAAAGTATATCCTCAAAAATAAATCAAATAAAGAGCATGAAATAATTGAGTTACTGGATGATATAAAAAGAGACTTAAATAATTATAATTTAGAGTTAAGGATTAATGAATTAGAGCTTAAGTTTTCAAAAGATTTGAGTGAAGCTACATTTAATGAGCTAAAAGAGCTAAAAAAAAAGCAAAATATCAATTAATAAATAAAAATTAATAATGGATTTTTGTTAAATTGAGATTATATAAGTAACTTCAATAAAATTTTGCTGTGGAAAGAATAATTACTAAATCATTTGCTAGATTAATGGGTCGGGGTACTCATCGAGGTTTCATCACATATGAAGAGTTGAATAAATCATTAGGCAAAAGAAATTTATCTGATGAAAATTTAGCTCAAGCTTTTATTCATATTTTAGATGAGAAAGTAACTCTCGTAGAAAAGAAATCAGATTTTAAAGTTTTAAGAAAAAAAGAGGGTTCCTCAAAAGATGAGGGCAAAACAATAGACAAAAGTGATGACCCTATAAGAATGTATTTAAGAGAGATGGGAGGTGTTGAACTTTTATCCAGAGAGGGTGAGATTGCGATTGCTAAAAGGATTGAGGCTGGAAAGGATGTTATGCTAATTGCATTATCTCAAAGTCCAATTACAGCTCAACAATTTTTTGATTGGAATGAAAAACTACAGAAAGATGAGATTTTGGTCAGAGAAATTATCGATATTGATACAAACTACATGGAAGATGAAACTACAGGACCTAGTGCAAAGCAAAAAAATTCTGGTGAAACTGAAAAGGAAGAAAATACATCTGAGGAAGTTGATGAGGATTTTAATCCAACACTCGCAGCCATGGAGACTGAGATTAAACCCAAAGTATTAAAAACTATTTATGAACTCACTAAAGATTATAATAAATTAATAAAATATCAAAAGGAAAAATTAGAATGTGTTTTATCTTCACAAATTTTTTCCTCTAGCAAAGAAAAGAATTATGAAAAAATTGTTAGTCAAATTTTAGAAAATATCAAATCATTACAACTTTCCCCATCAGTCTTAGAGGAGTTGGTTCAAAAACATTATGTTGAGAATAAAAAGATAATTTCTTTAGAAGGAAATTTATTAAGACTTGCTTTAAATTCGAATATTCCAAGAAATGAATTTATTAAATACTATATTGGCAACGAAATAAACCCAAGCTTTAAAAAATTCCTAGATACAAATTTAGCTTGGAAAAAATTTTTTACGAAAAATAAAGATGAATTTAAAAATATCAGAGAAAGACTAATTGAAATAAGTAACAAGTTGGGGATTTCTGTCACAGATTTTAAAAAATTAGTGAGTCGAGTTCAGAAGGGAGAGAAGGAGTCAAGAATAGCAAAAAAAGAAATGGTAGAGGCAAATTTAAGATTAGTAATTTCTATAGCTAAAAAATATACAAATAGAGGCTTACAATTTCTTGATTTAATTCAAGAGGGTAATATTGGATTAATGAAAGCTGTTGATAAGTTTGAATATAGAAGAGGATACAAATTTTCAACTTATGCTACTTGGTGGATCAGGCAAGCGATCACTAGATCAATTGCTGATCAAGCTAGAACTATAAGAATTCCTGTACACATGATTGAAACTATAAATAAAATAGTTAGAACACAAAGATTAATTTTAAGTGAATTTGGAAGAGAGGCTACCCCAGAGGAATTAGCAAAAAAATTGAGAATGCCATTAGATAAAGTTAGAAAAGTATTAAAAATTTCAAAAGAGCCAGTGTCTTTAGAAAAACCTGTTGGTGATGAGGAGGATAGTAGTCTGGGTGACTTTATAGAAGATACGAAAGCATTAGCTCCACTTGAGCAAGCTATTAAATCAAATTTAGGTGAGGCAACCACAAAAATATTATCAACATTAACTCCTAGAGAGGAAAGAGTTCTAAGAATGCGTTTTGGTGTAGGGATGAATACTGATCATACTTTGGAGGAAGTTGGTTTGCAGTTTTCTGTAACAAGAGAGAGAATTCGACAAATTGAAGCAAAAGCATTAAGAAAGTTAAAACATCCTAGTAGATCAAAACAATTAAAAAGTTTTTTAGAGAGTTAATACTAAAGGGCCGTTAGCTCAATAGTAGAGTACTGCATTGACATTGCAGGGGTAGTTGGAGCGTAACCAACACGGCCCACCAAATTTTGAATTTTAAATTTAAATGATAGTTTTTAAAAGTTATGAGAAAAGAATTAGATGAGTTAAGAGTTGTTTTTGCTGGTTGTGCTAGAGACTGCGAAGACACCTTGGAAAAAAGTCTTCAGAATATAGAATTTTATTCATCTTTTTTTAAAGAAAGTCACCAGATAATAGTAGAAAATGGATCAAAAGATCAAACCAGAGAAATTTTAAAAAAGAACAAAACTAAAAATTGCTATTATTTATTTGAGGATCAACTTAATGCATTACCTGTAAGAGGCATGCGATTAGAAAGAGCAAGAAACATAATTATAGATAAAATAAAATCAGTTCCCAGATTAAATGAATGTGATCTATTAATAATTTTAGATTTAGATGGATCAGGAAATTATAAGATAGAAAACAAGGATATAATTGATTCTATTAATTTCCTTTTTTCCAAAAAAAATATAGCAGCTGTTTTTGCTAATCAATTAGGTACATATTATGATATGTGGACATTAAGAGACGAAAAGTATTGCAAAAATGATTTTTGGGCAGAGGTTCTACAAAATATTACAAAGAAAATAAATCCAAAAGAAAAAATTAATCAGCAAATTTTAGATAAGGTAAAGGAGGAATATATTGATAAAAACACTTATTCCTTCGATAAAAATCTAGAACCAATTAAAGTTCTTTCAGCATTTGGAGGTTTTGGTATCTACAAAATGAACTTTATTATTGAAAATAAAAAAAAATATCAGGGTACACAAATAGTTGACCTGATCTTTAAAGATAACACCAAAGCAAAAATAAATTTTCAAAAATGTGAGCATGTAAATTTTAATTTAGGCTTAAGTGAAAATAATTTAGAATTGTATATTTTACCTTATCTAATAAATAGAGAATATTTAAATGTTACTTTCCCCCCTCAGGCAGCAATAAAATTAATTATAAAATGATATCACATAAACTAAAAATAATTTTAGATGGTACTGTTTTGGGTATGGCTATAGACAATAAGTTAGCTAGAACAGGTATTTATTTTGTAATAAAAAATTTGTGTGACAGTTTACTTTTAAGGAATGATCTAGAATTTAAAATTTTAGCACCAGTTGAACTAAGAAAAAAAATGATTTCTTTTTATTCGAATCATCGATTTGAAGAATGTTTTGACCTAACTAATATTAAACTTGGAGAAGAAAAATTAAATTTTATAATGCCCTTTCATCCAGCTGGTCAAGATTTATACAAAATTCCTGAGTCAAATATTTTTCAGATTATCTATGATTTTTCTATTCATTTTTGTCCGGAATTAAAAGGTTCAAATATAAGTTTTGAAAAAAATATTCTTAAATCATTGAATTCGAAAAGTCATGCACTATGTATTTCAAAAAAAACTAGATCTGATCTTTTATCTATTTCAAATATTGAGCCAAATAAAGTAGGAGTTTTTTATCCTGGACTGAGAAATGATTTTGATAAAAATTATAAAACTAAAATTGATATTAATAAATTTCTTAACATTCCCGAAAATTCAAAATATATTTTATGTTTGTCTACACTTGAACCAAGAAAAAACTTAAGAACTTCCATAGAGATTTTTGAAAGAATGATTTTAAACTCTAATTTTGATAATTTATATCTTGTTCTTACTGGAGCGAAAGGTTGGGGTAAAATAGATGAGCAAATTAATACTTTTTCAAATAAAATTAAAAAAAAAATTATAATTACTGGATATGTTGATGATAATATTGTTTATCATTTATATAAGTCATCGCTTTGTTTTTTATATCCATCTTTTTATGAAGGATTTGGATTGCCTCCACTTGAGGCAATGGCAGCTGGTACTCCGGTGATTGTTTCCAACAGAGGTTCACTTCCCGAGATTTTTGGAAAAGCTACTAAAGTTTTTGATCCATATGATATTACTGGTATGACATCTAAAATTCATTATTTATATTTAAATTCAAAAAAAAGAGAAGAAGAAGGAAATAAGTTAAAAAAATTTTCTAAATTATTTACTTGGAAAAAATCTTCAGAAGAAATTATCAGTTTTATTAAGAAATTTAAAAAAATCTAATTATTACTTATTAATTATTGATCTATATAATAAATACTTATAGTAATTTTGTATGGAAAATTTAGATTTTTATAATTGGTTTGATAAAATCTCTATCAAATTAGAGACAAGAAAAGACTCATTTTACCAAATTTTTAAATATTTAGATAAAATACCTGAACCAATTACGATTGTAGAAACAGGTTGTCTAAGAATTAAAGACAATTTTTCAGGTGATGGTCAAAGTACGTTGTTATTTGATAAATATACACAATCTAGAAAAAATAATTCTAAAGTCTATACCGTTGATATTAATCCTAGTGCCACAAAAGTTTGTTCAGAAATTGTGAGTGAAAATGTTTCAATTAATACGGGTGATAGTGTGAAATATTTAAATACTTTAAGTAAAGAATTCTTTAAAAATAAAACTGATGTTTCGTTATTTTATTTAGATAGCTTTGATTGTGATTGGAAATCACCATATCAATCAGCACAACATCATTTAAAGGAGTTGGTGAGTATAAAAAAAATTTTAAATAAGCAAACATTAGTAGTGGTAGATGACTCCCCAATAATAGGATATTTACAACAATCAAATGTAAAAAAAGATACTCTTGAATTTATGAAGCCAGGATTAGTTCCTAGCCCAACAATTTCAGGAAAAGGGAGCTTGGTTCATGAGTATGCAGTTCATACAGGTGCAAAGATTCTTTTTTCAAATTATCAAACAGGGTGGGTAGGATTTAATTAATTAGAATATTATTCTTTTAAAAAATGCGTGTTACAATGGATTATAATATCTCGTATATTGATATTAATTCTTTGAAATTAATAAAATACTTAGATAGAGAAACTGTTTTAGAGGTAAAGGCATCTGACAATATAAGTTTCGATTATATACAGGAGTTTATTTACCATCCAATTTCAAGATTTTCAAAATATTTAAGAAATTTATTGGTCATGGGGAAATGAAAAAAATAATTAAACCATTAAATGATTATCTTCAATTGATAACTGTTAAAAAATGATATAACACAGTATTTGTTTGGGCCTGTAGCTCAGTTGGTTAGAGCAGTACACTCATAATGTATTGGTCCCAGGTTCGAGTCCTGGCGGGCCCACCATTATTACTTATTAGTTTTTTGAAAAGTCTTTTAATGTTTTAAATAGAGCGTTAATATCACCATCATTAGAGTTTAAGATTGACGCAAACTCCTCTTTTTGAGTTCTAGCTAAACTTAAGCCTTCAATAATTAAATCTCTAATTAAAGGATTTTCAGGATCTTTAGTATAAATTCTCCAGTCAATTTTTACTTCTGGTCTCTCTTTAGTACCCTTGAGTAGAGAATTTACAATTGTATAGTTTTTATTTAAGATCTCTTTATTAAAAACATCTATTTCTGGATTCGTATATTCTGCTAATCTGCTTGAAAAACTTTTTAAAAAATAGTCATTAAATAATCTTATATACTCTTTTTTTTGATTTTCATTTATCGTTTTCCTTGTGGAACCGAGTGTATAGAACGCAATCCCTTGTATATCGACTGTTTCTAAGGCAATCTTTTTCAATTCTGAAATCTTGTTTTCTTTTGGAATATTTTCCGAGAGTACTTTAGACGCTCTGTTTACTGTTGATTGAACAAAAATATCTGGTTGAGTTGCTGAGACAACATTAATACCTAAAAAGTAAATTATAATTATGGATAAATAATTTTTAATCCTCATTTATTTCTAAGAATTAATTATTTTCTATTTCTTCCCAATCACTATCATTCAGTGTCTCAATGACTGTTTTCATGTTAGCAATTTTTTGTTGTCTATCCTGTAAATATAAACTTTTCACAGACGCATAAAAATCTAGCGAATTTTCCTCTAAATTTTCAATTGCCTCATAATTTTTAGCTCTAAAGTCAACTCCTGCAGTTACTTTAGAACTGTAATAGTCTACATCGCGAAAATAGTGAGTATCATTTTTTACTGTAACATTGTACCAAGCATCTCCTCCAAGAAAATTTGCTCCTAATGATACAGCGTCTCTTGCGGTGCTAGGACCTAAAACAGGTAAAACAATATAACAACCTGGTCCTACACCTGCTTTTGCTAATGATTGACCATAATCCTCTTTTTCATATTCCGCCATTCCAAGATGTTGCGCAACATCTACGAAACCTAAAATTCCAACAGTGGTGTTAACTAAAAATCTTCCAGTGTTTATCATAGCTAATTTAAATTCACCTTGGAGAATGTTGTTAGGTATTGTTACAAGATTTGATAAGTTATCAAGTGAATTACTTACTCCACCTTTTACTGGTGATGGTAATTTTTTATAAACAGACGCAACTGGTTTAAAAATTATACCATCTAGAGCTTGATTAAATGCAAAAGTTGCTCTGTTTAAACCTTCAAAACAATCTTTAACTTCAGCTGGGTCATTCTTTTTTAAAATTAGATCACCATCAGAAGCTGCATTAACATTTAGAGTTAGCGCAAAGGTTGTAATTAAAATTATTACAAATTTTTTAATCATAACAGTCTTTATAATATATAAAAAGACAAAGTAAATTAAGTAATTAACAAAAATGAGCTCAAAATTAGGCCTAAAATTGATGAGAAATTACTCAATAAATTTTGATGTACATCCTAGAAATAAAAAACAGATTAAATTTATCATTATTCATTATACCGGAATGAGAAAGCAGTCAGAGGCTATAAAAAGACTTTGTAACTCCAAATCTAAAGTAAGCTCACACTACTTTATTAAAGATAATGGTGAGGTTTTAAATTTAGTACCTGATCTTTATATTGCGTGGCACGCAGGTGAGTCGACTTGGAAAAAATTTAAATCTTTAAATAAATATTCTATAGGCATTGAAATTAATAATCCAGGACATGCCAATAAATATAAGAAATTTAATTCTAAGCAAATTAAATCATTAATAAAACTTTTAAGAATCTTAATTAAAAAATACAAAATTAAAAAACAAAACATTCTAGGTCACTCTGATATATCTCCAAACCGCAAAAAGGATCCAGGTGAAAAATTTCCTTGGAAGATATTAGCAAATCAAAATTTGTGTCATTGGTATAAGTTAAAAGAAAGTAAAATCATAAAGTTTAGAAACCAAAAAATTAGCTCTTTAGAACAGAAAAAATTTATTAATAATCTTACTTTGATTGGTTATTCCAAGAGACTTAAAAAAAAAACGAAAGTATACAATTCTAAGGTAATTAAAGCTTTTCAAAGAAAATTTAGACAAGATTTAATTAATGGTAAAATAGATTTAGAATGTTTTCTAATAAGTAAAAGCTTGATAAAATCATAATAAAATAATTGTTGAATTTTTTTTTTTAAATTATAAATTGGTTGTGTCAGATGAACGACTTATCACTTCAATTTAGAAGAGGAAAGTCCGGGCTCTACAAGGATACAGTGCCAGGTAATACCTGGCGGGGGCAACCCTAGGGATAGTGCCACAGAAAATAAACCGCCATAACATGGCAAGGGTGAAAAGGTGTGGTAAGAGCACACCGGTTCTATTGGTAACAATGAACGCTGGAAAACCCCACTGAGAGCAAGACTAAGTAGAGATGACATTGTTGAAAAACTAAAAGCCATCCTTGGCTAGTCATCAGGGTTAGTTGCTTGAGTTTAAGAGTGATCTTAAGCCTAGACAAATGATAAGTTTAAAGGACAGAACCCGGCTTACAGTTCATCTGACAAACTTCAAAAAATTATAAAAGCCAAATGCTCACGTTTTAATACATTTTATTAAACATTCTTAATTTCAATTAATAATAGAATGTATTGACACCTATACCAAAAACCCATAATATCCCAAATATTCCCAATTAAGGGAGAAAATGGAATTTATGGTTTATGTTTTTATCAACCTACGAAAACAAATTAGACAAAAAAGGAAGGGTCTCAGTGCCAGCAAGTTTTAGATCATATTTATCAAACTTGGGATATAATGGAGTAATTTGTTATCCATCATTTAATAATTATTCGATAGAAGCATGGCCACAGGACAGAATAGAAAAAATTTCTAACTCAATAGACGCGCTAAACCCTTTTGAGGAAAAAAGAGATTTTTTTTCTACATCAATTTTATCTGAAAGTATAAATTTACAATTTGATAGCGAAGGTAGAATTTCAATAACTCCAAAATTACTAAAATATGCAAAAATTAAAAATAGCATGGTTTTTGTTGGGCAGGGAAAAACATTCCAAATTTGGGAACCAACAATATTTGAAAAATTTAAGGTTAATGCAAAGAAAAAAGCTAATATTAATCGATCTAGCCTTAAATGGGAGCAACAATTTAACAAATAACGAGTGGGGGATAAAAAAATGACTATTAACTTTAAAGTACCAGAAATAAAAGAGTTACAACCAAGACTTTTAGTAATGGGTATTGGTGGGGCAGGTGGAAATGCAATAAATGAGATGATTGATAATGGAATGCAAGGAGTTGAATTTATTGCCGTAAATACTGATGCGCAAGATTTAAAACATAGTAAAGCAAAATCGAAAATTCAGATAGGTTTAAATTTAACAAAAGGATTAGGCGCTGGGGCAAAATTAGATATTGGTCAAGCTGCTGCCGATGAGTCATTAAATGATATAGTAAATATTCTTCAAGGTGCAAACATGGTCTTTATTGCTGCTGGAATGGGCGGTGGTACTGGTACAGGGGCTGCACATGTGATTGCTAGAGCAGCAAAGGAATTAAACATTTTAACAGTTGGTGTAGTAACACTACCTTTTTTGTATGAAGGTCCGTCAAGGATGAGAAGAGCGCAACAGGGTTTAGAGGAACTTAGAAGACATGTGGATACAATAATTGTAATTCCAAATCAAAATTTATTCAAAATAGCCAATGAGCAAACTACTTTTGAAGAGTCTTTTAATCTTTCAAACAATGTACTTATGCACGGAGTGCAAAGTATTACAGATTTGATGGTTAGACCAGGTTTAATTAATTTAGATTTTGCAGATGTTGAGTCTGTAATGGCTTCAATGGGTAAAGCAATGATGGGTACGGGTGAGGCTGAAGGTGAAGGAAGAGCCATGAAAGCAGCTGAAATGGCGATTAGCAACCCATTGATCGATGATTATACACTAAAAGGAGCAAAAGGTTTATTGGTCAATATTACTGGAGGAAAAGATTTAAAACTTTTTGAGGTTGATGAGGCTGTAAATAAAGTAAGAGCTGAAGTTGATCCAGAGGCTGAATTAATAATAGGTGCAATTACTGACCCAGAGCTTGATGGTAAAATGAGAGTTTCAATTGTTGCCACATCTCTGGATGGTCAGCAACCTGAAACAAAATCTGTAATTAATATGGTTCATCGTATTCAAAACCGAAATCCAGGGTATTCAGATTTTGTAAATAATAATGGAACAGCATCCTTTGGTTTTTCTAGTTCCAATTCAAATCCGTTTTCTCACGGTGCTAATGCACTAAAACTTGAAAACGAGGTTGTATCAGAAAATATAGATAATAATCAGACTATTAATGAGATGAACAATCAATATCATGAGGAATTACTTAAAAATCAAGATTCACAGAGTATTGATGAAAACACCTCTGAATTAAAAAATGAGTCATCTTTAAATTACGACGAAGATAATTTAAAAACCGAAAATCAACACTCTAGTGATTTAAAAGAGTTTGGGGTAGATACGAATGAACCAGACCTATTCAGTTCAGACAATCAAATCTCAAGTTCAGAAGATTTACTAGGATCCTCAGACGAAAACAATGAGGAAGATGATTTAGAAATACCTGCTTTTTTACGAAGACAAAAAAATTAATGTTCTTCGGAAAAATAAATGGAAGCCACCATGCTATCGGATGCTCCAAAACATTATCCGGTATTGCTTGATGAAATAATCAGCATTATTACCCCTCAACATGGTGGCACATTTATTGATTGTACATTTGGCCAAGGTGGTTACACAGAGAAAATTTTAAGTTTTAAAAATACTCAAGTCATTGCTTTAGATAGAGATATTGAAAGTAAGAAAAAAGCTGAAAAATTTCAAAAAAAATTTGGTCAGAGATTTATATTTAAAAATAAACGATTTAGTCAGTTAAATGATTTAAAGCTTAAAGATGTAAATGTCCGAGGTGTTATTTTCGATTTAGGTTTTTCGTATTTACAAATAAAAGATACCAAAAAAGGGTTATCATTTAATTCTGAAGGAGAACTGAATATGAAAATGGGATTAAATACTTTTTCAGCAAAAGATGTAATTAACAAGTTAAGCAAAAAAGAGTTAGAGCTGATATTTAAATTTTTTGGCGAGGAAAGAGAAGCAAAAAAAATTTCATCAAAAATAGATATAGAAAGAAATAAAAAACAAATTGATACTAAAACTTTAGCAAAACTAATCGATGGAGTAAAATCAAGAAAAAGTTTTAAAATACACAGTGCAACAAAAACTTTTCAAGCTTTAAGAATTTTCGTAAATAAAGAGATAAGTGAGTTGATAAATGGTTTAATTTCTGCTGCTAAAATTTTGGATAAAGGAGGAATTTTACTAGTTGTTACATTTAATTCTCTAGAGGATAAAATTGTCAAATATTTTTTTAAAAGTTTATCTGAAAATAAAAGTGTTTCTAGGTATATGCCAAAAGAAGATAAAGAAAAAATATTATTTAAGTTATTGAAAAGAAAACCAATTATACCAACAGAGAAAGAGACAACAATTAATCCACCATCTAGGTCTGCTAAACTTAGATACGTAATAAAAAAAGATAATTTCTATGAATTTAAAACAGATATTTTGAAAAAATTTGATTTTTTAATCCAAATTGAAAACCTAGGAAATAAATTATGAAAAAGTTTTCTGTTATTTCTTTAATAATGTCCTTAATCTTATTTACAGCCCTTATAAAAAATTCTACTAAAAAAATTGATGAAGCAATTTTTGGAAAGGAGGAAAATTTAAGATCTTTAAATCAAGAATATAAAAATGCTAAATTAGAATTTGAATACTTGAGTTCCTCAGAAAAATTACTTGAATTTCAAAATTTATACTTCGACGAGCAAATGGTTCAAAAAGAGTTAAAAGAAATAAATTTAATTGAAAAATCATCTAATAAATTAATTATAAAGGAACTGAAAATAATTAATGATTGAAAAAGATAATAGAATCTTAATTGAAGATAACTACAGTGATTTTAAATATCAGAAAAATCAGTCAAATCTTAAAATTAAATTCAGTAGAATCTCTTTTATATTTTTTATATTTTTTATAATTTCATTCATATATTTTATTCATTTAATTCATCTTGGATCAAGGAAA
>CABYHH010000010.1 GCA_902518835.1 uncultured Pelagibacteraceae bacterium
ATTGCTGGGAGCATTAACAAAGAATAAATAAAAATATTAATTTTTGTACTTTCCACCCCATTTGTCAGTGGGAGCATTGGAATATTGGCTTTTTTATAATCATCAGATTTATATAAACTTAAGGCCCAAAAATGAGATGGAGTCCAAAAAAATATTATCAAGAAAAAAGTTAATGGTTCAATTGACAAAGAACCTGTTGCAATAGTCCATCCAATAACTGGAGGGAAGGCTCCAGCTGCTCCACCTATTACAATATTCTGAGGTGTTCTTCTTTTTAACCAAATTGTATAAACGAAAACATAAAATAAAATTGTTAAAAGTAATATTGCAGCTGAGATTCTATTTGTAAAATAATCTAGAGCTACTACAGAAATTATAGATAAAGTAACACCTAAAATAAGCGCTTGGTTTCTATTAACCTTACCAGTCGGTATTGGTCTTAGACAAGTTCTTGACATTAAAGCATCTAGGTCTGACTCATACCACATGTTTAATGCCCCAGCTGCTCCTGCGCCTAAGGAAACTAATAAAATGCCGATTATGGCATCTTTAGTTGAAACAAGATTTGGTGAAGTTAATAAACCAACAGCACAAGTAAAAATTACTAATGACATTACTCTTGGCTTCATTAACTTAAATAATTCAGAAAAATTAAATAAATCTTCCTGACTTAAATTTCTTTTTTTAGCCTTTGAATTATTCATTAATTTTTTTAGCTATAATATTAGCTATGTGATTTTTGTGCTTCCTGGTCATCCTCAAATTTTGGCAATTCATCAAATGTATGAAAATTTGGTGGAGATGGTACAGTCCATTCTAAAGTAGTCGCTCCTACCCCCCAAGGGTTTTGAGCAGCTGCTTTTTTCTTTGCAAATGAATAAATTAGATTTACAAAAAATACTGCCAAACCTGCTACCGCAACATACGAGCCTATTGAAGATATATAATTCCATCCAGCAAAAGCATCAGGATAATCTGCATATCTTCTAGGCATTCCAGCTAATCCTAGGAAATGTTGAGGAAAGAAGATTAAATTCACTCCAACAAATGTTAGCCAAAAATGTAGATGTCCTAGCCATTCAGAGTATTCATAGCCAGACATTTTTGAAAACCAATAATAAAAACCTGCAAATATTGCAAAAACTGCGCCTAAAGATAAAACATAATGAAAATGTGCTACCACATAATAAGTATCATGCATTGCAGTATCTACACCAGCGTTTGCCAATACTACACCTGTTACTCCACCAACTGTGAACATAAATATAAATCCAAGTGCCCACATCATAGGTGTCTTAAATGATATTGATCCACCCCACATCGTTGCAATCCATGAAAAAATCTTAATACCAGTTGGAACAGCTATAATCATAGTTGCTGCAAGAAAATAGGCTTTTGTATCAGTGCTTAAACCCACAGTATACATGTGGTGAGCCCATACGACAAATCCTACAATTCCAATTGCTACCATTGCATATGCCATGCCTAAATAACCAAAAACTGGTTTTCTAGAAAACGTTGAAACAATATGACTAATCATTCCAAAACCTGGTAGGATTAAAATATAAACTTCTGGATGGCCAAAGAACCAAAATAAATGTTGAAATAAAACTGGGTCTCCTCCAGTTTGAGCTTCAAAGAAAGCAGTTCCAAAATTTCTATCTGTTAATAACATTGTTATGGCACCTGCAAGAACTGGTAAAGATAACAACAATAAAAAAGCTGTGACTAGAATAGACCAAGCAAATAAAGGCATTTTATGTAATGTCATTCCTGGTGTTCTCATGTTTAAAATTGTAGTAATAAAGTTTACTGCTCCTAAAATTGATGAAGCTCCTGCTAAGTGTAAACTTAAAATCGCTAAATCCATTGCTGGCCCTGGTTGACCTGCTTTAGATGACAATGGAGGATAGATTGTCCATCCACCGCCCACACCTGTTTGACCTGGAGGACCATCAACAAAAATTGATAAAATTAATAGTGTTAATGAAACTGGCAACAACCAAAAAGAAATATTATTCATTCTTGGAAATGCCATATCAGGTGCACCAATCATAATTGGAACAAACCAATTACCAAAGCCACCTATCATTGCTGGCATTACCATAAAGAAAATCATGATCAAACCATGACCAGTTACTAACACATTGTATAAATGATAATTTCCACCTAAGATACCATCACCGGGATGCATCAATTCCATCCTCATTAAAACTGAAAATGCTGTTCCAATCACCCCTGCAACAATTGCAAAGATCAAGTACATTGTGCCTATATCTTTGTGGTTAGTTGAATATGCCCAACGTTTCCAACCCGTAGGTGTATGATGATCATTGTGTGATGCTGTTTGTGTATACATATTTATTTACTCACAACTTTTAATTTATCATTTTCAATTTCTTCTTTTGCAAATTTTACTCGCGCTTCTGATAACCATTCTTGGTAATCCTCCTCACTTACAACTTTAACAGTAATTGGCATAAATGCATGTTTTATTCCACAAAGTTCAGAGCATTGACCATAATAAGTTCCTTCCTTTTCAGCTTTAAACCATGTTTCATTAATTCTCCCAGGTACAGCATCTCTTTTTACACCAAAAGCCGGTAAGGCCCAAGCATGTAACACATCATTAGCCGTAATTAAAACTTTTACAACCTTATTTACTGGTACAACAACTTCATTATCTACAGCAAGAAGTCTTGGTTGATCTGCTCTTAAATCTTTTTCTTCAATCATATATGAATCAAAAATTATATTTTCATCAGGATATTCATAACCCCAATACCACTGATACCCTACAGCTTTGATTGTAAGATCTGCTTTCGGAATAGTATCTTGTTTGTATAATATTTTAAAAGATGGAACTGCCATTACGATTAAAATCAAACAAGGAATTAATGTCCATAAGATTTCGACAGTTACGTTATGAGTTCTTTTTGAAGGATTTGGATTTGCTGATGCTCTAAATCTGATACATGCATAAAGCATTAAAAACAATACAAAAACACTAATAGCAATTATAATTGGAAGCAAAAGATTATTATGAAAGCTTACAATATCTCTCATTGAGTCTGATGCTGCATTTTGAAATCCCAACTGCCAATCTTTTGGTTGGTTTGCTAAGACCTTTGATACAATAAAAAAACTTAAAATTATTAATAAAATTCTTTTCATTTACCTAGCTATATAAAGCTCTTTTATAAAAATTACACTTTAGTTTTCGCGACAATTTATCAATTAATCACATAATTTATGATTGAAATTGCTGATATCACAGCAGTTTCTGATCTTAAAATATTTTCATTAATTTTTATTGGCTGCACACCTTTGAAAGCAAGAATCTCTTCTCTTTCAGCTTCTGAAAAATCACCCTCAGGACCAATAATGATACAAACTGGCCTATCGGTAAGTTTTGATTTATCAATTTTATTATTAACTGAATTTAAATCTGTAAAAATTAAATCTACTGAATTTGCTTTCAAAAAGTTATTTAAGCTTTGAGTCTCCTCAATTATTGGCACATTGATGCGGTTTGATTGTTCACTTGCTTCAATAATAATTTTTTTTAGTCGCTCTTTATTAATTTTTCTAACTATTGTTCGGTCAAAAATAATTGGTAAAAATTTTGTAATGCCTAATTCTGTTGCTTTTTGAATCATAAAATTTTGATAGTTTGATTTAATAGGAGAAAAAGCTAACCATAATTCTTTAATACTTTCTTTTTGCCTTAGTTGCTTAGTAATTTTAAATTCAATAATACTTTTTGATTGACTCAAAACTTTTGCTTCCCATTCACCATTATTATTAAATAAAGAAAAAACTTCATTTTCTTTTACTCTCATTACTTTGCTTAAATAGTGTGATTGGGATTTATCCAATTTATCAGTCATGTCAGTAGATAATGACGCTGAAAAAAATAATCTAATATTACTCATTTGTGTTAAGTTAGTTTATGAAAAATATTAAAGCAATAATTTTTGATGCATATGGCACATTGTTTGATGTCAATTCAGCTGCCGAAAAATGCAAAGATAAAATTGGAGATAAATGGGAAGCTTTTGCAAATTTTTGGAGAACTACGCAACTAGAATATACCTGGCTTAGAAGTTTAATGAAAAGACACAAAGATTTTTGGCAAATTACAGAAGATAGTTTAGATAAATCTATGAAAACTTTTAATATTGATCCTAAAATGAAAAAAGAATTATTGAATTTATATAAGGTTCTTTCACCTTTTAAAGAAGTTCCAAAAACGCTAAAAACATTAAAAGAAAGAAATTTTAAATTAGCTATACTTTCAAATGGGACTCCTTCTCTCTTAAATGAACTGGTTAAGAGTAATAACTTAAATGATTTATTTAATGATTTATTTTCTATTCAGGAGGTAGGAATTTATAAACCTGACTCAAAAGTATACGACATGCCTATTAAAAAATATAAAATTGAAAAAAATGAAGTTGTTTTCTTGAGTGCAAATACATGGGATGTTTCAGGTGGAGGGAATTATGGCTTTAACTCGATTTGGGTAAATAGAAATAATAGTATTTTTGACAATTTAGATTACAAACCGCGAAACGAAATAAAAAATTTAAATGAACTAACAAAATTAATTAAATAGGAAACATGAATAAAGGACAAAGAGCTGGCGAAGGAGCGATTGCAGTAAACGTTGAGCGCGATAAATCATATTATTGGTGTAGTTGTGGTAAAAGCTCTAAACAACCCTTCTGTGATGGCTCACATAAAGGAACAGAATTCAATCCTGTGGTATATAAAGCTGAGTTAACAAAAAAAATGTTTTTTTGCGCTTGTAAACAGACTAACAGTCAACCTTTTTGTGACGGTTCACATAACAAAAAGTAACATTGAAAATTCAAATTTAAGGATTAATTTAATAAAAAATGACAATTGAAGTAGATAAAATTATAGACCCAATTCCCGCTTCCGATGGTGCTGGGGTAAAGTTAAAAAGAAGTATTGGTGTTGAACCAAATTATTTTGATCCTTTTTTAATGTTAGATGAATTTGGTTCTGAAAATAGCGAGGATTATATTGCTGGATTTCCCCCTCATCCACATAGGGGCATTGAAACAGTTACTTATATGCTTGCAGGTGACTTTGAACATAAAGATAGTACTGGTGGTGAAGGAAGAATGACTGCTGGTGATGTGCAGTGGATGAAAACAGGAAGTGGAATAATTCATTCTGAAATGCCTACAATGAAAGAAGGTAAACTTCACGGATTTCAATTGTGGATAAATATGCCAGCTAAATTAAAAATGAGTAAACCAGAATACATTTATATTGATGCTGATAAAATGAGTGTTCACAAAGATGATGACAAGCAAGTAAAAGTTATCGCCGGTAAGTTTGAAAAAGCTGAAGGTCCGGTCAAGAAACATAATATTGATCCTACTTATTTTGATGTTGAGTTAAAAAAAGAAAAAGAATTTAATTACAGCCTACCCTCTACTCACAACACATTTATCTACTTGATTGATGGAGAAATAAAAATTGGTGAAAAAAAACATGATAAGGTTAAAGATAGTACTTTAATTTTACTATCAAAAGGTGAGACTTTAAAAGTTAGAGCACAAACTAATGCGAAGTTCTTGGTCATTTCTGGAAAACCTATTAATGAGGAAATAGCTAGAGGCGGGCCTTTTGTAATGAATACTAAATCTGAGATTTTGCAAGCTGTTCAAGATTACCATAATGGTACATTTGTAAAATAAACATGAAATCAATTAAAATTGAAAAATTTGGTGGACCTGAAGTCCTCCAAATTCAAGATATAGAAGTTGGGAAACCTGGGCCTAAAGAAGTTATAATTAAAAATTTATCAATTGGTTTAAATTTTATAGATATTTACCATAGGACAGGTCTTTACCCAATTCCACTTCCAAGTGGTATTGGTCTTGAAGCTTGTGGGGTAATTGAGGAAATCGGATCTAAAGTAAGTTTATTCAAAATTGGAGATAGAGTTACACACGCATCAATGCCAATCGGTGCTTATTCAGAAAAACAAATTATGCCAGAGGATAAACTCATTTCAGTTCCTGAGGGTATCTCTGATGAAGTTGCATCGTGTATTACATTAAAAGGAATTACTGCAGAATATTTATTACATAGAGCCTATCCTTTAAAAAAAGGTGATAGAGTTTTATACCATGCGGCGGCAGGTGCTCTTGGTCAAATTTTATGTCCATGGGCAAATGCTCTGGGTGCTGAAATAATTGGAACCGTTGGATCAAAAGATAAAGAGGAAATTGCAAAAAAAAATGGCTGTCATCATGTAATAAATTATTCTGAAAAAAACTTTGTTGAAGAGATAGAAAAGATTTATGGAAAGAATGGTATTGACGTAGTCTATGATGGAGTTGGTGTTAAAACATTTAAAGGATCGATAGAAACATTGAAAATTAGAGGAATGATGGTGGCCTTTGGGAATGCTTCTGGCTATGTAGATACACTGGACATTAAAAAAGATATCAATGCTAAAGGTTTATTTTTTACTCGACCCTCTATTGCTCATTATACAATAAAACGCGATGAGCTTATTGAGTCAGCAAAGAAAGTTTTTGACGCAATTTTAACAAAAAAATTTAGTGTTGAAATTTCAAAAAGATATTCTCTTCAAAATGCTGGACAAGCTCACAAAGATTTAGAGGCAAGATTGCTTACTGGGCCAGCAGTAATTATTCCTTAAATTGAATATCCATATCAGATAAGTGAAGTTTAAGAGCTTTAGTTGATATTTGAATCTCTCTTATAAAAAATACTATTGATATCATCATCGACAAACAACACGATCCAAAAATAATTCTCGCAATAAAAAGTTCTTGAAGATAAAGACCAAACACTGTGAGCATATTGAATAAGAAACCAAAAGCAGCGAACAAAATACTATATTTCAAAACAACGACTCTGCTATCTAAGTTAATTAATTGATCTTTCCACTCTGGTGGTGTGTGTTTCTCAAAAACATACTCGTCATGAATTTTTCTTATTAACGAGCTTAAAGTATGAAATCTGTTAGAATACACACCCATAATTAATGGGATAGCAGGAAACATAAGTGCAGTTACTGTATAATCTATATTCATGCGAATCAGATTGATTATCAATCTTGCCTTTGTTATTTACAAGTAAATTTTATGAACCAAATCAATTTATTTGTAGATTTAACAAGACTTAAAAAACCAATAGGATTTATGTTGCTTTTTTGGCCTTGTTCTTGGGGTTTAACATTAGCATACGATTTTACAAAAAATTATAATCTTTATTTTTTTTATTTACTTTTATTCTTCCTAGGTTCTGTTTTAATGAGATCTGCTGGATGTATAATTAACGATATTGTTGACAAAGAATTTGATAAAAAAGTTTCCCGAACTAAACTTAGACCTATAGCTTCAGGCCAAATCTCAATTTTTCTTGGATGTATTTACGCTATGATTCTATGTTTAATGGCTTTATTAGTTTTGATTAACTTTAATTATCTTACAATCATTTTGGCTTTCTGTTCTATGCCACTTGCGTTTACCTATCCATTAATGAAGAGATTTACTTATTGGCCACAACTATTTTTAGGAATAACATTTAATTATGGTCTGATTTTAGGATGGACCTCTGTAGAAAATCAAATAAGTATTTTACCGTTTATTTTATATTTTGGAGCCATATTTTGGACACTTGGATACGACACAATATATGGGTATCAAGATATTGTTGATGACGAAATTATAGGAGTAAAATCTACCTCAATAAAATTTAAAGATAACCCAAAAAAATTCATATTTGCATGTTACTCACTCACTATATTGTCGTATCTATTAATAGGAATAATTATGGAATTTAATTACTTTTATTATCTAGGTGCAGTTTTAATAATTGCACATTTATTTTTCTATCAATTAAAAAATTTCGACTCTAAAAATATAAATCTATGTCTTAAAATTTTTAAGAGTAACAATTTTTTTGGTCTAATTGTTTTCTTGTCTATTTATCTTGGAAAATTAAATATATGAAAGCAAGTCTCATAATTAAAAGATTATATAAAGATTATTCAAAAAAATTTTTAAATAAAATATTATTTTCTGCTTTTTTTTCTATATTAGTCGCAGGTAGCACTTCTGGAATAGCATGGTTATTAGACCCAGCAATAAAAAAAATTTTTATAGATAAAGACGAGACATTAATTTTTTTAATACCAGCTTTTATAATTGTCGTTTTTGCAACAAAAGGAATATCTCTTTATCTGGCAAAATCGACAATGATAAGTGTAGGTGAAGAAATAAAAAAGATACTTCAATTTGACATGGTATCATCTTTAATTAAAGCAGATACCAAACTTATAGATACGAAACATTCTGGAAAATTTATATCTAACCTTACCTTCGATGTAACACATATTACAAATATGCTTAGTGATGCTATTCTTGCGTTATTTAAAGACAGTTTAACTCTTGTTGGACTTTTAATTGTGATGTTTTATCAAAATTGGAAATTATCTCTTATTTCAATTGTTATGATACCTCTGGCTAGTATAGCTGCAAAAACTTTGGGTAAAAGAATTAGCAAAGTTGCAACAGAAGCTCAAGAAAGATCTGGTTTTTTAAATTCATATTTAATCGAATTATTTAAAAATCACAAATTGATTAAGATATTTCAAAAAGAATATTATGAAATAAATCGTTCGGATAAACATTTGGAGATACTTAAAGATAAAAATGCAAAAATTAGAACTGTTTATGTCAGGGTGTCTCCTATAATGGAGACATTTACTGGTATAATGATCGCAATATTAATTTTTTACTCTGGTAAACTAATTATAAATGAAGAAATAGATATAAATAATTTTTTTTCATTTCTTGCTGCAATGATGCTTGCTTATCAGCCTGTAAGATCTTTAGCTACAATAAACATGGCCGTCAACCAAGGTTTATCAGCTGCACGAAGAATTTTACCAATTATCGATAATGAAAATGAAATAAAAGATAATAGAAATGCGAATGAGCTAATTATAAAAAATTCAGATATAAAATTTGAAGATGTTTCTTTTAAGTATGATGATAAGAACGATGATTTAGTTTTAAATAAAATTAATCTTGAGATTAAAGGTGGAAAAATGTCAGCTTTAGTAGGTCATAGTGGTTCGGGTAAATCAACTATATTAAATTTAATTCCAAGATTTTATAACATTAAGTCTGGTGATATTAAAATTGATAATCAATCTATATATGAAACAAAAATAAAATCTCTCAGGAGTCAAATTTCTTTAGTTAGTCAAGACACAACTTTATTTGATGACACTATTAGAAATAATATTGCTTATGCAAATATGGATGCAAGTGAAAATGACATAAAAGAAGCAGCTAGATTATCTCATTGTGAAGAATTTATAAAAGAACTTCCAAATAAATTTGAGACAATCATTGGTGAAAATGGCATAAGGCTATCTGGTGGTGAAAAACAAAGAATATCCATAGCAAGAGCAATGCTAAAAAAAACACCTATAATCCTGCTTGATGAGGCTACTTCTTCTTTAGACTCTGAAACAGAGGAAAAAATACAAAATGCTCTTAATATTTTAATAAAAGACAAAACAACAATTGTTATTGCTCATAGACTCTCGACAATACTCAATTCAGATAAAATTTTTGTAGTAGAAAAAGGGGAAATTTTAACATCAGGTAGACATGAGGAGCTTATAAAAAATTCTGATCAGTATAGAAGTTTTTATGAAAAACAAGTTAGAAAAGAATAATGTTTTTTATTTACCAGATTTTCATTATATTAATCCTCTTTTTTTCACCTTTTATAATATTAGTAAGATTAATAAAAAAAAAAGAACATAAAAAAAGATTTCTTGAAAAGTTTTGCTTACCTTCCAAAAAAAGAAGCGAAGGTAAACTTATTTGGATACATGCTGCAAGTGTTGGAGAATTTTTAAGTGTTGTACCCATAATATATAAATTAGAAAAAAATAAAAAAATTAAAACTATTCTAATAACAACTTCTACTTTGAGCTCATTTAGGATATTTTATAATTACAAATTTGAAAAAACCATACACCAATTTTTTCCTATTGATTTTTTTTATTTTTCACAAAAATTTTTGAATTATTGGAAACCGTCTATGGCTATATTTATAGACTCGGAAATTTGGCCAAGTATGTTTAAGACGCTTAAAAAAAATACTACTCCTTTATTATTGGTAAATGCAAGAATAACAAAAAAATCTTTTAAAAGATGGAATTTATTCAATAAATTTTCAAATAATATTTTTCACAATCTTGAGGCTGCATTCCCACAAAATAATGAAACAAAAAAATATTTAAAAAAACTTGATGTAAAAAAAATAATTGAATGTGGCAATCTTAAATTTTGTCAAACTCCAAACTTGAAAAATGTTAATTTAGATAAATCTTTTTTAGCATCAATAAAAAAAAGATTGATTTTTTGTGCATCAAGCACTCATCCGGGTGAAGAACTTAATATAATGAAAAATCATCTATTCCTGAAAAAAAAATATAAAAATTTGTTAACTATTATCATCCCAAGACATGTGGAAAGAGTTGGTTCAATTTTTCAGAATATGAAAGAATTAAATCTTAAAGGTATAGTTCATACTTCGAATAAAAAGATTGATTACAAAACAGATATTTATCTTGTAGATACTTACGGAGAAACTCAAAAATTTTTTAATGTCTCAAAAATAACCTTTATTGGTGGTTCTATGATTAATCATGGAGGTCAAAATCCTATAGAGCCAGCCAGGTTTGGACTAAATATTTTGCACGGACCTTATGTTCGAAATTTCAAAGATGTATATAAATTTTTTCATAAACAAAGAATTGCATATGAATTTACTGGCTTAAAACAGCTGATAAAGATTTCTGATAAGCTTTTATTAAATAAAAAAAAAAATAAAATTGATTTAAAAAAAATAGGTAAATCTATTCTAAAAAAAAATTTATATGAAATTAACAAAATTTTAAATAATGAAATTAAAAAAACCTAAATTTTGGGATTACAAAAGACCGAATTATATTTCAAATCTATTACTTCCATTATCTAAATTGTTAGAATTTGCATTAAAATTTAAGAAAAGAAATAAAAAAAAAATTGGATCGACAAAAACAGTATGTATTGGAAATATATACTTAGGAGGAACAGGTAAAACTTCCATATCAATAGAAATTAAAAAGATACTAGATAATTTAAATTTTAAGGCTTGTTTTATTAAAAAACAATATTCTAATCAATTAGATGAACAAAAATTATTAAATAAATCTGGCAAAACATTTATCAATAAATCACGATCTCAAGCATTGATTGAAGCTAATAAAGAGAATTACGAAATAGCAATTTTTGATGATGGTTTACAAGATGGTGAAGTAGCCTACGATCTTTCTTTTGTTTGTTTTAATAATAAAAATTTTATTGGAAATAGCAGAACTATTCCTGCAGGTCCATTGAGAGAACCCTTAAGAAATATCAAAAGTTATAAAAACGTTTTTTTTGTTGGAAACGACGAAAATACTGAGAATTTAGAAAAATATTTAAAAAAATTTGATATGAATTTAAATTTTTACAACTCAAAATATAAAATTTTAAATCTAAGTAAATTTAATTTAAATGATCAATTTATTGTTTTTTCAGGTATTGGTAATCACTATACTTTCGTTGAAATGTTACAAAAAAATAAATTTAAAATTTTTAAAGATTTTGAATTTCCAGATCATTATAATTACAATGAAGTAGATATAAATAAAATAAAAGAATTTGCAGAACAAAATAATTCTAAGATAATAACTACTCATAAAGATTATTTAAGACTTAATGAAGGGATTAATGCGTCAATTAATTTTGTGGAAATTGAAATAGAAATAACGCAGCTAGAAAATATAAAAAAAAAATTAATTGATTTGATTCCAGATGAAAATAATTAAATTTCTTAAATATTTAATCGAATTTACTTTTATCATATTTTTTTTTATTATTTTTAAAATAATAGGAATTAAACTTTCAACTTACATATCAGGAAAAATTTTTTCAATTTTCGGGCCACTATTTAGATCAAAAGAAACTATTAATAAAAACTTAAGAAAAGTTTATCCTGAAATAACCGAGTCTGAAATTAAAAGAAAAAGTAAAAATATGTGGGAATATTATGGAAAAATATTTGCTGAATATCCTTTTTTAAGTCACTTTAGAAATGACAAATCTAAATATAAAATTCAAATAATTGGAGAAGATGAAATAGACATAATAAGGAAAACAAATGAAAATGTAATTTTTATTTCAGGACATTTCGATAATTTTGAATTAATGGCAATGATACTTGAAAAAAAAGAAATTAAACTTGGAGCAATTTACAGACCTTTGAATAATTACTTAATGAATGGTATCATTGAATTTTTAAGGAAAAAATATATTTGTAAAAATCAAATAAAAAAAGGAAGATCGAGCACCAGAGATCTTTTAAATTTATTTAAAAAAGGTTATTCAATTGCATTAATGATAGATCAAAGAGTTAGTGAAGGTTTAAAGATTAATTTTTTTGGAGAAAAAGCTTATACAACAACAATACCAGCTCAATTTGTGAGAAAATTTAATTGTAAAGTTGTTCCTCTTCATATTGAGAGAGAAGGAACAAATAATTTTAAAATAACTATATCTAAACCTTTCAAGTTTAATAAGAATGACAGTTTAGAAAAAATCACCGAAGAACTTAATATCTGGCTTGAGGATGTGATTAAGAATAGTAGATCAAATTGGATTTGGTCACACAATAGATGGAAGTAATCTAGCCTTTTTCTCTTTTTTTTGAGGCTTCAACATATGAATAATAAGGCTCTTGAAGCTCAACATTCCAATAACGCAATTCATCAAGTTTTATTGGTTTTCCCGATATTGCACATAACACATGATCTCCCTCTTCCAATATCTGAAAGTTATTTGGTAGATATTTTATTTTAGCTAATTTTTTATACATTTATGGTTTATAAATAACTATACATGAACGTTGGAATAATAGGAAGCGGAGGTAGGGAAAGCTCTATTTGTTTTAGTTTAAAAAGATCAAAAAAGATAAAAAATATTTTTGCTATGCCAGGAAATGCTGGGACTGCACTTATTTCAAAAAATTTAGATATTAATATAGATAATTTTCAAGAAGTTAAAGATGCTGTAAAAAATAACAAAATTGATCTACTCATCGTTGGTCCGGAAAAACCACTTGTTAATGGTATAGTCGATTTTTTAAATGATACTGGTGTAAAAATATTTGGACCTAATAAAGCAGCTTCACAATTAGAAGGCTCAAAAATTTTTACAAAAAAACTTTGTGAGAAATATAAAATACCAACTGCTAAATTCGGTATATTTCAAAACTCAGATGAAACAATAAAATTTATTGATAAAACTAATTTACCAATTGTTATCAAAGCAGATGGTTTAGCTGCAGGCAAGGGTGTTTATATCTGCGAAAATAAAGATGAGGCACGTAATGCTATTGATGAGATTTTTAGAGGAAAATTTGGTTTTGCAAAAAATATTTTAGTCGAAGAATTTTTAGATGGTGAAGAAATGAGTTTTTTTGTTTTGACCGATGGAGTTTCAATCAAATGTTTTGAGACAGCTCAAGATCATAAAAGAGTGAATGAGGGCGATAAAGGAAAAAATACTGGAGGAATGGGAGCATATTCACCATCCCGGCTAATTAATAAAGATTTAGAGGAAAAAATTTTGTATCAAATAATTAATCCAACACTTAAAGGATTAAAAGAAATGCAAATTGAATATAATGGTTTTCTTTATGCAGGTCTAATGATTAAGAATGATGAACCTTATCTAATTGAATATAATGTAAGAATGGGTGACCCTGAGTGTCAAACTATTTTACCCAAACTTAAAACAGACTTGTTAGAGATTCTTTTATCTTGTTGCGATAAAAAATTAAGTAAAATTAATTTTGAATGGTATCAAAAAAAAAGTTTGAGTATTGTATTATGCTCAAATGGTTACCCAGATAATTATAAAAAAAATTCAGTAATTAAAAATATAAAGAACATTAAAATTGATGAAAATAATTTATGTTTCCATGCAGGCACTAAATTAAAAGATGGTAAAATAATATCAGTTGGGGGCAGGGTTTTAAATTTTGTATCTATGGCTGAAAGTTTTTTTGAGGCTAGAAAGAATGCAATACAAAATATAGAAATTTTAAATTGGCAGGATGGTTTTTACAGAAAAGATATTGGATATAAAGTAATAAATAAATGAGAATAATCTCCGGTTATTTTAAAGGAAAAAAATTATTACAACCCAATGATAGAAATACAAGGCCTCTTAAAGACTTAGCAAAAGAGTCTATTTTTAATGTCTTAGAACACTCGAATAAATTTTCATTTGAACTTAAGAATTCAAATATTCTTGATTTATTTTCAGGTATTGGTTCATTTGGTTTAGAAGCACTATCAAGGGAAGCTGGTTTTGTGAGTTTTGTTGAAAATTACTCAAATGTAACAAAAATTCTTAAAAAAAATATAAATAATTTAAATCAATCAAGAAAATCTGAAATTATCGAGAAGGATATCTTTAAGGATTTAAATTTCAATAATCTTAATCGAAAATATGATTTAGTATTTATTGATCCACCATTTAAGGAAGAAAAAGTAAATAAACTTTTATATGAAATATTTAAAGCAAAAGTTTTAAACTCTAAAGGAATAATAATAATTCACAGAAAGAGCAGAGAAAGCCATATTTTTCCAAAAGAAATTATTATTAAAGATAAAAAAACTTATGGAATATCACAAATTTTCTTTTGTAATTTTCAAGAATAAAACAATTTTTTTGTCTCTTTTTTAATTAACTCAACGGATGGTTGATCAAAAGGATTTATTTTAAGTGCTCGACCTAATAATATAGTTTCTAAGATGAAATAACAAAAAATTTCACCAAGAGTTTTTTCGTCTCTTTTTTTTAATGTAAAACTTCTAAATGGAATATTTCTTAATCTAAATACATTTTCAGTTGCATTTTTTTGTTTTAACATAATTTCGTTTATTTTTGCAGAACCAAGGTATCTATAGCTACTTAAAAGCTTATTTTTGTCAAGTTTATCTGATTGTTTTTGACCACAGTAAAAAAAAGTGAAAAAATTATTTTTAAACCCATCAAGATAAAGTTGCATTACGCTATGATTATCTTTTGGCATATTTGATATTATAGGCAAAATTCCTTTTCCTTTTTTTCCTAAACTTTCTGCTACTAGTTGTTGATACCACTGAAATAAATAATTGGATTTTTGATCATAATTTAAGATGATAGAATTAAACTTTTTAACTTTAGAAAAATGTAAAATTGAGTTGGTATTTTGAATTAATAAATTTAAATATTTTTTATTCTGAATTAGATTATTAAATTGTCTAAATTTATTTGGATTTAAACCCATTAACTCTGCAGGTAACATACCCACTTCAGATAAGACCGAGTATCTGCCTCCAATAAAATTATTATGATAAATTATTTCAGCTTTAAGTTTACTTGCTAACTCATAAAGATAACTTTTCTTATTTTCAGTAATAAAAATGTTGTTATCTTTTTTTTTAATGTAAATATTTGTGTTTGAAATAGTTTCTAATGTATTTCCAGACTTTGAAATAATGATATTTATTTTTTTTTTACCATCATCTTTTTTTTTTTGTGGTTCAAGATTATTTATAAAATAAAATTTTTTCTTAATTTTATCCTTCAAAAAAAAATAAATCGCTTGAGTCCCTAATATAGATCCACCCATCCCAATTATTCTAATATCTTTTTTGCTGCATATTTTTTTAATCCTACGGGAATTGAAAGAATCATTATAGTTATTTGACATTGAATTAAATATCTCGTTTTTTTCAACAAGTATTGACTTAAATCTTTTTTTAATTTTTTTCTCACCTCCTTTTCTTAAAAAACTTTTTAATGAAATATTTTTTGTTAACATCAATTCTTATTGATTTTTTCTATAATTGATTTTTTAAAACTGCTATTGTTTTGAATTTGTTTGTTTGTATTTTCTGAACTTGAATTTTTTCCTAATATTTTTTTTAAATTAAAATCCTCCTCAGATTCCTGTTGCTCTTTTGAGTTTCCTGGTAGCGGTAATTTTGAGTAATCAGGAGGCAAAACCAAAGGATTTTTTTTCTTAATTAAAAACTCCTCAGCACTTTTAGATTTTTTATTTCCTTCAAGGCCGTCTTTCAAAGCTTGGCACGCACTTAGTCCGAACAAAATTAAAATTAAAAATATTGAGTATTTAATAAATAGTTTCATTTCTTTTCTTCTCTAAAAAAACTTCATCATAAATAAGGCAAATGATGCCTATTGTTATGAAAATGTCGGCTACATTAAATATAAACCAGTGAAATCCATTGTAATGTAAATCTATGAAATCTGGTACCGAATTATAGATAATCCTGTCAAATAAATTTCCCAAAGCTCCACCAGTAATAATTATATATGAATGTTTTTTAAGTTTTTCAGATTTTGAAATCAAAAATAACAAAATTATTACAATTAATGAAATGAAAATAGTTATCAGATTATAAATTGTATCATCTTCAAATGATAATAGGCCAAATGCAATTCCGTCATTCCATATTAAAATGATATTAAAAAAGGATGATGAAAATATTTCTGAGCTGAAATTTTGATTACTTAGAAAAATTACATACTCTTTTGTTATTCTGTCGATCAAAAATATAATAAATAAAACAATTAATGTGATTTTATTGAAATATTTTAAAATCATTTAGAATGTCTGCTGCAGGGCTTGGTATCTATTTTCCAACACACTGGGCACTTCTCACCAGCTGCTTTATAAGTATTAACAACAATTTCTTTGTATTCACCGTAAGAAATTTCTGCTTTAGAAGTAATACACAGTTCGGCAAAATCTATTTTTTGAGTTAAATCTTTAAACTTGCTATTTAAGTTTATTTTAAGTCCAGCTTCTAAACTTGAACCAATCTCTTTATTTGCTCTTTTTTTCTCTATACTTACATTGCATTTATTTCTTATATCGATCAATTCTATCCACTTATCACTTAATTCATCATTTCGGAAATTTTCTGGGATGATTAAAAAATTTTCTAAATGAATACTTTTATTTTTTTTAGAAATTAATTGGTATATCTCTTCTGTTGTAAAAGATAATATTGGCGCAAACCATTTTATTAATATGTTTAAGATAACATTGAGTAGAATTATACATGATTTTCTTTTCTCAGAGTTTTTAGGATCACAATACAATGTATCCTTTCTTATATCAAAATAGAAA
Organism: uncultured Pelagibacteraceae bacterium; assembly: GCA_902518835.1. GTDB lineage: Bacteria > Pseudomonadota > Alphaproteobacteria > Pelagibacterales > Pelagibacteraceae > Pelagibacter. The sequence goes on from CABYHH010000010.1 coordinate 17,335, forward strand.
GCGGATAAATCTACAGTACAAAAATTTAGTAACTCTTTATAAAGATTATGAAAATCGTAATTTTTGAAATATCCTTTAAAATTACGATTTAGTTTATAAATTTTATGCAACATAAATTGCTCTAACTCTGGAAGTTTTTTGATATCAATATCTTTTAAATTAATATCATCAAATTTATCGTTTAAATTTCCAAGTAAATACCTAAATGTATTTCTTATTTTTCTATATGACTCTGAATGCTGATCTAAAATAGAATAGTCAATCCTCAAATCTTCAGCATAATTTGAAGAGGCTACCCAAATTCTTAAAATATCAGCTCCATATTTTTTTAAAATATCCTCAGGAGCAATTACATTCCCAAGAGATTTAGACATTTTAAGACCTTTGCCATCAACTACAAAACCATGTGAAAGTATTGCCTCAAAAGGTGCTCTACCTCTAGTCCCACATGACTCTAATAAAGAAGAATGAAACCAACCTCTATGTTGATCCGACCCTTCTAAATACATAGATGCCGGCCATTTAAGATCATCTCTTTTTTCTAAAACAAAAGAATGTGTAGATCCACTATCAAACCATACCTCAACAATATCGCTTAATTTTTCAAAATCTTTAGCATCATATTTTTTTCCTAAAAATTTTTGAGGATCGTCTGAAAACCAACAATCTGAGCCCTCTTTCTCATAAATTTGAGCGATATTTTCAAAAACTTCATCATCTATTAAAATCTTATTATCTTTTTTATTTAAAAAAATTGGAAGTGGAACTCCCCAAACTCTCTGCCTTGATACACACCAATCTGGCCTTGTCTCAATCATGGATCTTAGTCTTTCCTTGCCTTTGGTTGGATAAAAAGCAGTCTCATCGATTGCTTTTAAAGCTTTACTTCTAAGCTTATGACTTTCCATAGAAATAAACCACTGAGGCGTAGCTCTGTGGACCAATGGAGCTTTAGATCTCCAAGAATGAGGATAAGAGTGTATGAGTTCCCCACTCGATAAAAGTTTTTTTTCATTTTTTAATTTTTCAATTACAACACTATTTGATTTAAAAATATGAATTCCCTCGAACAATGGAACATTACTAGTGTATCTGCCGTCTCCATCAACTGTTTCTATTGCTTTAATTCCGTTATTTATGCAAAGATTAAAGTCATCAGGACCATGGCTTGGAGCACAATGAACTATACCCGTGCCTTGCTCAGTTGTAACAAAATTACCCTCTAACATTGGAATTTCATAATCATAACCAAGATTAATAAATGGGTGTTGACAAATAGTTCCTTGAAATTGTTCACCTTTGAATTTTTTTAAATCTTTAAATTTTTTTATTCCACAATCTTTTATAACCGAGTCTTTTAATGCTTCAGAAATTACAATTTTTTTATTATAAAAATCACCTTCATCTTGAATTTCTAATATTAGATAATCTAAATTCATATTATAGGCCAAGGCTTTGTTTGCAGGTATAGTCCAGGGAGTAGTTGTCCAGATAATTATGTTACTATCATTAAGTTCTTTAAACTTTGACTGTTTCACAGAGAATGATACATAAATTGTATCAGATCTATGATCTTTATACTCAACCTCTGCATCAGCTAACGCTGTTTTTTCGACTGTTGACCACAAAACAGGTTTAAACCCTCTATACAAACTCCCCTCTTTAAGAAACTTTCCAAGCTCACGAACTATTTGAGCTTCTGCACCAAAGCTCATAGTGGAATAATAATTTTCCCAGTCTCCAACTACCCCGAGTCTTTTGAACTGATCTTTGTGGATTTTAATCCATTTCTCCGCAAAAGATCTGCATTCTTTCCGAAATTCAACTATCGGCACATCGTTTTTATTTTTTTTGTTTTTCTTATATTGTTCTTCTATTTTCCACTCTATTGGCAATCCATGACAATCCCATCCCGGCACATAAACAGAATCTTTTCCATCCATTTGATGAAATTTAATAATTATATCCTTTAAAATTTTATTAAGTGCAGTACCCATGTGAATATCACCGTTCGCATATGGCGGACCATCATGTAAAATAAATTTTTCCTCACCTTTTCTCGAGTCCCTCAATTCTTTATAAAGATCTATTTTATTCCATAGTTTAATAATTTCAGGCTCCCTAGTTGGCAAATTTGCTTTCATAGAAAATGCTGTTTTTGGAAGGTTTATTTCAGTTTTGCTCATTTATTTTTTTTTGCTATTAGTAGATCTTTATTAATTTGTTTTCTTAACTTAACAACACTGCTAAATTTTTTTTCTTTTCTAATAAACTTTAAAAACTCAATTGTTAGATACTTATTATATAAATTTCCAGAATAATTGAATAAATGTGCCTCTAATAATATTTTTTTTCCATTAAATGTCGGTCGAAAACCTAAATTTGCTATTCCTCTGATATACTTTTTATCTCTTTCTCTTCTTACTTTAATTGCATAAACACCGGGGCAAGCTAAAACATAATCTTTGATATCTATGTTAGCTGTTGGGAAGCCAATTTTTTTACCTAGTTGCCTACCTTTTTCAACTTTACCAGTAATAGACCAATTGCGGCTGAGATATTTGTTAGCAAAACCAATCTTTCCTTTTTCTAAATTATTTCTGATTAATGTTGAAGAGATTACTTTATTGTTCATTCTTAATGGTTGTGGTTTAATTATCTTATAATTTGAATATGCCTCAAATTTTATTAGTTGTTTTACATTTCCTTCTCTTTTGTTTCCAAATCTGAAGTTATTACTTACAAATACATACTTTGGATCTAATTTTTTAATTAAAATATTCTTAATAAAATCTGTTGACTTAATTTTTGAAAAATTTTTATCAAATTTTTTCAATATAATGAAATCAACGCCAATTTTTTTTAAAAGTTTAATTTTCTGTAACCTATTTGAAATTCTAAAATTTTTTAATCTTTTATTAAAATACATCTTTGGTACTGGCTCGAAAGTAAGCACTCCAACTTTAGAAGAAAATTTTCTTTTAAATTTTTTTGCTAGATTGAATAATTTCTGATGGCCTAAATGAAGACCATCAAAATTTCCAATCAAGATTATTGAATTTTTATGTTTAGGTTTTATTTGAAAATTTTTATATAAAGTAATTTTTTTCACCATTTTAATTCTGACTGAGTGTAGTTACAAATTGTCTCGTAAGATTTAACTGTTTCTTCAAGTCCCTTATCTCTAATCTCATTTTTATGAATTCCATTTGAAATTAACAAAGAGTCGTAATTTAAAAGATTCGCACCTTTAATATCTGTATTTAAATTGTCTCCAATTGACAAAATTTTTTTTCCCTTATTTTTAAAAGACTGATTGTAAACCTCTGGATAAGGTTTACCAAAGTAAATTACATTGCCTCCCATTTTTTCAAAAACCATTGCAACAGATCCCGCACAAAACTCACGTATATTTCCCCTATCCACAATCAAGTCTGGATTAGTACAAATCATTTTTTTCTTAAGATTTTCCTCTAGCAAATTTTTATAATATTCTAAATCATCTCGATGATTATCGAATAGACCAGTGCATAGTAAAAATTCACAATGATTTATATTTTCAGTTCTATTTTTCTGAAAATTATTGAATAAGTCAAAATCTCTTGGAGGACCTATATGAAAAAAAGATTTATTTAAATAATTTTTTTTTAGATATTTTAAAGCTGCCTCACCAGATGTAAAAACGTGTTCTCTAATTTCCTTATCCATACCCATTTTCTCTAAAAAATATTTGACTGTTTTGTTTGGTCTCGGAGCGTTGGTAAGCAAAACATAATCCTTATTTCTTTTGGTGATCTCTTTTAAAGCGCTGATAGCTTTTTCATGTAGAATAATTCCGTTATGAATTACTCCCCATAAGTCTACATAAAATAGTTCATATTTATCGGCAATTGAACTGAGCCCCTCTTTATCTAAATTTTTGGTCATAAAATTAATCTATAAACCATAAAGCCTCGAAATTCCTATCTTTTTTGAGATTCTTATTTTCATCTTTGCCTTGAAAATGTGGGCCCAATATCTATATGACAATCATATTTATAAAGGAGATTTTATGAAATTTAGACCATTACATGATAGAGTTTTAATAGAAGTTTTGGATAGCAGTGAAAAAACTGCTGGTGGAATAATTATACCTGACACAGCTCAGGAAAAACCTCAAGAGGGTAAAGTTGTAGCTGTTGGCAAAGGTTCGAAAACTGAAGATGGTAAATTAGTTCCAATGGATGTTAAAGTAGGTGATAAAGTTTTGTTTGGCAAATGGTCAGGAACTGAAGTCAAAATTGATGGTAAAGAGTTCAGCATAATGAAAGAGTCCGACATTATGGGTATTTCAAGTAAATAATAAAATTTAAAAGGAGAAATTAAAATGGCAAAAATAGTTAAATTTGATGCTGAAGCAAGAGCTGCAATGATAAGAGGTGTAAATATTTTAGCTGATACAGTTAAAGTTACTTTAGGGCCTAAAGGAAGAAATGTTGTAATGGATAAATCTTATGGTGCGCCAAGAATTACAAAAGATGGTGTTTCAGTTGCTAAAGAGATAGATCTTGAAGATAAATTTGAAAATATGGGTGCACAAATGGTAAAAGAAGTTGCTAGCAAGACTAATGATGAAGCTGGTGACGGTACTACAACTGCAACTATTTTAGCACAAGCTATAGTGAAAGAGGGCGTAAAATATGTAACTGCGGGAATGAACCCGATGGATGTTAAACGTGGGATTGATGCGGCTGTAGAAGTTGTAAAACAAAATTTAGTTTCGTCAGCAAAAAAAGTAAAAGACAGTGACGAGATTGCTCAAGTTGGAACTATATCTGCAAATGGTGATAAAGAAATTGGAACAATGATCGCAAAAGCGATGCAAAAAGTTGGAAATGAAGGAGTCATCACGGTTGAAGAAAACAAGGGTATCGAGACTGAACTTGATGTAGTAGAGGGAATGCAATTTGATAGAGGGTACCTATCACCCTATTTTATTACAAATAGCGATAAGATGACCACAGAATTAGAAAATCCATTTATTCTTTTACATGAGAAAAAATTAACAAATTTACAACCAATGGTTCCTCTCTTAGAAGCCGTCGTTCAAGCTGGTAGACCACTTATGATTATATCAGAAGACGTTGAAGGTGAAGCTTTGGCAACTTTAGTTGTTAACAAATTAAGAGGTGGTTTAAAAGTTGTGGCTGTAAAAGCTCCTGGATTTGGTGATAGAAGAAAAGCTATGCTTGAAGATATTGCAATATTAACAGGAGGTCAGGTAATTTCTGAAGACTTAGGAATTAAGCTAGAAAATGTTAAACTTGATGACCTCGGATCTTGTAAGAAAGTTAAAGTTGATAAAGATAACAGTACTATTGTAAATGGTAGTGGAAAAAAATCAGACATTGAAGCAAGATGTAGTTCAATCAAACAACAAATTGATGAAACAACGTCAGATTACGATAAAGAAAAACTACAAGAAAGATTAGCTAAACTAGCTGGAGGTGTTGCCGTAATTAAAGTTGGTGGAGCAACTGAAGTTGAGGTTAAGGAAAGAAAAGACAGAGTTGAAGATGCTTTAAATGCTACAAGGGCTGCTGTTGAAGAAGGTATTGTAACTGGTGGTGGATGCGCACTGTTATATGCTGCTCAAGATCTTGATAAAGTAAAAGCTAAAGGAGAAGATCAAAAAGCAGGTGTAGATTTAGTTAGAAGAGCCTTAGAGTCTCCTATAAGACAAATTACTAGAAATGCTGGAGTAGATGGTTCAGTTGTTGTTGGAAAATTATTGGAACAAAACAAAAAAACTCATGGATATGATGCGCAAAATGAAGAATATTGTGACATGTTTGCTAAGGGAATTATCGATCCTGTAAAAGTTGTAAGAACTGCACTTCAAGATGCAGCTTCTATTTCTGGTTTGTTAGTAACAACTGAAGCAATGATAGCTGATAAACCTGAGGAAAAAGATGCTGGTGCACCTGCGATGCCTGGTGGCATGGGTGGCATGGGAGGAATGGGTGGCATGGGTGGCATGGGTATGTAATCCCCATTAATCTCAAACAAAATTCAAAAAGGGCAGTTAAAACTGCCCTTTTTTTTTATAATATTTAAACTGTAGATATGTCAAAAAGATATAGTGGTAAATCTTTCAAAGATTCTAGCGTTAACAAAAAAGCTAAATTGAGCTTAAAAGAAAAAAGAAGATTAAAAAGAGAAAAGGCAAGAAGGTCAAAATAAAAACCCTATTTTTCATAAATTATTAAGGTTTTTTGGGTTTTTTTAAAGTTTTCAAAAAAAAAAATTAATGTATAAGAGCCAGAATTTATGAGCAATAATATCAGAAACATCACAATTATAGCCCATGTTGATCATGGAAAAACAACATTGATTGACAATTTAATGAAACAAAGTGGTTCATTCAGAGAAAACGAAGTTGTTGATGAAAGATTAATGGACTCGGGCGAACTTGAGAAAGAAAGAGGTATAACGATTTTAGCAAAACCTGCCTCTATAAATTGGAAAAGTTCTAGAATTAATATCATTGATACTCCAGGCCATAGAGACTTTGCAGCAGAGGTTGAAAGAGTTCTGAGTATGGCTGATGGTGCTCTATTACTAATAGACTCGTCTGAAGGTGTAATGCCTCAAACAAAATTTGTATTATCAAAAGCTTTAAAACAGGGGTTAAAACCTATTGTAGTTATCAACAAATTAGATAAATCTGATCAAAGAGCTAACGAAGTTCTCGATGAAACTTTTGATTTATTTGTAAATTTAGATGCAAATGAAGATCAATTAGACTTTCCAGTGTTATATGCTAGCGGTAGATCTGGCTGGGCTGACAAAGATGTGGATGGCCAAAGAAAAAATTTAAATCCTTTGCTAGATCAAATTATCGATCATGTAAAGCCGGCTGAACTTGAAAAATCAAAACCTTTCGCTATGCTTACAACTTTACTTTATGCAGATAGTTTTTTAGGAAGAAGTTTAGTTGGAAGGATTACCCAAGGAACGGCAAAAGCTAACCAAGCTATAAAGGCAATAAATCTAAAGGGTGAAAAAGTTGATGAAGGAAGATTGACAAAAATTTTTAGATTTGAAGGAACCAAAAAAGTCCCGATTGAAGTTGGAGAAGCAGGAGATATTGTAGTAGTAGCTGGTTTAGAAAAAGCAAATGTTGCTGATACTATTTGTGATCTTGAAGTAAATGAGCCAATTAAAGCAACTCCTATTGATCCACCAACAATGTCGATTACTATAACAGTAAACACCTCACCTCTTGCAGGCACAGAAGGGAAAAAATTAACAAGCACACAAATAAGAGATAGACTAATTCAAGAAGCTCAAAATAATGTTGGTATTACATTTCAAGAAAATGAAGGAAATGACTCCTTTATAGTAAGCGGACGAGGTGAATTAATGTTAGAAATTTTGCTTACTCAAATGAGAAGAGAAGGTTTTGAAATGACAGTTAGTCCTCCAAAAGTTTTATTTAAAAAAGACGATAATGGAAATAAGCTTGAACCCATAGAAGAGATCACAATGGACCTTGATGAGGAGTATTCCTCAAAGATAATCGACTCAATGAATAGAAGAAAAGGGAAATTAATTGAATTAAAAGATACTGGTAAAGATAAGAAAAGACTTATATTCCACGCCCCGACAAGAGGTTTAATGGGTTATACCAGCAGATTTTTAACACTCACCAAAGGAAATGGAATCATAAATAGAATTTTTCACGATTATGGTCAATTTGAGGGAGAAATGGAAGGAAGAAAAAATGGAGCTTTAATATCGATGGAACAAGGAAAAGCTGTGGCATTTGCGATATTTAATTTACAAGCAAGAGGTGAGATGTTTGTAACTCATAATGATCCAGTTTATCCCGGTATGATTGTTGGGTTATCTCCAAAACCTGGTGACATGATTATAAATGTTATGAAAGGTAAAAAACTGACCAATATGAGAACTCAAGGAACAGATGAGAATGTTGTTCTTACACCTGTTAGAAAAATGTCAATAGCAGAACAGTTAAGTATTTTAAATACAGACGAAGCTCTAGAAATAACACCAGAGTCTTGTAGATTAAGAAAGGCTATTCTTGATCCTCATGAGAGAAAAAGAAAAGAAAAATCTGGTGCTGCCGCCTAATCAAAAATTTTATCAACTAAATATAAGCCAAAAGCAACACATGGACCAATTCCAAAAGCAAATAATAAAGTCCCTATTCCAACTGTTCCTCCTAAGTACCACCCAATACTTACAACTGATATTTCCAAGAATGCTCTAACTGCAGCAATAGGTAAATTTGTTTTTTTTTGCAGACCAATCATTAATCCATCTCTAGGTCCCGCCCCAAGATTAGAAACTAAATAAATACCTCCACCTATGCCGACAGTAATAACTGAAAAAATTGCTAAAATTAATTGATAAGTATAACTGGACGGAGTAGGAACAAATTTTATACAAAGATCAATCATCAATGCAATTATTAGTGCGTTAAATATTGTTCCCATCCCTGGTTTTTGACCAAGTGGTATCCACAAAATTAAAACTGCTATGCTAATTAAAAGTGTTATTGTTCCAATACTCAATTTAACATTTAAAGAAATACCTTGAGCTAAAACACTCCACGGAGAGGCTCCTGTTGTAGATACAATTAATAAACCTTCGCCCAGGCCAAATAACATTAAACCAAAGCATAAAAAAAAGAATGTAGAAAATTTTGGTTTGAAATTATAAGGTTTGTTAGAGCTCCAATTAACTTTTGGAATTTTTTTGATTTTTAAAAACATTTTAATAAGTTATTTCTATTTTCATAAAAGTCTATTAAACTAGATACTAAATGAAAAAATTTATAGTCATTTTATTTCTCATAATTTACCCATTTAATTCAATTGCCCACATTGGACACTATATTAAATATAATAAAATTGAGATGGAAATTTTTCGTAACGATGAACTAGTTGGTTATAACTACTATTTTTTTAAGAGAAATGGTGAAGAAACTTTAATTACTAACCAACTCAAATTTTCCATTAAAATTTTAGGTGCTACGGTTTTTCAAGTTGAAGGATTTAGTGAAGAGAAATATATCAAAGACCAATTGGTTTCTTATAATTCTAAAACTTTGCAAAATGATAAAAAAAAATTTGTAAATCTTGTTTTTAATGAAAAAAATAAAAAATTTGAAATTAAAGGCTCGTCTTATAATGGTGAGGCTTCATATAATAATGTAATAGGAAGCTGGTGGAATCATAAAATTCTGCAAGCTAATAGTCAAATTAGTCCAATTTCAGGAAGTATAAAAAAACAAATTGTTACTTTTGTTGGCAAAGATAAAATTAATCTTTATGGAAAAATGCACGAAGTGGATCATTTTACCCTTCAATCGCAAGATATGACTTTACCTAAAGATAAAAGACTGGATTTTAATATCTGGTTCGATCAAAAAAATTCAAGAATATTAAAAGTATCATATTCAAGAATGGGTAACTGGGAATATAGATTTAAAAATTTTGAATAATCTATTTTGAAATCTTTTTAAATAAATCTCTTGCACTTATCCACCCAGACTCTAATCTTGGTCCTATAAACCAGTCACCACAAACTCCTATTTTCTTTAAAGGATCCCAATAACTTTTCATTCTTAAGGGTTTTGAGTTTGATGAGTATTTCCAACCATGATTTAGGGAATAAATTATTTTTGATTTACTGATATTTGAAAGTTTAAAAAATTTTTCTATCATAATTTTGGAATTTTCTTTTTTATACTTTTTATTTTGATTAATTTTTTTATTTGCCCATTTAAAAGTACTTTGTAGTGTCCATAAATCATATCTTGATCGAAATCTTTTTTTGGAGTTTTCATTTCCTGCCCATCCTAAAATTTCATCATCAAAGAAATAGCTACTATTTGATCTCTTACCCTTTTTTATTGCAATCATTGTTGTAATATTTGCATCCATTTTTAGGGGTTTATTTATAAAAGAATTATCAATAAATTTTTTAGCAAGTTTTTTTAATTGCGGAAAAGGACAAGTTAAAATTATACTCTTAAATGATCTTATTTTGCCATCATTAAATTCTAAATACCAAAATTTATTTTTATAATAAATCTTTTTCAATTCAGTTTGAAAATTACAACTAATTTTTTTTAGTAAATGTTTGCTTATATCGTTATTACCATTTTTACCTATTACTTTAATATGTTTTTTATTCTCTTTTTTTTTTGAATTTAAAAAAATATGCTTACCACCCCATATTTTTAAAATCCTTTTTTTTATTAGAGCGTTTGTGAATCTCTTAAACTCTTTTGTTTTAGGTGAAAAATATTGTGTACCATGATCAAAACCAATTTTATCTTTAACTCTTTTAAAAGCAGCTCGTCCCCCTATTCCTCTTGCTTTGTCGAACAAAACTACAGAATTTTTTTTACTTAAAAGATTTGCAATAGTAGCTCCAGAAATGCCTGAACCAATTATACAGAAGTCACTCATTTACCAGCAACAACCATACCTTCAATCATCATTGTTGGAGAGTTTGTCGAATATTCAAATTCTAAATCATTTGCTAAAGCTAAATTTTGGAACATATCTTTTAAATTTCCTGCAATGGTTATTTCATTAATCGGATGTTTAAACTCTCCATTTTCTACTAAAAAACCAGTTGCACCAACAGAATAATCTCCCGAAACAATGTTGCTTCCACGACCAATAGTTTCAGTTATATAAAGACATTTTGAATTAGAATTTAAAAGATCTTTAAAGGAAGTTTCCCCATTATTAAAATAAAGATTAGTAGTTCCCCCACATCTTCCATTAGATTTAAGATTAAGCTTTTTTCCATTATATGTGTCGATCAAATAATGTTTTAAAATACCTTGCTCAACTAAATTTAAAGTTTCAGATTTAACTCCTTCTGAGTCAAAACTTTTTGAACCTAGACCTTTAAATATATCTGGTTTATCAATAATGCTAATTGTTTCTGAAAAAATTTTTTCATTGATTTTAGCTTTTAAAAATGAAGTTCCTCTTGAAATAGCTGAAGAAGATATTGCACTTGCAAAAGTACTTAACATTCCTTTTGCAATTCTTTTATCAAATATTATAGCAATCTTTTGACTACCTATTTTTTTTGGACTTAGCTTTCTTAATGTTAAATCAGCAGCCTTTTTTCCTAAATCTTCTGCATTGTTAATATCTTTAAGATGACATTTACGGGAGTATTCATAATCTCTCTCCATGCTTTTGTCATCTTTAGCGACAGTAACACTAGAGGCTACAAATGATGAAGTCTTATAACCTTTGCAAAAACCATCACTATTAGCCAAAATAAAATTCGATTTATCTTCTACAAAGCTAGATTCTGTATTAACTATTTTTTTATCCTTTGAGGCAGCAGCTTCGAGCCTCGACAAATATTCAACTTTTTTATCATTTTCTATGTGATCATCATCATACAAATTTAAATCTCTGACTTCACTAGCTAGTAAATCTTTATCTGGGAGCGAGTTGAATTCATCCTCTGGAGTATTTTTTGTAGTTTCGATACATTTTTCGATTAAAATAGTAAGATTCTCTTTTAATAAGTTTGATGAAGATATAGATGATTTTTTCTTACCTATAAATGTAGTAATGTCGATACCAAGGTTATCTGACCTATTAGACTCATCTAATTTTTTATTCCTAAAGTTAACTGTTTCTGAAACAGAATTACCTACATTAATGCTTATATCTGTAGCCCCTAATTTTTTTGCTAAATCTAAACAATATAAAGCCTTATTTTCTAAATATTCTCGATCTTTAACCATTTATAGACTGGTGCCACCAACAGTCATCTTATTAATTAATATAGAGGGTTGAGCCACTCCAACAGGCACTCCTTGTCCTGCTTTACCACAAGTCCCAATACCTGGATCTAACATCATGTCATTCCCAACCATTGAAACTTCTTTTAAAATTGAAGGGCCATCTCCAATAAGGGTTGCTCCTTTTATTGGTGAACCAATTTTACCATTAATTATTTCATATGCTTCTGTGCAATTAAAAACAAACTTACCAGAAGTAATATCAACTTGTCCACCACCAAAACTTACTGCAAAAATTCCTTTATCTACAGACTTAATCATTTCTTCTTGAGTTTGTTTGCCACTCAACATCATAGTGTTTCTCATGCGAGGTAATACAATATGTCTATAATTTTCTCTTCTACCACTACCTGTTGATCTTGTTTTCATTAATCTTGCATTAAGTCTGTCTTGCATAAAATTTTTTAAAATTCCATTTTCAATTAATACTGTTTTTTCTGTGGGCGTACCCTCATCGTCAATTGTAAGACTTCCTCTTCTGTTGTCTAAAGTTCCATCGTCAACAATGGTAACTCCTTCACTTGCAACTTTTTGGCCCATTAAATTATGAAATGCTGAAGTTTTTTTTCTATTAAAATCTCCCTCTAAGCCATGTCCTATCGCCTCATGAATTAGAATTGCTGGCCAACCCGGGCCAAGCACAACCTTCATTTCTCCTGCTGGAGCTGGTTTACTCTCTAAATTTACTGAGGCTATTCTAAAAGCCTCGTCACAAACATTTTTCCAGTTATCATCTTTCAAATAAGAGTCATAAGATTGTCTACCACCTACTCCATAAACTCCTGTCTCTTTTCTTCCATTTTTCTCTAGCATTACTGAGACATTGAACCTTATTAATGGTCTTACATCGGTTAATGACTCCCCTCCTGACCTAATAATTTCTATGGATTTTTGTTCTCCACTAAAATTTGAAGTGACTTGTTTTACACAATTATCTTTTTTTCTGAGATAATCATTAACTTTATTTAGTATATCTATTTTTGAATTGAGTGTTTTTTCCTCTAAAGGATTAATACTTTCATAATATTTTACATTTGATTTAGGAATAGAATAATTATAAGTGCCATTAGCTGATTTTAAAGTTGATTTTAAATTTTCAGACGATTGTTTTAATGAATTCTTTGAAATTTCATTGGAATGAGAATAGGCAACAACTTCATCTGATACAGCCCTAAAACCAAATCCTAGATCAGAATTATAATTAGAATTCTTAATTTTATTATCATCTAATAAAATTGTCTCAGATTTAGAATTTTCTAAATAAAGCTCACCATCATCACATTTTTTAAGCGTGTTAGAGACTATATTTTCAGCCTCACTTCTAGATATGTCTGATTTTTCAAAAAAATTGCTCATTTATTCAAAACATAGTCCGTTTAGGATAATTTTCAACTAGTGTATTTTACGCATGTACTTTACAGGCATAATTAGTAATAAAATACGATTATGAAAGTTTATTTCAATAATTCTTGTAAAATCTGTAAAACTGAAATTGACTTATATAAAAAAGAAAAGATTCAAGGAATTGACTGGATTGATATTACCAACAATATTTCAGCAGAGAAAGAAACTAACAAAAATAATAAAGAACTATTAAGAAGACTTCACATTAAAGATAAGGAAAAAATTATTGCAGGAGCTGAAGCGTTTTTATTTTTATGGAAAAAAATACCAAAATATAGATTCCTTTATAAGTTTTTTAGTCTTCCAATAATATTTAATATATTTTCTTATGGATATGAATTTATTGCTTTCTTTTTATATTTAAAAAATAAAAAACTAATTAAAAAAAAATATTAAAAACTGACTTAATAAAGACATTGAGGCAATAAACATAACAAGCACTATGGAATACATTAATAAGACAATTTTATTTTTTTTTCTTCTTAATCTGACAAAATCTTTATCATCTAAATCAGATATATCCCTGTCTCCTACTACTGGATAATCATAACTAAATCTCCAAGTACTATCTCCTAGTCTTGAGTCCAAATTATTAAAGTAATTTATCCATGCAATTACATATTTTAGGATTAAATATAAAATTATGAGAAAGATCGTACCAAAAATCATATTATATAAAAACTAAACATATAATAAAATTTAATTCTCACTTTTAGCTCTTTTTCTAGCAATAAGTTGTGTTAATGAGTCAACCATCGTATCTGAAGCTTTAAAAATATCTATATTTTTAAATTCATGAGATACATTTTTTTCAGGATTAGTTTTATCTTCTATTATAATTCCTTCATCTGGAGAATTATCTTTTATATATATTAAAAGTAACCAATTATCATCCTCAGACTCATCCCACTTAATAAATATTTCTCCATTTTCAAATCTTCTATCAATGCATCTTAAAATAGACATATGCCTTGTGATATATCTCTTATTGAGTTGAAAAACTAAGCTGCTTGCACTTCTGTAAAAACTTTCCAAAGCAAACTCGATCTTCTGTCTTCCTAAAGTGTATTCTTTTTCTTTAATTAAAAGAGTTTCTCTATCTTCATCACCTTGAATTTTTACACCTAAGGCTTCGACTCTTTCCTTAATTTTTTGATCTCTAATTATTCTGTATTTGTCTTTTAATTGTTCTATCCTTTGTTGCAATCCAGCATAGTCCTCTCGTTTCTCTTTTAATGAAATTTTTTCAAGTCTTTCTAATTCTTTTACTTCTCGAATTCTAAATTTCTCTATTTGTTTATCTAATCTTAACTGTTTTAAAAATTTTTTTTGTCTTTCTGCTTGTTCGATTCTTAAGATAGCCTGTTCTTTTCTTAGAAATAATTTTATATCTTTTGCTCTTTGTTTTTCTAATCTAGCTTCTTCTTTTAATGCTTGCTCTTTCTGTCTAAGTCTAAGTACTTCATCTTCTTTTTTTTTATTTGCTAAAATTATTTTTTCTTTTCT
>CABYHH010000011.1 GCA_902518835.1 uncultured Pelagibacteraceae bacterium
CACTTTATCCAGAAATTTTTCCTGGGCCATTAAATAAAGGCCTTTATGGTAAAGCAATGAAGGAAAAATTATGGAGTCTAAATGTGATTAATATAAGAGATGCAGCAACAGATAAACATAAAACAGTTGATGATACTCCTTATGGTGGTGGGACTGGAATGTTATTAAAACCAGATGTTTTAGCAAATTCAATTGATAAAAATGTTAATAAAGAAGATAGAATTTTTTATCTTTCACCCAGAGGTAAGATATTTAATCAAAAGCTTGCACAAGACTTATCAAAAGAAAAATCATTTTCGCTAATTTGCGGGCATTTTGAAGGTGTTGATGAAAGAATTTTGGCTACAAGAAATATAGAGGAATTAAGTGTGGGAGATTATGTATTGTCTGGTGGAGAAACTGCAGCTTTAATTGTAATTGATAGTATTTTAAGGCTTTTACCTGGAGTATTAGGAAATGATAAATCAGTTTCTGAAGAAACTTTTGGAAATGGTCTTTTAGAGTATCCTCAATACACAAAACCTCAAGTTTGGGAGGAAAAATCGGTACCAGATGTCTTATTATCTGGTGATCACAATAAAATTAAAGACTGGCGTTTATCCCAATCAGAGGCTATAACACGCGTCCGAAGACCAGATTTATGGCAAAAATATAAGAAAGATTAAATTGCAAAATATTAACATGAAAACGATAGAGGAAATAAACAAGCACAATGTAAAAAAAATTCTTTCTGAAAAAAAAATCCCAGCATTTTTCCCAGGAGATGTTGTTAAAGTTGGAGTGAGGATAACAGAGGGTAAAAAGGAGAGAATTCAATATTTCGAGGGTGTTTGTATAGCTAAAAAAAATCGAGACTTAAACTCTTCTTTTACAGTCAGAAAAATTTCTTTTGGAGAAGGTGTTGAAAGAACTTTTCCTTTGTATGGTACATTAATTGATTCAATAAAAGTCATTCGATCTGGAAAAGTCAGAAGAGCTAAACTTTATTATTTAAGAGATAGAACAGGAAAATCAGCAAGAATAGCTGAAAAAATAAGAAAAAAAATTGGTATTGATATTGATGTAAAACCTGAGTCAGCAACTGAAGATAATTTAGCACCCATTTCTTCAGAACCAGTTATTAAATCTGATACAGCACCAAAAAAAGATGAAACACCCAAAGAAGAAGCTCAAAAAGGTGAAAAAATTAAGACTGAAGCTAAAAAGCCTGAAAACTCAGAAGTTGATGTTAAAAAAGACGCATTAAAAACTGAAAAAAAACTTGAAAGTGCTTCAGAAAAAAAATAATTTTTTTTTCAATGTCTCAAACTCTTTACGATAAAATTTGGAAAAATCATTTAGTTGATCAGCAACCTGATGGAACAGCTTTGTTATTTGTTGATAGACACTTAGTTCATGAGGTAACTAGTCCCCAAGCATTTGAGGGTCTTAGAAATTCAAGACGGGAGGTTAGACACCCAAAATTAACTTTAGCGGTTGCAGATCATAATGTTCCAACAACTGATAGATCTATAGGAATTTCTGATCATGAGTCTAAAGTTCAAGTTGATACATTAGAAAATAATTGTAAAGAATTTGGTATTCAATTATTTGGTATGAATGACAAAAGACAAGGTATAGTTCATATTATAGGTCCTGAGCAAGGTTTTACTCAACCTGGCACAGTAATTGTTTGTGGTGATAGCCATACAGCTACACATGGTGCATTCGGTGCTTTAGCATTTGGAATTGGAACATCAGAAGTAGAACACGTTTTAGCAACACAAACCTTAGTTCAAAAAAAAGCAAAAAATTTTAGAATTAATGTCAGTGGTAAACTTCCATTAGGTGTTACTTCTAAAGATGTAATTCTTCAGATAATAGGTAAAATAGGAACAGCAGGTGGAACAGGATGTGTTATAGAATACGCGGGGGATCTGATAAAGTCATTGAGTGTTGAGCAAAGAATGACAATTTGTAATATGACGATTGAAGGTGGAGCCAGAGCAGGACTAATAGCTCCAGATGAAAAAATCTTTGAATATTTAGAAGGTAAGCCAATGTCCCCTAAAGGAGATAACTGGAATAAAGCACTAAACTATTGGAGAAGTTTAAATACTGATGATGGCGCAGAATTTGATAAAGAGGTTAATCTTAAAGCAGATGAAATTTTACCCATGATAACTTGGGGAACATCACCTCAAGATGTAATTACAATAGATGAAAATGTACCAAACCCAAACAACGAAAAAGATGAAGATAGAAAAAATTCATTAGAAAGATCTTTGAATTATATGGGACTAAAACCAAATATGGCAGCAAAAGATATTAAAATAGATAAAGTTTTTATTGGTAGTTGCACTAATGGAAGAATAGAAGATTTAAGAGAGGCAGCAAAAATCTTAAAAGATAAAAAAATAGCCTCCCATGTTCATGCGATGGTAGTACCTGGCTCTGGATTGGTAAAAGAACAAGCTGAGCAAGAGGGGTTAGATAAAATTTTTATTAATTCTGGATTTGAATGGAGAGAGCCAGGGTGCTCAATGTGTCTAGCTATGAATGCTGATAAACTAAAACCGGAAGAAAGATGCGCCTCAACATCTAATAGAAACTTTGAGGGACGACAAGGAAGAGGTGGAAGAACACATTTAGTAAGCCCAGGTATGGCCGCTGCAGCCGCTATTTCAGGCAATCTTGACGATGTAAGAAAGTACCAAAATTAGAATGCAAAAATTCAATACGCTAAAAAGCATTCCAGCATATCTACCTATAGTTAACATAGATACTGATATGATAATTCCAAAGCAGTTCTTAAAAACAATTAAGAGAACAGGTTTAGGAAAAAATTTATTTTTTGAGATGAGATATGATGATCAGGGTAAAGAAAATAGTGATTTTATTTTAAATCAAACTCCATTTAATAATTCTAAAATTTTGATTGCAGGAAAAAATTTTGGTTGTGGTTCATCTAGAGAACATGCTCCATGGGCATTATTAGACTTTGGTATTACTTGTGTAATAAGTTCTAGTTTTGCAGATATTTTTTATAATAATTGTTTTAAAAATGGAATTTTGCCTATCATTCTTAATGATGAAAAAATTAAAGAACTTTCTGAGTATGCTAATCGAAAAGAGGAAATTTCAGTAGATCTTTTTGAGGAAAAGGTAATTTATGGAAATAATGAAATAAAATTTCAAATAGACTCTTTTAAAAAAAAATGTCTCATAGAAGGCTTGGATGATATTGCACTTTCTTTAAAAAAAACTGAAAAAATCAAAGATTTTGAAAAAATCTTGAAAAGCGAAAAGCCATGGATTTTTAATGATTAAGGTAAAAAAAAGAAAAATTCTATTACTTCCTGGAGATGGTATAGGTCCAGAAGTTATTAGCGAGGTAAAAAAAATAATTACTTGGTTTAATAATAAAAAATCTCTTGATTTTGAAATTGATGAGGATCTTGCGGGAGGTTGTTCATTTGATAAACATGGAACTCCAATTACAGATGAAGTTTTTTATAAAGCATTAGAAAGTGCTGCAGTAATGTTGGGCGCTGTAGGAGGTCCCAAATGGGATAATGTAGAATTTTCAAAAAAACCTGAAAGAGCTTTATTAAAATTAAGAAAAGAATTAAAATTATTTGCTAATTTGAGACCAGCGATATGTTTTAAGCAATTGGTTGACGCATCAACATTAAAACCAGAAATCGTTTCAGGTCTAGATATAATGATAGTAAGAGAATTGACAGGTGGGATATATTTTGGTGAACCTCGTGGCATTAAACCTATAGAAAACGGTGAACGAAAAGGAATTAACACTCATACTTATACAAGCAGTGAAATAATTAGAGTAGCAAAAATTGCTTTCGATTTAGCAAAAAAAAGGTCAAATAAAGTAACTTCTTGTGAAAAGTCAAATGTTATGGAGGCAGGCCAACTTTGGAAAGAGGAGGTACAAGCTTTACATGAAAGGGAGTATAAAGATGTAGAGTTAAACCATATGCTTGCAGATAACTGTGCCATGCAGTTATTAAGAAATCCAAAACAATTTGATGTAATTGTAACTGATAATTTATTTGGAGATATGTTGTCTGATCAGGCATCAATGTTAACAGGATCATTAGGTCTTTTACCTTCAGCATCTTTAGGAGCTAAAAATAAGGATGGAGAGATGAGAGCAATGTATGAACCCATTCATGGTTCTGCACCAGATATAGCGGGAAAGGGGGTTGCTAACCCCATTGCCACAATACTTAGTTTTGCAATGGCTTTAAGATATTCATTAGAACTTGATAAAGAGGCAGAAGAGCTAGAAAAAGCAGTTCAAAACGTATTAAATGAGGGTCTAAGAACCAAAGATATTTTATCTAAGGGTATGAAGGAAGTATCAACATCACAAATGGGTGATGCGATAATTTCAAAATTGCAATAATTAATTAATTATTTTAAACTTATATTATGCCAACCTATACAGCACCAGTTGAAGATATGATGTTTCTTTTTGAAAAATTGAGAGATAACAAAAATTATAATGAATTAGAAAAGTACAAAGAAGTCAGTCCTGATCTAGTCAAAGATATATTAGAGGAGGCTGCAAAGATAAATCAAAATTTAATTTTACCACTTGCAAAAGCAGGAGATGAAAGTCCTGCAATTTTAGAAAATGGTATTGTAAGAACTCCTCCTGGTTATAAAGAGGCTTATCAAAAATATATTGAAGATGGCTGGACCTCATTATCTTGTGATCCAAAATATGGTGGACAAGGAATGCCTAGAACTGTAAGTGCTTTTTTTGATGAAATGATATCATCAGCTAGTTTGGCATTTAAGCTTTATAGTGAGTTAACTCTTGGTGCATATAACTGTATTCATCATCATGCAACAGATGAAATTAAAGATAAATTTCTTCCAAAAATGGTTCAGGGTAAGTGGAGTGGTACAATGTGCTTGACCGAACCAGTATGTGGTACCGATTTGGGGTTACTTAAAACTAAAGCTGTAGAGCAATCAGATGGAACATATAAAATTTCAGGTCAAAAAATATTTATTACCTCCGGTGATCATGATTTAACAGAAAATATTATTCATTTGGTGATTGCTAGAGCAGTAGATTCACCTAAAGGAACTAAAGGAATTAGTTTATTTTTAGTACCAAAATTTATTGTAAAAGAAGACGGAGCGATTGGTGCGAGGAATGGAATATCTACAGGTTCAATAGAGTCAAAAATGGGTATTAAAGGTTCAGCGACTTGTGTCTTAAATTTTGATGACTCTGTTGGATATATGATTGGCCCGAAAAATAAAGGACTAAGTCAAATGTTCACAATGATGAATCTAGAGAGGATAGTCGTTGGGATTCAAGGTTTAGGAGTTTCAGAAATCGCTTATCAGAATTCTTTAAGTTATGCTAAAGATAGAAAGCAAGGAAAAAGCAATAATAATAAATCTCAAAATGGAAGTGCTGATTCTATTATTGAACATGCAGATATTAGGAAAACTTTATTAAATATGAAGTCAATAATTGAAGGAGAAAGAGCCTTATGTTTTTGGTTATCACAACAAACTGAGGTGAGCTTAAACCATAATGATCAGAACATTAAACAAGATGCATCAGATATGGTTTCACTAATGACACCAGTTGTAAAATCTTTATTTTCAGATTTAGGAATGGAAATTACCAGTGATGCAATGCAAATATTTGGAGGATATGGTTATACAAAAGATCAAGGTATAGAGCAATTATATAGAGATAATCGGATTACCCCAATTTATGAGGGAACAAATTCAGTACAAGCTGCTGACTTAGTTTTTAGAAAATTATCAAATAAAAATGGAAACATAATTAACAAATTTTTAGATCTCATTAAATCTGAAACCGACACAAATAATGAGAAAGTAATGCCATTTGTGAAAGAATTTAATCATTATTTGGATATTTTAAAAAAGTTTAGTGAGTGGACAATTAAAAGAATTGAGACCAATAAAGATGATGTAAGTGCTGCCGCTAATGATTATTTAAAGACTCTTGGTTACATATCAGTAGCATTTGCTTGGGTTAAGGTTCTCAATGTAAGTTTTAATTATTATGAGGAAAATCAAAAATTTTATGATGATAAAATTAATACAGCAAAATTTTATTTTGATAAAATTTTACCTAGAGCTGAACAACACTATAAAACTGCTATCTCAGGAAGCTCCAATATAATGAATTTTAAATTTAATTAAAGTGAACCATTTCGAAACAAATTTAAATAAAAATAAAGCTAATTATGTTCCTTTAACGCCTTTGTCTTTTTTAGAAAGAGCAAAGGATATTTACCCCAATTATGAGGCTCTTGTTTATGAAGACCGAAAATATACTTGGAGTGATATTTATAAAAGAGTTACCAAATTTGCAAGTGCATTAGAAAAAATAGGGGTAAGCAAAGGTGATACAGTTTCTTTTTTAGCTTTTAACACACCAGAAATTTTTGAAGCTCATTATTCAGTTCCCATGACAGGAGCAGTTTTAAATACTATAAATATTAGATTGGATGCTAATACCATCTCTTATATTTTAAATCACAGTGATGCAAAAGTATTAGTTGTAGATAGACAGCTGCACATAGAAGTTAAAAAAGCTTTAAATAAATTGGATAAAAAAATTATAATAATTGATATCAATGACCAGTTTGCAGACCAATCTAAATTAGAAAAAATTGGTGAATTAGAATATGAGAGTTTTTTAAAAACAGGTGATGATGATTATAAATGGAAAATGCCTGATGATGAATGGCAAGCTATATCATTAAGTTATACTTCAGGAACAACTGGAAATCCAAAAGGAGTTGTGTATCACCATCGAGGTTCATACCTTATGTCTACTGGAAGTGCAGTTGCATGGAATATGCCTAATAGATTAAATTTTTTAACTGTTGTTCCAATGTTTCATTGTAATGGTTGGTGTTATCCATGGACTGTCCCAATGCTAAATGGAAGAACAATTTGCCTTAGAAATATAGATATAAAAAAAATCTTTCAATTAATAGATGAGTATGACATCACCCATTTCGGTGGAGCTCCCATAGTTTTAAATATGATCACAGGTGCTCCTGAAAGTGAAAAAAAAAAATTAAAACAGAAAGTCCACGTTCTGACAGCTGGAGCTCCCCCACCAAGTATAATTTTTAAAAAAATGAAAACACTTGGATTTGAAGTAATGCATGTTTATGGTTTAACAGAAACTTATGGTCATGTTACTCAATGTGCTTGGAATAATGAGTGGAACGAACTCGATGAAGACAAACAGAATGAAATTAAGGCCAGACAAGGTGTAAGGTATCCTAATCTCGAGGGTGCCACTATTATGGATCCTGAAACGATGAAAGAGGTTCCAAAAGATGGAAAAACAATGGGTGAAATTATGCTTAGAGGCAATGTAGTTATGAAGGGGTACTTTAAAGACAAAGTGGCTACAGAAAAAGCTATGGCAGGGGGATGGTTTCATTCAGGAGATTTAGCTGTAATTCATCCCGATGGCTATGTAAAAATTCAAGATAGATCAAAAGATATAATTATTTCAGGAGGGGAAAATATATCTTCGATAGAAATTGAAAATACACTAGCGAAACATCCTTCAGTATCTATTGCCGCTGTAGTGGCCAAACCTGATGAAAAGTGGGGCGAAGTTCCATGCGCATTTATCGAAATGGTTAAAGATAAACCCGTTAGTGAAAAAGATTTAATTGATTTTTGCAAAGAAACATTGGCTGGGTTTAAAGTTCCAAAACAAGTGGTTTTTTGTGAGTTACCAAAAACTTCTACCGGTAAAATCCAAAAATTTGAATTAAGAAAAAAATTCTAATAAGTAACTATATTTAATATTGAAAAATTACCTGAAATAGTAGACAAGGTCTATACTTTTAAAAAATGAAAAATTTTCCAATTATAAAATCAAGAAGGTTAAGAAGCACTCCTTACACTGATAGGATAGAGTCACACGGCGTAAGTAGCTACACAGTTTATAATCATATGTTATTACCTGCAACTTTTAAATCTTTGGAGTCTGATTACAAACATCTAAAAAAATTTGTGCAGGTCTGGGATGTTGCCGCAGAAAGACAAGTTGAAATAACAGGGAAAGACTCATCAGAATTAGTTCAATTAATGACCTGTAGAGATTTATCAAAATCAAAAATTGGTAGATGCTATTACGCCCCTTTAATTGACAATGAGGGTTTTTTGGTAAATGACCCAATAATTAATAAATTAGCTGAGGATAAGTGGTGGCTTTCTATTGCAGACTCTGATGTAATTTTTTTTGCTAAAGGACTAGCAGCTGGAAATAAATTTAAAGTAGAAATTAAAGAACCAAATGTAAATATTTTAGCAGTACAAGGTCCGCTTTCAGACGATTTAATGTCTAAGTTATTCGGTGAAGAAATAAGAGAATTGAAGTTTTTTAATTTTAAATATTTTGATTTTAGAGGAAAGAAATATTTCGTTGCAAGATCAGGATGGTCAAAACAAGGTGGTTATGAAATTTACGTTGAAGACAATACTGCTGGTCAAGATTTATATGATTATCTTTTTGAGTATGGAGCAGAATATAATGTTAAAGCAGGATGTCCAAATCTAATTGAAAGAATTGAGTCTGCTTTGTTATCTTACGGGAACGATTTTGATAATAGAGATAATCCTTTTGAGGCAAATTTTGATAGATTTATAAATTTAGAGTCTAACGTTAATTTTTTAGGAAAAGAAAAGCTCATCGAGATTAAACAAAATGGTATAAACAGAAAATTAATGGGTGTAAAAATTGATCATAATAAAATTGATATGTATTGTGAGAAAACTTTATATGATGATAATAATAATATAATTGGATATGTTAGATCAGCAGCTTACTCCCCAACTTTTAAAAAAGTTATTGGGATTGCAATGATCAATAAACCCTACTGGCAAAAAAAGGATCAATTTAGAATAGAAATCGACGAAAAAATATATGTAGGAACAGTTTGCGATTTACCTTTCATCTAGTATAAAACTTTAATCATGAATATCGCAATTGTAGGAGCAACAGGAAATGTTGGAAGAAAAACTTTAGAAGTATTAGAAAGAAAGAACATATCTTTTAATAATATATTTTTATTAGCCTCATCAAAAAGTGTTGGCACTAAAATTTTTTTTAAAAGCAAAGAATATACGGTTACTAACTTAGAGAATTTTGATTTCTCAAAAGCAAAAATTATTTTTTTTGCTGCTGGAAAAAAAATTTCAGAAAAATTTGCCGCTAAAGCTGCTAAAAGTTCTTTGGTAATTGACAATTCAAGTTATTATAGGATGGATCCAGATGTTCCTCTTATAGTGCCACAAGTAAACTCAAATGATTTAAATAAAATAAAAAAAAATATTATTGCAAATCCAAATTGCTCAACAGCACAGCTTGTGATTGCCCTGAAACCTCTTCATGACTTATTTAAAATAAAAAGACTAGTTGTTTCAACTTATCAATCAGTTTCAGGCGGTGGCAAAGCTCCTATGGATGAACTCCTCGAGCAAACTAAATTAATCTTAGATAAGAAGAAAGTTAGTTCCAAAAACTTTACTAAACAAATAGCATTTAATATTATTCCACATATTGATGTTTTTTCTGATGATGGATACACAAAAGAAGAAATTAAAATGACCAATGAAACTAAAAAAATTTTAGACTCAAAAATAGACTTAACAGCCACTTGCGTAAGAATACCAGTTTCAGTTTCTCACTCAGAGTCTGTCAATATTCAATTCGAGAAACCATTTACCTTAAAACAAGTTAAGGAGGCCTTAGACAATTTTGAGGGGTGTAAAGTAGTTGACGAGCGATCTGATGGCGGCTATTCAACTCCAGTTGATGCAGAGGGTAGAGATGAAACTTTTATTTCAAGAATTAGAGAAGATAAAACTATTAAAAATGGATTAAATTTATGGATTGTTTCTGATAATCTTTTAAGAGGTGCTGCTTTAAACTCTGTTGAAATTGCAGAAACTTTAATTAAAAATAATTTTTATGGAAGATAAAAAACCACTTTCTCCCCATATTCAGATTTATAGATGGCACATCTCATCTTTAGTTTCAATAACTCATAGAATAACCGGTATAATTAACATTATATTAATAACTATAATTTGTATTTGGGCTTCTTTACTTCTTCTTGGTGAAAGCAATTACGAAGTAATGAAATATTTTTTAAGTTCATTATTAGGAAAATTTTTTATTTTAGGTCTTACATGGTCTTTTTCTTTCCAGATATTAAGTGAGGTAAGACATTTAATTATGGATCTTGGTTATGGTTTTGAATTGCGTACATCAAAAATAACTGGATTGATAGTTATAATTGGATCAATAGTTTTAACAATTTTCTTTTATTTAATTGGAAAAAATTTTATTTAAATGATTAAAGCAACAAAAAAATGGATCTTTTTAAAAGTGAGTGGGGCTTTGCTAGTTCCATTGATGATTTGGTTCGTTATTAATTTTATCGCTATTTATGATCAAAATTTTGAAATAGTAGTAAATTTTTATAATGAGCCTTTTTCAAAGTTTTTATTCAGTATTTTCATAGTAAATGCTTATTTTTTTTCAGCACTTAGTATTAGTGAGGTTTTTGAGGATTATATAAAGAATTATAAAAAAAAAAATGTCGCAAACAGGTTTTTATTCGTCTCTTCGGTGGTAATTCCATTAATTACAATTATATTATTAACATTATTATGAGTTCTTATAAAATTATAGATCATGAGTATGATGTAGTAGTATTGGGAGCAGGTGGATCTGGTTTGAGAGCTGCGGTTGGGTTAAGTGAAGCTGGATTGCAGACCGCATGTATTTCTAAAGTATTTCCTACTAGAAGTCATACCTCAGCTGCACAAGGTGGTATCTCAGCAGCTCTTGGTAATATGGGCGAAGATGATTGGCGTTGGCACATGTATGATACTGTAAAAGGTGCAGATTGGTTAGGCGACCAAGATAGCATAGAGTATCTTTGTAAAGAGGCACCAAAAGCAGTTATTGAGTTGGAAAAATACGGCGTCCCTTTCAGTAGAACTGAAGATGGAAAAATTTACCAAAGACCATTTGGCGGAATGACAAAAAATTATGGCAATGGAATTGTACAAAGAACCTGTGCTGCAGCTGATAGAACAGGTCATGCAATTCTTCACACTTTGTATGGTCAAGCTTTAAAACATAAAACAGAATTTTTTATTGAGTATTTTGCATTAGATTTATTAATGAAAGATGGGGAATGCAAAGGGCTTATAGCTTGGAACTTAAACGACGGCACTATTCACAGATTTAGATCACATGCAGTAATAATTGCTACTGGGGGTTATGGCAAAGTATATTATTCAGCAACATCTGCACATACATGTACTGGGGATGGTAATGCTATGGTTTTAAGAGCAGGGTTACCTTTACAAGATATGGAATTTGTACAATTTCATCCAACTGGAATTTACGGTCATGGAACTTTAATTTCAGAAGGAGTTCGAGGCGAAGGTGGATACTTAGTAAATTCTAAAGGAGAGAGATTTATGGAAAGATATGCACCAAAAGCTAAAGATTTAGCTTCAAGGGATGTTGTGAGCAGATCAATGTCCATAGAAATAAATGAAGGTCGTGGAGTAGGAAAGGATGGTGACCATGTTCATTTACATTTAAGCCACTTAGATAAAGAAGTTATTGACTCTAGGTTACCAGGTATAACTGAGGCAGCTAGATTATTTGCAAATGTTGACGTAACGAAAGAGCCAATTCCAGTTGTACCCACAGTTCATTATAATATGGGAGGGATACCAACTAATTACAAAGCAGAGGTATTAACAGTAAATGGATCTGAAAAAACAGTACCTGGATTGATGGCAATTGGGGAGGCAGCGTGTGTATCTGTTCATGGTGCTAATAGGCTAGGCTCTAACTCATTAATAGATTTAGTAGTTTTTGGAAGAGCTGCTGCCAAAAGGGCCGCTGAATTAATTAAACCAGGAATGCCTCATGAAGAGATTAGTGAGACAGAAACTCAAAAATGTTTAGATCGATTTGATAATTTAAGAAACGCTAACGGTGAAAACAGTACTGCCGAGCTTAGACTTTCGATGCAAAAGACAATGCAATCAAAATGCGCAGTATTTAGAACTGAAAAAAATTTAAAAGAGGGAGTTGAGCAAATTAGAAAAACCTATGATGATATGAGCTCTATTTCAGTAAAAGATAAATCATTGATTTTTAATACAGATTTAGTTGAGACTTTAGAGTTCGATAATTTAATAAGACAAGCAGTAACCACAGTGGATTCTGCTTATCACAGAAAAGAAAGTAGAGGAGCTCACGCAAGAGAGGATTATCCTAAGAGAGATGATGATAAATTCATGCAACATACGCTTGCTTGGTGTGATGGTAAAGAGACTAAAATAAGTTATAGAGATGTTCATAAATCTACTCTTACAAATGATGTGCAATATTTTCCACCACAAGAGCGAATTTATTAATGGTTCAATTAAATTTACCTAAAAACTCAACAGTTATAAAAGGTAAATATTTTAAAGACAAAACAGGTTCTAAAAATTTAAAAAAAGTGAATGTTTACAGATGGGACCCTTCAAGTGGAGGTAATCCTAGAATTGATACTTATGAAGTTGATATGGATAATTGTCCCTCAAAAGTGTTAGACGTTCTCAATAAAATAAAAAATGAAATTGACCCAACTTTGGCTTATAGAAGATCTTGTGCTCATGGAGTTTGCGGATCATGTGCGATGAATATGGGTGGAAAAAATGGTTTAGCATGTACAACTCCACATTCTGAAATAGATGGAGATATAGATATTTATCCTTTGCCTCATCTAAAGGTGAAAAAAGATCTTATAGGTGATTTAGACGGATTATATAAACAATATAAATCAATAGAACCATGGCTAAAATCAAACTCGAAATCTGAAACTAAAGAAATTATACAATCTAAAGAAGATAGAGAAAAACTTGATGGCGCTTATGAGTGTATTATGTGTGCATGTTGTTCAACATCTTGTCCAAGTTATTGGTGGAATGGAGATAAGTACTTAGGTCCAGCTGTCTTACTTCAAGCTTATAGGTGGATTATAGATAGCAGAGACAGTGAGAGGGAAGCTAGATTAAAAAAAGTAGCAGACGAACTAAAACTTTATAGGTGTCATACTATTTTGAATTGTACCAGTGCTTGCCCTAAAGGTCTTAATCCAGCTAAAGCTATTGCTGAAATTAAAAAGATGTTAGCTACATCTAATCTTTAAATAAAACTTTTTTCAGATTATTTGCAGATGTTAGCATTATAGATAAAATTTGTTTAAGATCATTTATATCCTTTCTACTTTTGGCTGTATGTGTAGATAAACAAAAACATAATTCATTATTTGCATTTGAAATTGGAACAGAAAGACCAACCATACCATTAAACCACTCCTCGTCATCAAAAGCATATCCCTGATTTCTAATTTTTTTTAATTCTTTTTTGAATTGGGAAATTTCAGTAATAGTATTTCTAGCTGTTTTAGGTGTTTTAATATTTCTAAAAATTTGAATTACTTTACTCTCCTCTATCGAAGATAAATATAATTTCCCAGATGCAGATGCATGTAGCGGAAGATGATCTCCTGCCTCTAAATTCAATTGCATGGGCCAATGAAATTCTATTCTATCAAAATAAACAAGTTTAGTTCCTATTGGCATTGATAGACTGACTGTTTCCTCAATGTCATTAGTTAACTTTCTTAAGTAAGATCTTCTTAAAGTAAAATTTGGTTCATAAGGCAAGCTTTTTAATATTAAATTTCTCATTTTTGGACCAGGTAAATATTTTCGAGCACTACTTGCTACTAGATATTTCTCCTCACATAAAGTCTCAATATGTCTATAAATAGTTGGTAAAGGTATTTTTAATTTGTGAGAAATTTTTTTTGCAGTAAAATTATCAGGGTCAACTATTATTTCTTCTAATATATTTAATATTCTTCTAGGTGATGTTCTACTAGTGGTTTCTGTCATTTAAATTTCCCCTCTGAAAAAATTTAAGACAAAACTGGAATTGTAAACTCTGGGCCTGCATTATCTTCAACCCAAGTCACTGTTGCGGTCTTAAGTTTAGTGTAGAATCTAACTCCTTCTGGGCCATGCATTGAATGGTCTCCGAACAACGATCGTTTCCAGCCTCCAAAACTATGATATGCAACAGGAACAGGAATAGGAACGTTTACTCCAATCATCCCAATTTTAGCATTTTCCGTAAAGTGTTTTGCAATATTACCGCTTTTTGTAAAAACTGCTGCTCCATTACCAAGTTCATGATCATTAACCAAGTTTAGTGCCTCTTCATATGTTTCTGTAGTCATCATACTTAACACTGGACCGAAAATTTCTTCTTTATAAATTTTCATGTCAGGCTTTACATCATCAAAAATAGTCGGACCAACAAAATAACCATTTTCATATCCTTGTTTTTTAAAATTTCTACCGTCAGACAAAAGTTTTGCTCCTTCTTTCTCTCCAGTATCTATATATCCTAAAACTTTTTCAAAATGTGCTTTATTATTTAATGGACCAAAATCACTTTTTTCATCTGTATACGGTCCAACATTAAGTTTCGCAGTTTCCTCTAATAATTTTGTTTTTATTTTTTCTTTAGTCTGTTTTCCAACACAAACTGCGACAGAGATTGCCATACATCTTTCCCCTGCTGAACCAAAAGCTGATCCTATAATTGCATCAGTTGTTTTATTGACATCTGCATCGGGCATTATAACCATATGGTTTTTTGCACCACCTAGTGCTTGGACTCTTTTATTGTTCTTTGTTCCTGTATGATAAACATATTCTGCTATTGGAGTAGACCCAACAAAACTAATTGCTTGTACAGTTTTATTTTCAAGCAGGGTATCGACGGCTTCTTTATCACCATTTACGACATTTAAGACACCCGGAGGAAATCCTGCTTCAATTGCTATTTCAGCCAACCGCATTGGACAACTTGGATCTTTTTCTGAAGGTTTTAAAACAAATGTATTTCCACATGCTATAGAAACTGGATACATCCACATTGGCACCATTGCTGGAAAATTGAATGGAGTTATACCTGCACAAACTCCAAGAGGTTGTCTTATAGTATGTGAGTCAACATTAGTACCAACATTTGCTGAATGGTCACCTTTTAGAGAGTCTGTAATCCCTGTAGCGTACTCCACTACTTCTATACCTCTTTGTATTGAACCTTTTGCGTCTGCGATCGTTTTACCATGCTGTTCTGAGACCATTACAGCTAATTCTTCCATATTCTGAATTAATAGATCTTTATATTTAGATAAAATTCTAGCTCTATTAATAGGCGTCGTTCTAGACCATTTTAAAAACGCTTTTGAAGAACTTTTAATTGCTTTTTCTACTGTAGATTTACTTGCTAATTCTACTTCAGCAATCTGTTCACCAATTGCAGGATTAAATATTGGTCCTTTTCTAGATTGTGGATCACTATAAATTTTCCCGTCAATAAAATGGTTAACTATTTTCATTAAAATTTTAAATCAAGTATAGCATGTTTTTTTTGATTACAATATGTATTCCTTAAATGAGAAAAATATTATCAATTAAAGCTTATACGTTGTTGACTCCTAAATTTACATAAGCTTAGATTAGTTAAAAATAAAGGAGAGTTCTGCTTTGATCAAAAGAGAGAATGTTCGAATTTGTGTGCCAAGATATATGCAAATTGGCAAAGGTAGCTTAAATGAGCTTCCAGAAATTTTAAAAATTTTAAATCCGATAAAATCTTATTTAATTGTTACAGATAAACAAATGGTTGAATTTGGTTATGTAAAAAAACTTCAAGATATATTAAGTAAAGCTAGATTAAAATCTAATGTTTTTGATGATACCGTTCCCGATCCAACAGATGAAATAGTTTTAAAGGGGATTAACTTTTTAGAAAAATGTAAGAATGAAGCCGTAATAGGCTTTGGAGGAGGTAGCCCAATAGATACTGCGAAAGCAATCGCAGCCATGGCAAAATATAGTAAAAATATTCAAGATTATAAACCACCATCAATATTTAATAAAAAGGGTTTACCAATTATTGGTATACCAACTACAGCAGGAACAGGATCAGAGGTCACTCATCACGCTGTAATTATAGACTCAAAAAATAATGAAAAAATATCATGTAGGGGTGAAGGATTTGTCCCAACTTGTGCAATAGTAGATTATGATTTAACTTTATCAAAACCAAGAAGATTAACTATTGATAGTGCTATCGATACATTAACCCATGGAATTGAAGCATACGTTAGTAAAAAAGCTACGCTATTTTCCGATAGGATGGCATTAGATACAATAAGACTTGTAACACAAAATATTTATGCAGTTGATAGAGATCCTAAAGATTTGAAAGCAAGAGAAGGATTAATGCTTGCTGCAACTTTAGGAGGCTTAGCATTTTCAAATGCATCAATATGTTTGGTCCATGGCATGAGCAGACCTTTAGGAAGTAATTTCAAGATCCCTCATGGATTAAGTAATGCAATGTTATTACCTACTATAACTGAGTTTTCAATTGATCACGCAAAAAGTAGATATGCTGATTGTAGTAGAGCAGGAAACTTTGCTTCTCAAGACGATGAAGATGATATTGCTTGCGAAAAATTGATTAAAGGTCTTTATAAAATGAATAAAGACTTCGATGTACCATCAATGAAAAAGTTTGGGATTAATGAAAAAAAATTTTGAGGAAAAGTTAAAAAATATGGCAACTGATGCAGAAGTTTCAGGTGCGCCAAACCTCAATCCAAGAGTGCCTTCTGTAAATGAGATGATTGATCTTTACGGAAAAGCATGGAGAGCATTCTAAAATGAGTTGGGAATGTTCTTTTAATTTTAAGACAACTCAAAACAGAGAGGGGAAAATGAAAAAACTAATAAAAACATCTATCAGTTTTTTTTGCTGTATTTGCTTTAATGATAACTTTTTCATTACAACAAGTTACTGCAGCAGAAAAAATTAGATGGAAAGTACAGTCTACTTTTAATACTGGTTGGCCTGCACTAGGTGATCCTGTTGCACGTTTATCAGATACATTAGATAGAGCGACTGATGGTAGAATTAAACTTAAGGTTTATGAACCTGGAAAGATACTTCCACCATTAGAAATCTCACCTTCAATTAGTAAAGGTGACTTGCCTGCAGCTTACAACTACATGGCATACGACCAAGGAAGAATACCTGCAGCTGTATTATTTGCAGCAGTGCCTTTTGGTATGGAGCCATGGGAATATGCAGCTTGGTGGTTTGAAGGTGAAGGTGCTAAGTTAGCTAATGAAATATACAACAAACAAAATATTCAAGTTTTGTTGTGTAGTACAATTGGACCTGAAACAGCTGGTTGGTATAGAAATCCTATAACTAGCCTAGCAGATCTTAAAGGTTTAAAAATTCGTTTCTCAGGTTTAGGAGGAATGGTTTTAAATGAAATTGGAGCATCTGCTACTTTGATGGCTGGTGGAGAGATTTTTGCAGCTCTAGAAAAAGGAACTCTAGATGCAACAGAATATTCTATGCCTGCTATTGATGAAGTATTAGGTTTCCATAAAATCACTAAGTTCAACCTTTTCCCAGGTTGGCACCAAGTATCAACGTCAACTCATTTCATGATCAATTTAGATTTATGGAAAAAAATGGGTAAAGCTGACCAAGCTTTATTCGAGATGGCTTGTACAGCAGCAGCTATGAGAGCAATAACAACTGGTGAATTTTTACAAGGAAAACAAATTGGAAGTTTTCCTTCTAAAGGTGTAACAGCTGCTAGATTGCCTGATAGTGTATTGAGAGAGCTACAAAAAGTTAGTGCTAGAGTAATGAAAGAAGAATCTGCTAAAGACGCAGACTTTGCAAAAGTATGGGCTTCTCAACAAGCATTCATGAAAGAGTACGATGTTTGGCAAAAATGGGGATATTTACCTCGAAACTTTTAGTATTTAATACTTAAAAAGTTGATTATAATAATGAGAGCGGCCGGTTTTACCGGCTGCTTTTGTTTTAAAGGAAAAAAATTATGTCTAAAGATTTTGCCTCTGTTCAAAGCTCTCTTGATAAAAAATTGCCACTTCGACATACAACTATAACAAAAAAAATAGATAATTTTGTATTACAGATTGGTGAAGTTTTTAATTGGTTTTGGGTAATATTAATTGCAGTTATCATTTTAAATGTAGTCTTAAGATATGTCTTTAGAAATGGAATGATTGAACTGGAGGAACTGCAATGGCATCTTTATTGTATAGGTTGGTTAATTGGTTTATCTTCAACATATATAGTTGACTCCCATGTAAGAGTAGACGTATTAAGTGAAAGATTAAGTTATAGAAAAAAACTATGGTTTGAATTATTTGGTATTTTAATTTTATTTTTACCATTCGTAATCTTGGTTCTTTATTACGCAGTCCCTTTCTTTGAATTATCCTGGGCCTCAAGTGAGAGATCAACATCAGCCAATGGATTACCAGCTAGATGGTTTGTGAAAGGCTTTTTAGTAATCAGTTTCTTTTTATTGTTAATTTCTGGTTTTTCCAGAATTACAAGGATAATTGCAACACTTAGATTTGGACTAGAGGAAAAAAAATGATTTCATTAGTTACTGAATATTTTTTAGCAATTGCCTTATTTTTTAGTTTCATATCATTAATATTTTATGGATTTCCTGTAGCCTGGACTATGGGTGGTTTAGGTGTCCTATTTATATTTATTTCAATGCTTTCTGATAGCTTATTTGACACTTTCTATGGAGTAGATTTTGGATTTGCATCCATGGTCGTCTATAGGCTTTATGGCGTAATGGCTAATTGGGTTTTAGTTGCATTACCAATGTTTATATTTATGGGAATAATGATGGACAAATCTGGTATTGCAGAGGATCTAATGACCGACCTGTCTAAATTATTTGGAAAAACAAGGGGTGGACTTGCAATCTCAATTGTATTTATAGGAGTCTTACTTGCTGCATCTACAGGAATTATTGGTGCAGCAGTTGTACTTCTAACAATTTTAGGTGTACCATTGATGTTAAAGAATAAGTACAATCCAAATTTAGCATGTGGTGTAGTTTGTGCCACTGGTACATTGGGAATTTTAATTCCACCAAGCATTATGCTTGTTATCATGGGAGACCAAGTAAGAATATCAGTTGGTGACTTATTCATGGGTGCTGTATTTCCAGGATTGTTGCTAGGTTTATTATATACAATTTTTATTGTTGTTTATGCTTATATGAATCCAAAAGCTGCTCCTTTACCAAAGGATGCTGAACCAGTAGATCTTAAAATAGTTTTAGGAGTTTTAAAATCTATTATTCCACCAGCTCTGTTAATTGTTGCTGTCTTAGGAAGTATATTTATGGGAATTGCTACCCCAACAGAGGCATCTGGAGTTGGAGCGTTAGGAGCATCATTATTAGCGATACTAAGGGGTAGATTGTCATTTGCAGATTTAAAAATTGTGATTAGAAAAACAACCCATACTACAGCTTATATTTTCGCTCTTTTCGTTGGAGCTACGATGTTTGCTTTGATTTTAAGGGGTTTAGGTGGTGATGAACTAATAGAGGGAGCTCTAAAAGCACTACCTTTTGGAACAAACGGAGTTGTAATTGTAGTATTAATTTTTGCATTTTTATTAGGATTTTTTTTAGATTGGATTGAGATTACTTTAATTATTTTGCCATTTTTGGCGCCAGTAATGGTGGATCTTGGAGTTGATCTAGTATGGTTTATAGTAATGTTTGCTGTAGTTTTGCAAACCTCATTCATAACCCCACCAGTTGGTTTTGCTTTATTTTATATGAAAGGTGTTGCTCCCCAAGGAATTTCTATAACAAATATTTATAAAGGAATAATTCCATTTGTTATCCTTCAAGTAATAGCAGTTGCTATAGTATTTAATTTTCCCGATATAGTCACTTGGTTACCTAAAGTAGCCTATGGTCCGTAAAATATAAATTAATTAGCATGAAAAAAATAAATTTTATTTTGATGATTATGAGTACTTTTTTTTTAGCAAATTCTGCAAAAACTGAGATGAATATCTCTTTAAAAGAATATTTAAATGGAAAAGATTTAGAAAAAGGTTTGACTCAAATATATTTACTAAAAAGATGTAGTGCTGTTTATGCATATGCGTCAGGTATAGTTCTTAAATTAGATGCAGTTTCATCAAAAAATTTTATAGAAATTTCAAATAATTTATTATTTAAAGCTGTTGAATTAAAGGTTATTGAAGAAGAAAAAAAGCTTGAGCAAGCTCAAGATGAGGCTGAAAAAAACAGAAAAGAGTTATTTAGTAATTACATAGCTGATGGTAAAAAAAATTGGGAAAAAAATAAATCTCACTTCAAAGGGTCCTATATAGCTGAAGATATGGCGATATGTTCTAAGCTTACAGAAGATAATTAAAATAAAATTTCAAATTTTTATTGAATAATTATTAGTTATCAATAAAAGATAATTTCAAATATGACAAAAAAAATTTCTTTAATTGGAGCAGGTCAAATAGGAGGAACTCTTGCACATTTAATTGGTACTAAAGAGTTAGTAAATGAAGTTGTTTTGTTTGATGTTGCAAGTGGAATTGCAAAAGGAAAAGCTTTAGATATAGCTCAATCATCATCAGTTGACGGTTTTAATGTAAAATTTTACGGAACTGACAATTATAAAGACATTAAAGACTCAGATGTAATCATTATCACAGCAGGAGTGCCAAGAAAACCAGGTATGAGTAGAGATGATCTATTAGGTATAAATCTAAAAATCATTAAACAAGTAGCTAAAGGGATTAAAGAAAATGCTCCCAACGCATTTGTAATATGCATTACTAATCCATTAGATGTCATGGTCATGGCTCTTCAAAAATACTCTGGTCTTCCTGCTAATAAAATTGTTGGTATGGCGGGAATTTTAGATAGTTCACGATTTAAATTATTTTTATCATTAGAACTAAATGTTCCTGTAAAAGAAATAGATTCAATGGTAATGGGAGGACATGGAGATACTATGGTTCCAATGCCAAGATTTACAAAAATTTCTGGAAAACCTTTACTAGATTTAGTTAAAGAAGGAAAAATTACCAAAGAAAGATTAGAAGAAATAAATCAAAGGACCAGGGATGGTGGTGCAGAAATTGTTAAATATTTAGAAAAAGGTTCAGCATTTTACGCTCCAGCAGCTTCTGGTGTTCAAATGGCACAAGCATATTTAAATGATGAAAAAAAAATTACTACCATGTGCTGTACAATTAAATGGTGAATACGGAGTTAACAATGTTTATGCGGGCGTACCAGTAATAGTGGGTAAAGATGGTGTTGAAAAAATAGAGCAAATTGATCTAGATGAAAAAGAAAAAAAAGAATTTATGCACTCTATAGACGCGGTAAAAGCTCTTTGGGAGGTAGCATCTAAAATAGACCCTGATCTTTTAAAATAATAATGAATATACACGAGCATCAAGCGAAGCAAATATTGAAAAAATATGGAGCAGTTGTTCCTGAGGGAGTTTTTGCTTTAACTGTTGAGGATTTACTAGAAAAAGTTAAATCACTCAAAACAAATAAATATGTCCTAAAAGCCCAAATTCATGCTGGAGGAAGAGGTAAAGCAGGTGGAGTTAAGATCTTAAATACAATTGAGGAGTTAGCAACTGCTGCAAAAGAACTATTAGGTAAAACTCTCATAACGCATCAAACAGGTCCAGAAGGACGGCAAGTTAAAAGATTATATGTGGAAGAATCCTCTAACATTGATAAAGAGTTTTATTTATCATGTTTAGTTGATAGATCTAGTTCTAAAATTGCATTCATATCTAGCGACCAAGGTGGAATGGATATTGAAGAAGTTGCAATTAATTCTCCAGAAAAAATTGTGACAACTAAAGTTGAAATTGGTGAAGACATTTCTAAGAATGATTGTGAAAAAATTATTAAGATCTTTAACCTAAATAGCAATATTAAAGATCAAGCGATTTCATTAATTAAATCAATCTATAAAATGTTCACAAGTACTGATGCAAATATGGTAGAAGTTAATCCTTTAATATTAACTAAAGAGGAAAAAGTTATTTGCTTAGATGCAAAAGTAAATTTTGATTCAAACGCATTATTTAGACATCCTGAAATAACAGAACTTAGAGATTTAAATGAAGAGGATCCAACCGAAATAGAGGCTAGTAAGTATGACCTTGCCTATATAAAGTTAGATGGAAGTATTGGCTGTATGGTGAATGGTGCAGGTTTAGCTATGGCAACAATGGATATCATTAAATTATATGGAAATGAACCAGCTAATTTTTTAGATGTAGGAGGTGGAGCATCAAAAGAAAAAGTTTCGGCTGCCCTAAAGATAATTCTTTTAGATAAAAATGTTAAAGGAATTTTAATAAATATTTTTGGTGGAATAATGAGATGTGATGTTCTTGCTCAGGGAGTTGTTGATGCCGCCAAAGAAATTAATATAAATGTCCCTTTAGTAGTAAGACTTGCTGGAACAAATTTTAAAGAGGGAAAAGAAATACTCGATAATTCTGGTCTAAAATTAATTTCAGCAGAAAATTTAGATGACGCAGCAAAAAAGATTGTTGAGGCTATTAAGTAAATGTCAGTTCTAATTAATAAAAATACAAAAGTTATTTGCCAAGGCTTTACTGGATCACATGGAACGTTTCATTCTGAACAAGCATTAAAATATGGTACAAATTTAGTTGGAGGTGTCACACCAAAAAAAGGTGGTCAAAAGCACTTAGACCTACCTGTTTTTAATACAGTTAAAGAAGCAAAGGACTCTGAAGGTGCGAATGCGACGATGATTTATGTCCCAGCAAAATTTGCTGCAGCTGCTATAATTGAAGCTATAGATGCCTCAATTGAATTAATTGTTTGTATTACTGAGGGAATTCCGATCCAAGATATGCTTAAAGTAAAACAAAAATTGTCTATATCGAAAAGTAGATTGATAGGTCCTAACTGCCCAGGAATTATAACTCCTGATGAATGTAAAATTGGCATTATGCCAGGCAGTATTCACAAAAAAGGATCAGTTGGTATAGTTTCTAGATCAGGTACGTTGACGTATGAGGCAGTTGCTCAAACCTCCGAAAATGGTTTGGGCCAGTCTACTTGTATAGGTATAGGTGGAGATCCCGTAAATGGAACTAATTTTATTGATTGTCTGGATTTATTCTTAAATGATGAAGAAACAGAGTCAATTTTAATGATAGGAGAAATTGGAGGTTCTGCTGAAGAAGAAGCTGCAGAATTTATTAAAAATCATAAAATAAAAAAAACCAATTGTGGGTTTTATTGCTGGAATTACAGCTCCTCCAGGAAGAAGAATGGGCCATGCGGGGGCAATAATTTCTGGAGGAAAAGGTGGAGCAGAAGATAAAATTAAAAAGATGAAAGATTGTGGTATAACTATAGCAAACTCGCCATCAAAAATTGGAGAAACATTATTCAATAAATTGTCTGATTGAAAAATTTCTTTGTAGGTTTATATTAACGATAAATAATGTCTTCATCTAAAAATCTTGATTACAAAAAAACTGCTTTTTTGAGTAAATCCAATAATGCATTTATTGAGGAGATGTATGTAAAATTTGTTAATAACGATCCTGCCTTACCTAATAGTTGGAAAAAATATTTTAGTGAGATTGGAGATGAATTTGATGACATTATAAATGAAATTAATGGCCCATCATGGAGTCCATCTGAAAAAGTTTCAATTAATAGATCTATAAATCAAAATATTGACAATGGACAATTAAATGACTCAGAGGCTATTGAGTCAAATTCAAATTCAATTAAAGCTGTAGCTCTGATTAGGTCCTATCGTCAAAGAGGACATCTAATAGCTAAGTTAGATCCATTAGGACTTATGAAATCAGAATATCTAGAAGAGCTGCATCCAGACTCATATGGATTCAAAAAAAGATAATTATGAAAAGAAAATATTTTTAGATGGAGTAATTAATAAACAACATTCAAATATTAGAGAGATACTAAATTTTTTAAGAGATAAATATTGTGGCTCATTAGGTTACGAATATATGCATATATCTAACCCAACAGAGAGAAAATGGTTCAGAGATAGAGTTGAAAAAACTGATGATTTTAAATTTACTCAAAATGGTAAAGAGGCAATTCTTAATAAACTTATTCAGGCAGAAGGTTTTGAAAAATTTTTACATACCAAATATGTAGGAACTAAAAGATTTGGTCTTGATGGTGCTGAAAGTTTAATCCCTGCTCTTGAACAAATTATTAAAATAGGTGGTCAATCAAAAGTCAAAGAAGTTAAAATTGGAATGTCACATAGAGGAAGACTAAATGTATTAGCCAATGTTTTACAAAAATCTTACAAAAGAATATTCAATGAATTCGCTGGCGAAATAAGTTCTAAATCAAAGGATGATACTGGAGATGTAAAATATCACTTAGGAGCCTCTTCAAATAGAGATTTTGATGGAAATTTAGTTCATGTAGGTTTAACGGATAACCCTTCTCATTTAGAGGCTGTAAATCCAGTTGTCCTTGGACAAACAAGAGCTAAACAATTTTTTCACAAAGACAAAGAACGAAATAAAGTCATTCCAATATTAATTCATGGTGATGCAGCTTTTGCAGGACAAGGAGTTGTAGCAGAATGTTTTGCAATGTCAGGTCTTCCTGGCCATAACACTGGTGGAACGATTCACATTATAATTAATAACCAAATAGGTTTTACAACCAGCCCTAGGTTTGCAAGATCTTCTCCTTATCCATCTGATATCGCAAAAATGGTTGAAGCACCAATTATTCATGTAAACGGTGATGATCCAGAAGCTGTCGTATACGCAGCAAGGATAGCAACCGATTTTAGATTAAAATTTAATAGAGATGTATTGATAGATTTAATTTGCTACAGAAGATTTGGTCATAATGAAGGAGACGAACCCTCATTTACTCAACCACTAATGTATAAAAAAATAAGATCTCATCCATCTCCAATAAAAGTTTATGGTCAAAATTTAATAAATGAAGGCTCAATTTCAAACGATTATTTAAATAGTTCTATAAAGAAATTTAAAGATTTATTAGATGAGCAATTTAAAAATGCAAAAGATTATAAACCAAAAATTGAGTGGTTTGAGGGTACTTGGTCACGGTATAAACCTGAAAAAGGCAAAGATAAAAGGGGAGTTACAGGCTATGATACTAAAAAACTTAAAGAGATTTCTAATAAAATAAATTCAATACCTCGAGAGGTTAATATGCATAAAACTATTACTAAAATATTAGAAAATAGAAAAACAGCTGTTAATAATGAAAGAGGACTTGATTGGTCAACTGCAGAAGCATTAGCCTTCGGGTCATTACTTGAAGAAGGTTATCCAGTGAGACTTGTTGGACAAGATTCTGGCAGAGGAACATTTAGTCAAAGGCATTCTGTATTAAGAGATCAATTAGATAACTCAAGATATATACCTCTCAATAATATTTCAAAAAATCAAAAAAATTTTGAAATAGTTGATAGTTTTTTGTCTGAATTAGCAGTCTTAGGATTTGAATATGGTTATAGTTTAGTTGAACCTAATACTCTTACTATATGGGAAGCTCAATTTGGTGATTTTGCTAATGGCGCTCAAGTAGTTATAGACCAATTTATTGCATCAGGAGAAAGAAAATGGTCAAGAGCTTCAGGTTTGACAATGTTATTACCCCATGGATATGAAGGTCAAGGACCAGAGCATTCTTCTGCAAGATTAGAAAGATTTTTGCAATTATGTTCAAATGATAATATGCAAGTAATGAATTGTACAACTCCAGCCAATTACTTTCATGCTTTAAGAAGACAAATGCATAGAGATTTTAGAAAACCTTTAATAATAATGACTCCAAAATCTTTATTAAGACATAAGAATTGTGTTTCTGACTTAGAAGATTTTAACAAAAAAAGTTCATTCCATAGAGTTTTATGGGATCATGCAATAGACCCAAAAAGTAAAGGTTTTATTAAATTAAAAAAACCAAATAAAATAAAAAAAGTGATTCTATGTTCAGGTAAAATATACTTTGATTTACTTGAAGCCAGGGAAAAACTAAAAAAAGACAATGTAGTATTTTACAGAATAGAGCAACTTTATCCTTTCCCCGCAAAAAGTCTTGTTAAAGAACTTAGACCTTATGCTAAAAAAGCTGAATTTTACTGGTGTCAGGAAGAACCTAAAAATATGGGCGCATGGTTTTCAGTAAGAGATTATATCCAATGGACATTGGATAATATAAAGGCTAGTAATAATAAAATTTCTTATATAGGAAGAAGTCCTGATGCATCACCCGCAACAGGGTATGCAAAAAGACATATTTCTCAGCAACAAGAAATTATTAAAAAAGTTTTTGAATAAAAAAAATGAGTGAAAAAATTTTAGTTCCAGCCCTTGGTGAAAGTATTACAGAGGCAACTGTTTCTAAGTGGCTTAAAAATGAGGGAGATAAAATTGATGCTGACGAACCTATTGTTGAATTAGAAACAGATAAAGTTAACTTAGAAGTTCCTTCACCTATATCCGGTATATTAACAAAAATTAACTCAAAAGATGGCTCAGTTGTTGAAGTTGGAGCTATTTTAGGCTCTGTAACAGAAAGTGGCTCAGACTCACAAAAAAATAACGAAATAAAAAAAATTCAACCAACCACTAAAGAAGATAATTTACTTAAATTAGACCCAAAAAAAGAAAAAAAAGAGCTAGACGTTTTCGATGACAAGATGGTTGAAGAGGAGCAACCAGAAGAAGCTCCCCTAGTTCTTACCAACGAAGTTAAAGAGGATAAACATGAGTTTAAATCAGAGATTAATGAAAGCTTATCTCCAGCAGTAAGAAAAATTGTTGCAGAAAAAAAAATTGATATCAAATCAGTAAAGGGATCAGGTAAGGACGGTAGAGTTCTTAAAGGAGATTTAATAAATTTAATGGGAGTTAATCCACCCCCATCAGAAAGAAAAATTAAGTTTGGTCAAGAGGAGAGAATTAAAATGACCAGATTGAGACAGACTATTGCTAAAAGATTAAAGCAAGCTCAGGAGAATGCAGCTTTATTAACTACTTTTAACGAAGTTGATATGACAAGTATTATGGAGATGAGAAAAGAAAATCAAGAAGACTTCCAAAATCGATATGGCGTAAAGCTAGGTTTTATGTCATTTTTTGTAAAGGCCTCTGTGGTGGCTCTTAAAAATTTCCCTGCAGTTAATGCGGAAATAGAGGGTGATGAAATTATTTATAAAAATTATTATAATTTAAGTTTTGCTGTTGGAACTGAAAAAGGGCTTGTAGTTCCAGTTCTTAAAAATGCGGATGAATTATCTTTTGCAGATATAGAGAAAAATATTAAACAAATGTCTGAAAAAGCAAAAGATGGAAAACTTACAATTGAAGATCTGCAAGGAGGCACTTTTACTATAAGCAATGGTGGTGTTTATGGCTCAATGCTTTCGACTCCTATATTAAACTTACCTCAATCAGGCGTTTTAGGTATGCATAATATTGTAGATAGATCAGTTGTTATTGATGGAGAAATTAAAATAAGGCCAATTATGTATTTAGCATTGTCATATGATCACAGGATTATTGATGGTAAAGAGTCGGTCTCATTTTTGAAAATGATAAAAGAAAATTTGGAGGATCCAAGAAGATTATTTTTAGATATTTAGATGTCAGATAAATTTCAAGCAGTAGTTATTGGTGGTGGTCCTGGAGGTTATGTTTGTGCAATAAGACTAGCACAATTAGGTTTTAAAACAGCGTGTATTGAGTCCAGAGGCTCACTAGGTGGAACTTGTCTAAACGTAGGGTGTATTCCCTCTAAAAGTTTACTAA
Organism: uncultured Pelagibacteraceae bacterium; assembly: GCA_902518835.1. Taxonomy (GTDB): domain Bacteria; phylum Pseudomonadota; class Alphaproteobacteria; order Pelagibacterales; family Pelagibacteraceae; genus Pelagibacter. The sequence continues at coordinate 27,908 of CABYHH010000011.1, forward strand.
ATCTATCAGAGGAATTTCATAAAGTTAAACACTTGTCCAATAAGGGAATCGAAATTGGTGAGATAAAACTTAATTTACAAAAGATGATGAAGAACAAAGATAAAGCAGTAACTGTTTTAACTAAAGGAGTAGAGTTTTTATTAAAGAAAAATAAAGTGACTTACTTTAAGGGAACCGGAAGCTTTAAGTCAAAAAATGAAATTTCTATCAAAGATGAAAATAATAAAGAGACCTTAATACATACTAATAACGTAATTATTGCTACAGGTTCAGTGCCTGTATCATTACCTGGCATCGAATTTGATGAAAAAAATATTGTTTCCTCCACAGGCGCTTTGGCATTTGAGAAAGTGCCAAAAAAAATGGTTGTTGTGGGTGGAGGGTATATTGGATTAGAAATGGGATCAGTTTGGTCAAGACTTGGCACAGACGTTCATGTAGTGGAATTTTTAGATCATATAACTCCTGGTATGGATAAAGAAATTTCAAATGAGTTTATGAAAATTCTAAAGAAACAGGGAATTAATTTTCATATGCAGCATAAGGTTGAAAAAATTAAAAAAAACAATACGGGTGTTATTATTTCAACGAAAGATAAAGATGGTAAACAGAAAGATTTTGAGTGTGATAAGGTACTAGTCTCAGTAGGTAGAAAACCAAATACTAGTGGTCTCAACCTTGAGAAAGTTGGAATTGAATTAGATAATAAGAAAAGAGTAAAAACTAATAAGGATTTTCAAACTAATCTGAATAACATTTATGCTATAGGTGATGTAATTGCAGGCCCTATGTTGGCGCATAAAGCAGAAGATGAGGGAATTGCGGTGGCAGAGATTATAGCAGGCCAGTCAGGTCATGTTAATTATGATACTATACCTGGAGTTGTTTATACGACACCAGAAGTTGCTTCTATTGGAAAAACAGAAGAACAACTAATAGAAAAAAATATAAAATATAAGATAGGTAAATTTTCATTTATGGCTAACTCCAGAGCAAAAGCTATAGATGACACGGAAGGTTTTGTAAAAATTTTAGCAGATGAAAAAACCGATAAAGTACTGGGAGCACACCTTATAGGTCCTCATGCTGGGGAATTGATTGGAGAAATAGGTGTCGCCATGGAGTTTGGTGCTAGTTCAGAGGATATCGCAAGGACCTGTCATGCTCATCCTACTTTTTCTGAAGCTGTTAAAGAAGCAGCATTATCAGTAGATAAAAGAGCAATACACTCTTAAAATATTTTCATATTATTTAAACATGAAAGTACCGATTCTCTTACCAAATATATTTAACCATCCTTTTACTTATGAAAGCAAACTTAACTTAAAATTGGGAGATTATGTAGTTGTACCTTTTGGTAAATCTAAAATTATAGGAGTAGTTTGGGATGAGTTTGAAAAAGAAAATAGTAGGAGCTTTAAAATAAAAAGTGTTTTGAAAAAATTAAATGTTACTCCTTTAAAAAAAACAACTATTAAATTTCTTAATTGGTTTTCTGAATACAATATAATTCCAAAAGGAATGGCTTTAAAATTGGTTTTATTAAGAAGTAATGTTGTAGAAAAACTTCAAAAAGATACTTTCAAAATTTTTGAAACGAATACCAAAAAGCATTCGATAAAGCTCTCTGAAGAACAAAAAAAAACTCTTAAAAAGATGAATATTTCTAATCAAAAATTTAGAGTTCATGTTCTTCAAGGAACAACAGGCTCAGGTAAAACTATGGTATATTTTGAAGCCCTTAGATTAATTTTAAACAAAGGTTTTCAAGGCTTAATTTTATTACCAGAGATTGGCTTAACAGGTGAGTTTGAAAAAAAATTTACAGAATTTTTTGGTTTTATACCAGCAGTATGGCACTCAGGTATTACAAAAAAAAAGAAAGAAATTATTTGGAGTGGAATTGCAAATGGAGAAATTCAAGTTGTCATTGGTGCGAGATCATCATTATTTCTACCATTTAAAAAACTAGGTTTAATTATTGTTGATGAGGAACATGATCAATCTTACAAACAAGATGAAGGAGTTACCTATAATGCAAGGGATATGGCTATTTCAAGAGCATCATTTGAAAATATCCCTATAAATTTAATAACAGCTGTGCCTTCAATTGAAACTTACGAAAATATTAAAAAAGGTAAATATAGTATTTCCAAATTAGAAAAACGTTATCAAAATGCATCTTTACCTAATTATGAAATAATTAATCTTAATAATATAAAATTAGAAAAACAATCTTGGCTTTCAAAAAAAATAATAGACAGAGTAAGTTCTCATCTTGATAAAAATGATCAAGTTTTATTTTTTTTAAATAGAAGGGGATTTTCTCCACATGTGCTTTGTAATAAATGTTTTAATACTTACACATGTCCAAATTGTTCAATTAATTTAGTTTATCATAAAAATAAAAACAATTTATTATGCCATTATTGTGGTTTTAAATCATCGTTGAAAAAAAGTTGCCTAAAAGATGGAGATTGTGAATTTATTTTTAGTGGTCCTGGGGTTGAGAGAATATCAGAAGAAGTAAAAAAAAACTTTCCATTAAAAAAGATTGAAATTTTTTCTAGTGATACAATGAATAAAAAAGATTCTGGTATTAAATTAGAAAAAATATTAAATAATGAGATCCAAATTTTAATTGGAACACAATTAATTTCGAAAGGTTTTCATTTTCCAAGTTTAAATTGTATTGTTGTTGTAGATATTGATTTATCATTACAAGGACATGATTTAAGAGGAGCAGAAAAGAATTTACAATTATACCATCAATTATCGGGAAGAGCAGGAAGAACTGGAAAACCAGCTACAGTATATTTTCAAACTTATAATACTAATACCCAAATGATTTCAGATTTAACAAATAGTAATCCTGACATTTTTTTAGATAAAGAGTTAAAAATTAGAAGACAAAATAACCTTCCCCCATTTCAAAGATTTATTTCTCTAATATTAACTGGTGATAATGAGGTCAAATTGGAAAAAGAAGCTTTAAAGTTTAAAACCTCAATAGAAGGTAAAATTTTTGGAAAAATTTTAGGTCCAGTGAGCGCTCCTATCTTTAGATTGAGAAAAAAGTATAGAATTAGGCTTCTAATCAGAGGTGCAAAAACATCAAAGTTACAAAGTTCTTTGGCGTCGATAATTTTAAATTATAAATTTCAACCAGGAATAAAACTAACAGTTGATGTTGATCCAATAAATTTCAATTAAACCTTGAAAATGGGCTTTTTAAACAAATGTGCTACTTGAAGACAAAATGGTCATATGTTAATTAATTCAAAATTTTAATTAATCTTCATAATACATAGGATTAAAGTTGACCAAAAATACAGAATTTTCAATTACATCGGCTGAAAGGTATTCACTTGCACTTTTTGAACTAGCTGAGGAGAGTAACTTATTAATTGAGATAGAGGATCAAGCTTTATCTTTACTTGATCTAATAAATCAAAGTGATGATTTTTGTAATTTTGTCAAAGATCCAACTATTAATCAAGAGGATTTGTTAAAAGCAATAAATACAATCGTGGAGAATAATAAATTAAATACATTATTTAAAAATTTTTTAAATTTTTTAATTAAAAAAAGACGCTTTTTTTTTATTGAGCGTATTCTTAAAAGTTTTATTGAAACTTGTTCAAGAAAAAGAGGCGAACTAAAAGCAACGAGTCAAGATTGGTCTAAAGAATATTTAGACCCAACCGTATCAGTTAAATCTGTAAAAAATTTAGATGAAGCTATACTGCACATAAATAAATATGGGACTATGCATACTGACTGTATAATTACTCAAAATAAAAAGAGCGCAAACAAATTTTTAAAATATGTAAAAAGTTCTATAGCGATGCATAATACTTCAACACAGTTTGCTGATGGTGGTGAATTTGGATTTGGAGGCGAGATTGGAATTTCTACAAACAATTTACCGCCCAGAGGTCCTGTTGGACTAAATCAATTAGTTTCTTATAAATATAAAATTACTAGTAAAGGAAGTATAAGGAAATAAATTGAGACTAAAAAAAGATAAGATTGGAATTCTTGGAGGTTCATTTGACCCAGCCCATAGAGGA
>CABYHH010000012.1 GCA_902518835.1 uncultured Pelagibacteraceae bacterium
TGGGGCAGGACCAACAGGGTTATTCACTGCTCATCAATTAAATTTAATAGGTCTAAATTGTGAAGTAATAGACAATTTAGATAAAATTGGTGGACAGTGCATTGAACTTTACCCGGATAAACCAATTTATGATATCCCCGCAGTGCCTGAATGCACAGGTGAAGAATTGACAAAAAACTTAATCAAACAATTAAGGCCGTTTGATATTAAATTTCATTTAAGTGACAGAGTAGATGAGGTTAAAAAAGAAAAAGATGATTGGTTTGTCAAAACAAGGAATGGAAAAACATTTTTGACTCCAAATGTAATAATTGCAGGTGGCGTAGGTGCTTTTGAGCCTAGAAAATTTTCTCCTAAAGAGTGTGAAAAATTTGAAAATAAGTATTTATTTTATTCAGTAAAAAACAAAAAACTATTTGAGGGAAAAACTGTTTCAATATTCGGAGGGGGTGATAGCGCACTGGATTGGGCAGTAGAACTCTCAGAAAAATCAAAAGTAAATTTGATTCACAGAAGAGATGAATTTAGGGGTGCCCAAGCAACAGTAGATAGAGTTAACAGATTAGTAAATTCAGGTAAAATAAAACTATTTACAAAATATCAATTATCAAATGCCAATGGTTCTGAGAGGTTAGAGAACATCGATATCAATCATGATGACGGACAAATTAAAAATCTGGAAACTGATTATGTTTTAGGCTTTTTTGGTTTAATAATGCAGTTAGGTCCTATTGCAGAATGGGGCCTGAATATTGATAAAAAAAATATACCTGTAGATACTGAAAAATTTGAGACAAATCAAAAAGGAATTTATGCAGTTGGAGATATTTGTTCTTATCCTGGTAAATTAAAGTTAATATTATCGGGATTTCACGAAGGAGCGCTAGCAGCTAGAGCGTGTTTTAAATTAGCACGACCAAATGAGAAATATAGATTTGAATTTACCACTACTTCGACAAATTTACTAAAAAGACTTGGTAAAAAAGTGTGATAGAGCTTTTTTCTGCTAATACACCAAACGGAAAAAAAATTAGTATTATGCTTGAGGAAATACGCTTCAAATACAAAGTTACAAAAATAGATATCAACAATGGGGAACAATTTAAAACAGAATTTAAAAAGATAAGTCCTCTAAGTAAAACTCCAGTAATAATTGATCATAAAAAAAATAAGACTGTCTTTGAGTCTGGCGCGATTTTAATTTATTTAGCTGAAGAAAGTGGATTATTTTACGACAAAAATGAGAGGTTAGAAATTAATCAATGGCTTATGGCACAAATGGGTTATATCGGTCCTTTGCTGGGTCAACATCATCAATTTCATCATTATAATCCTGGTAAAAGTGAATTTGGTGAAAAAAGGTATTTTGATATTTCAAAAAGAATTTATAAAGAATTAGACGAAAGACTCTTGGTATCAAAGTTTTTATCAGGAGATAATTATACTATTGCAGATATTGGAACCTTTCCTTGGATTGCACGTCATGAGTGGCATGATATAGGGCTATCGAAATTTAAAAATCTTACAAGATGGTATAATGAAATTTCCTCACGAGATGCCGTGATAAAAGGATTTTCTTTTATGGATAAAAATGAGTTACCACCAAAACCTTGATTACCCCATAGATTTTAAAAGTCTGAGTAGAGATACAATAATTCCGTGACCAGATAACTCGATAGCTAATATTGCTAAAACAATCAAAAGAAATTTTTTGTTCATCTAGTAAATACAAAGATCATTAAAAGTATCCAAAAAAAGGCGTAGTAAAAATATATATATTTTTTAGTAAAATTGTAGGTTATTGGATTGTGAACAATCTTATTTTTTTTCTTCTTTTTATTCGTCGGCATGGACTTTTTCATTTTTTTCATGTTTTTCTTGAGCAGCAATTGTATATTTTGCAACTGGTCGCGCCATTAGTCTTTTTAACCCAATAGGCTCTGCAGTATCTAGGCAATAGCCATAAGTATCATCTCTAATTCTCATTAAAGCTTTATCAATCTCAGAAATTAATTTTATTTGTCTATTAATTGATTTCATTTCAACATTTTTATCAGTATAAGAACTTGCTTGATCTACTATATCTGCAGAAATACTATTATCATCCATACTTCCATTATATAAAGACTCATTGTTAGCTTTAACTAATTCTTTTTTCCACTCTTGAAGCTTAATTCTAAAAAAGACTTTGTGTTTCTCACACATATATTTTTCAGTTTCTTTAGGAATATAAGTTTTTGATATTTTTAATGGAACTTTAACAGTATTTGGCTTAGGAGCGACTTTTTTTTTTACTTTAGCAGTTATTTTTACTTTTGATTTTGTAACTTTTTTTTTTGCTTTAGTGGATTTACTCATTTTTATTTTCGAATTCGAGGGAGTATATTCAGCAAATTATGGGTGTCAAGTAAGCTTAATTATTGTAAATATTTGATTATGAATATTTCAACTAGAAATATAAATAATATATTTTTTATTTTCGCACTATCGCATTTGATAATTTGGACATTAGTTCCATCCTTAACAAACAAAAATCTACCATTAGATGTTATTGAGGCTTTGGCGTGGGGAAGTAATCTAGATTGGGGTTTCGATAAACATCCACCAGGTAGTGCATTTTTTCCTGAAGTTTTTTTTAATATTTTTGGGCCACAAGATTGGGCTTATTATTTGTTAAGTCAAATTTTTGTGATAATAGCTTTTTTTTATGTTTTTAAATTTGCTAATGAAATTTTAAATAATATCAAATTAAGTCTGATTTCAGTTTTGTTATTAGAATCTATATTTTTTTATAATTTTACAACACCTGAATTTAATGTGAATGTTTGTCAATTACCATTTTGGTCAATGGTTGTTTATTATTCCTGGAATATATACAAAAGTAAAGAAATAAGATTTTTAGATTGTTTTTTAGTTGGGTTATTTGGTGCGATTGGATTTTTATCCAAATATCTTTTTGTATACTTGTTAATATCAATTGATTTATTATTTATTTATTTAATTTTTTTCAAAAAATTAAAAAAATTTGATTTTAAATATTTGATTACCATTGAAATATTTTTGGTTTTACTAGTTCCACATTTAATTTGGTTGTATAATAATGAATTTATTACAATCACTTATGGCTTAAAAAGGACAGGTTTAGAAGAAATGGGTATTTTAAATCATTTTAAACTACCATTAATTTTTTTATTTAAACAAGTGGGTATTTTAATCCCCTTTTTTTTTCTGATGTTTCTTTTAGTTAAAAAAGCCAAATATCAATTTAAATTGAAAGACAAAAAATTTCTTTATTTAATATCAATTACTATTTTACCGATCCTTTTAATACTTTTAACCTCAATTATTCTTGGGTCGAAAATTAGAACAATGTGGATGACTCCTTTTTATTTATTTTTTGGTGTCCTTTTTGTTTATATGTTTAAATCACAAATAAACTTTAAAAAAATACAGTCTTTTTTGTATGGATTTTTATTTTTATTTTTTTTATCACCAATTCTCTATTCATATATCTCTATCTCCCAAAAAGATAAGAGAACAGATTATCCTGGAAGACAGATTGCAGCTAAGGTTCAAATAACATGGGATCAAAATTTTGATAAAGAAATTCAATTTGTAACAGGCAACGAGTGGAAAGCTGGAAACCTTTCATATCACTTAAAATCTAGACCTACTTGGGAGGGATATAATAATGATAAAATATTACGAGATGCATCGCAGTTTATTTGTGTAGATGGTGTTTGTTTAGGAAGGTATTAAATAAAGGAAATTATTTATGAATATTAAAATCTTAATACCAGTTTATAACGATTGGAAATCCGTATCTAAATTGGTAGATGAAATAAATGGATTGTCTGTAGATCCGAAATTTCAACTTTCAGTAATTATTGTTAATGATGCTTCTAATCACGATCGTTTAAGTGAGGAAAAAAAACTAGAAAATATTAAATCTTTCAAGATTATTAATATGAAAAAAAACCAAGGTCATGCAAGATGTATAGCAGTTGGATTAAAATATATTTTTGAAAAAGAGGAATTTGACTATGTCATACCCATGGATGGTGATGGAGAAGATAGACCAGTGGAAATTTTGGATTTATTGAATAATATTGAAAATTCTAAAGGAAATTCTATTGTTGCCAAAAGAGTGAAAAGATCTGAGAGCTTATTATTTAAAGTTTGTTATCAAATTCATAAAATTATAACTCTAACATTTACAGGAAAGTCTATCAAATTTGGAAATTTTACTTGTTTATCTAAATCTACTATTGAAAAAATGCTTAATGAAAAAGCTACCTGGAATAGTTTTTCTGGATCCTTAATTAAAGTTGAAAATAACTTAATTTCAATTCCATCAGAAAGAGGGAATAGATATTTTGGTCCTTCACAAATGAGTTTTTATAATTTAATAAAACATTCTTTATCAATAATAAGTGTATTTAAAACAACAGTATTAATACGTTCAGCTTTTTTTATAATAATTTATATTTTATTAATAAAAAGTAATGCATCCATAATTACCGCGATACCTTTAGTATTACTTCTTATTGCAATTTATTCAATTTCTAATTTAGCACTTAGAGAAAATATTGAAGAATATAAAAATTGTTTAAGTCAAATAAAAAATATTGAGAATGTTAAATGAAAAAAAAAGATCTTTATTATGAAAGAATTCCAACCAAGCTTCAAAGAGATGATGTTAAGTATTTGGGAAGTATGCTTGGAAAAGTTATCTATACTCAAGAAGGTCAAAAGTTTTTTAATTTAGTAGAAAAAATTAGAAAATTGTCAAAAGCAAGTAAAGTAAATCCAAATCAAAAAAAATTAAATATTAAGGTTATAGAGGCTATAAAAAAACTTAATTGTCAAAATACTTTAAAAGTAACAAGAGCATTTTCGCATTTTATGAATTTAATTAATTTAGCTGAGTTAGTAGACGCCTCTAGAACTTTAAATGACTATGAAAATAATAAAAAAAAATTAAACAAGCAGAGCATATTCATTGATGAAATTTTTGCAGATCTATTCAGGAAAAAAAATATTTCAAATAATACAATTTACAATTTAGCAAAAAATTTAAATATAGGTATTGTTTTAACAGCTCATCCTACAGAGGTAAAAAGAAGAACTTCAATTCAGAAATATCACAAAATTATTGAGATACTAGAGCAAAGAGAACTATTAAAAAATTTTCCTTCGAAGTTAAAAGTACTTGATAAAGAACTTTTTGATGAACTAACAATTATTTGGAACACAGATGATTTAAAAAGAATAAAACCATCACCTTTTGATGAGGCTAGATGGGGGCTTGCAGTAATTGAAGATAGTTTGTGGGACACAGTTCCAAAAGTTTACAGAAAATTAAACTCCATATTTTTAAAAAATATGGGTAAAGGTTTACCAAAAAATTTTAACCCAATAGTTTTTGGCTCATGGATGGGTGGTGATCGAGATGGTAATCCAAATGTTACAGCAGATGTTACAAGAAAAGTAATTTTATTATCCAGATGGGAAGCTGCCAAACTTTATGAGAAAGCTCTTACCAAAATCATAAGATCATATTCTATGAAGAAATGCTCAAAAAAAATTATCAAAAAAGTTGGAAAATCATTTGAGCCCTACAGAGTTTTTTTAAGACCTTTGAGAGACAAAATTCGGACAACACATAGATCCATCGAGCAACATTTAGTTAATAAAAAACCTCTAAATCACAAAAAATTAATAAGCTCACGTGAAGAAATATTAAAGCCACTTAGAGTAGTGAGAGAATCTCTTGAACAAAATCAAAATGAAAATATAGCTAGCGGTGAATTACTTGACTTGATGAGAAGAGCTAAATGTTTTGGTATTAATTTAGCAAGATTAGATATTAGACAAGAGTCATCTAGACACAGTCAATTGATAAATGAATTTGCAAAAAGAAAATATAGTAAAGAATATTTAAAATTTAGTGAAAATGAAAAGATTAAATTCTTAAAAAAACAAATAATTTCAAAAAAAAATCAAATTAATAACTTACAATTTAGAAATAAAGAAAATAAAGAGGTTTGGTCTACTTTTAAAATATTAGCTAATGAGCCTAGTGAAAGTTTAGGGGCTTATGTAATATCAATGACAACTTCAGCTTCTGATTTATTGTCTGTGTTTTTTTTACAAAAGGAAGCAAAAATAAAAGATAAATTAAGGGTTGTTCCATTATTTGAAACCTTGGATGATCTAATTAATTCAAAATTAATAATGCAAACTTTATTTTCACAAAAGTGGTATAGAAAATTGATCAATAATAAACAAGAGGTGATGATTGGGTATTCAGACTCAAGTAAGGATGCTGGTAAAATATGTGCGAGTTGGCATCAGTATAAGGCTCAAGAGGAAATAGTAGGTTTAGCAAAGAAATTTAATATTGAGATTATCTTTTTTCATGGAAGAGGTGGGTCTGCAGGTAGAGGTGGTGGGCCAATACAAGCGACACTTAGATCTTTACCTCCTAATTCCGTAAATGGTAAAATTAGAATTACTGACCAAGGTGAGGTCATTCAACAAAAATATGGCTACGCACCCTTAGCTAACTATAATTTGTGTAGTTATATAGGCGCTGTAACTGAAGCTACTCTTAATCCACCACCATCTCCAAAAAATAGTTGGAGAAAACTAATTGAAAAAATGTCGGATATATCTAAAAGTTCTTATAGAAAAAATATTAATCAAAGCTCAGATTTCATAAAATATTTTGAAACAGTCACTCCACATAAAGCACTTGGAAAACTTTCAATTGGTTCTAGACCATCAAAAAGAAAAAATATTGATAATATAAAAAGTTTAAGAGCAATACCCTGGGTTTTTGCTTGGACACAAATTAGACTTATGCTTCCTGCATGGCTTGGAAGTGCTGAGGCTTTAAGATATTCATATATTCATCAATTTAGAGAGACTTTATTGGATATGGAAAAGAATTGGCCTTTTTTTAACTCTATGCTTGATTCTCTAGATATGGTCATCGCAAAAGCCGATCCTGAGATATCGAAAATTTATGAAGAATATTTAGCCAATGACAGTTTAAAGAGAGTTGGAAAGAAACTTAGATTCCAATTTGATGTTATAAAAAAATTAAATAAAAAAATTACATCTAAAGAGATTGCTGTAATTAGAAAACAATTTAGATCTCCTATTATAGCCAGAAATATATACTCTGAGGTATTAAATATTATTCAACCTACTGTAATTAAAAAACTTAAAGTTAATAAAAACCGAAAAAATAAGATGTATCTAAATGATGCATTACTAACCTCCATAGCTGGTATTTCAGCTGCGATGAAAAATACTGGTTAATAGTTTTTTGGATTGCTTTAATAGTTGTCAAACAATAAAATAATTTATGCGAAATCTCTTAATTATTTTTTTGTTTATTTATTTTTTACCAACAATATCTTTTGCAGATTTTAAAAAAATTAAAAAAAAAAGTGAAGTTAATAACCCAGAAATTATTTTCCCGATCCCTGAAAATTTAGATAAGTGTATTACCAATATGTATGTAAATCCAGAAATAAATAAAGTTTTACCAGTTATAAAAGTTGAGGCCCCATCTGGTTATGGTTTAGATAATAGATTCATGAATGCTTTAAATAAGTTTGATAAGTTTAAACGACCTTGCGGAGGAGGTAATATTAACGCTTGTGAGAATGTAAAAAAAGTGATTTTAGATTGGGCAAAAGCAGATGCAGCTCAAAGAACTGGACCGTCAGATCATGAGGGAAGACATTGGAATGACACTTTAACAGTCAATCTTTGGATTGCCTCTCCAATGATGGCTGGATACTCATTTGCAAAACAGATAATAACTATTCCAGATGAAGAGGACAAAATTATTAAAGATTGGTTTAAAAAGATTGTAAAAAAAAATAAACATCTAATGTATAGCATGACATATAAAGATGGCACTCAAGCAAAAGGGGTCCCCAAAAGAGCACATAATCATGCCTTATCATCGGCTATGAGTCACATGCAATTAGGTATTTTATTAAATGATAGTAAACTTTTTAGAAAAGCATTTTTAAATTATGAGGCAGCGATAAAATATCAAAGAAAGGATGGTAGCATGCCAATAGAAACTAGAAGAGGTGGTAGAGCAATGTTTTATCAAGCAAGAGCCATGACAGCGTTAACCTCAATTGCTATTATCGCAGAAAATCAGGGTTATAATATTTGGGACTATGATTATAAGGGAAAAAACTTTCATAATATTGTTAAATTTTTTATAGATTTTACTGAGAATAATGAAATTGTTTTTAAGTATGCTAAAGAAATGAAAGCCCCTGGTCCTGCTAGAGATTATAAAAGACAAGATCTTGATGGTAGTTCGAGCAGCAATTGGGGATGGCTCTCTGCTTATGCAACACGATTTCCAAATCATGAAAATATTCAAAGACTTCAAAAATGGTCTACCAATTATAAAGATCTTAATAATTACCAAAAAAAGATAGTTTCTAATCTTAAGAATATTTTAAAAAGAAGCTCAGGCACATCCTCATGGACTTTAGTAGAACCAAGATGTCATTTTACTAAATAGCCCTAATTATCGGCAAACAATAGAAATCAGCTGTATCTATTTTAGAAGAGTACCGTCTTCGCATATTCCATTTTTTATGAACACCTGCACTCGCAAGACTTAATGTAGATCTTCCATATCTATAGTTAGTATTGTCAATTGATTGCATTAAAGTTTTTATTTTTTCATCTTTTTCTGATGAGAATAAGTTTTTTTTACCGTCATCATTACGCAGCCCTATAAGCATGACACCTGCTTTTTGATAACGATACCCATTTTTAAAAATATTTTCTAAGATTGCAATTGCAGTTTTTACAGTTTCAATACTATTATTTGTTGCAATTGGAAAATCAATTGTTTTTGAATTTGAGTAATATCCATAATCTCTTTGAAAAGGACTGGTTCTAACAAATACAGTTATAGCTTTTGCAACTAAAGATTCTGATCTAATTTTTTCAGATGCATTCAAGCAATAGTTTGCAACTGCTTCTTTTAGTTCCTGAAATTTTTCAATTCTTTTTCCAAATGATCTTGAGACAACGCAACTTTTCCTTTTTGTTTGTGTAGTTTCCAGGTTTATACAGGGTGTACCTCTCAGCTCCATTGCTGTTCTTGAGCTTAAAACATTAGAACATTTTTTGATCCAGGTATTAGATTTATTCTTGAGCTGTTTAGCGTTATAAATACCGTTTTTTCGGTAAAACTTTGTAAGCTGTCTCCCAACACCCCAAACATCATTAATTTCAACTTTTTCTAAAATTGGATCTAAATTCTCTATGCCGATTAAGCTGGTAACACCTGATTGTTTTTTCTTTGCGATATGATTTGCAACTTTACTTAAAGTTTTGGTTTTAGCAATCCCAATACTTGTTGGAATACCAGTCCATCGCAAAACTGTTTCTCTGATTTCTCTTCCAACTTTTTCAACTTCAGAGTCTGGAAAATTGGATAAATCTATAAATGCTTCATCAATAGAATAGACTTCTATTTCAGTATTAAATCTTTTAAGTGTTCTCATTACCCTTCTAGATAAATCTCCATACAAAGAATAATTCGATGAAAAAACTTCAACTTTATTTTTAACGATAATATCTTTTGCTTTAAAATAAGGCTCACCCATCTTAATCCCCAATGCCTTTGCTTCATTGGACCTAGAAATGATACAGCCATCATTATTGGATAAAACAACCACAGGTTTTTTTCTTATTCTTGGATTGAATAATCTTTCACATGAAACATAGAAAGAATTACAATCAACTAGACCTATTTTTTTAGTACGTTGAATGGATGACATAAGTCACAACTCCCCAAATAAAGACATCTTCTTCCTCATTAATCAAAATTCTGTTAGAAAAATCCTTAGAGCCTGATGATAGGAATTTCTTATCTCTTTCTTGAACCAAAGTTTTAACCACAAGCTCGTCATGAACATTTGCAATAACTGTTGAAAAGTTTTTAGGTTTTAAACTTTTATCGACAACTAATAAGTCACCATCATTAATCCCGACATCAACCATAGATTTTCCTTGTACTCTAATAATGAAAGTCGCTGGAACATTTTTGATTAAATGCATGTTCAGATCGATATCTTCTTCGATATAATCAGTGGCAGGCGATGGAAAACCAGCACCAGCTTTATGCAGATAATAGGGAATAGTTAGCTTCATGTTCTTGTTTTGTTCTAATTTATAGCCTATTTATACAATGCACGCAAGAGGTTGTATTTTGAGTCCGTAATTGAGTCAAAGGTGAATCAAAACGTGAACATCAAAACTATATTTTGTATGCTTGTGGATAACTTCAACCAAGGATAGTTTTAAATTCTAATTTAATTATAAAAGGAGAAAAATAATGAGTTCGATTGAAGTCAAAACTTTTGACAATCCAGACGAAAGTAACACGAATTTTAAAAATGCCAAAATAGATATCGTGAAAGTAGGAGATCAAAGAGTTATGAGATTAGTTTTACAACCAGGTTGGAAATGGTCACAAGACATTAAGCCAACAGTTGGTACAGATAGCTGTAAAGCAAAACATCTTGGCGTAATTGTTTCAGGAGCAGTCTGCGCAAAACATGATGATGGAACTGAATTAACTTATAAAGCTGGTGATGCATATTCAATAGAACCAGGTCATGATGGTTGGGTGGTAGGTGATAAACCTGCGGTAGTTTATGAGTTTCATGGAAAATGGGGAGAATAGTGAAAAGACTATCGTGTCATTGTGGTGCTATAGAGGCTGAAATAAATTTAGAGGGAGACTTAGCTAAAGTAATAAAATGTAATTGTTCTATTTGTAAAAGAAAAGGAGCAATTATGTCTATGGTAAAAAATGAAGATTTTAAAATTGTAAAAGGCGAAGATAAATTAAAACTTTATCAATTTCATTCAAAAGTTGCCAAACATTACTTTTGCTCAGACTGTGGAATTTATACCCATCACAACCCAAGAATAAATCCAGCGATGACAGGATTTAATGTTGGGTGTATTGATGAAATAAATACTTTTGATATTAAAGATATTCCAGTAAATGATGGTCAAAATCATCCTTTAGATAAAAAATAATTTTCATGCAACAATTTAGTTTATGCTTTGTTAAGGTAAAAAAAGACTGTTTAAAGTTCATTAAATCTCAAGAGACAAAAGCCGATAAATTTAAAAATAAAGAAAGAATGATTAAATCTTTCTTAATTCCTCTATGTTTTTGGATCAGTAAAAAAGCTGAAGAAAAAAAACCGTATTTTGTAGGATTAGCAGGAGGTCAAGGAACTGGTAAAACTACAATTAGTTCTTTAATCAGAATTATCTTAATTAAATACTTTAAATTAAATGTTTTTAGGATTTCAATAGATGACTTTTATAAAACAAGAAAAGAACGAATTAATCTGTCAAAAAGAGTACATCCCATGCTTTTAACTAGAGGTGTACCTGGAACACATGACATTAATATGGTGCTGAATTTCTTTAGAAATTCAAAAAGTAAGAAATTCAAAAGATTAAAATTACCGACATTTAATAAAGCTATCGATGACAGGTTTAATAAAAAAAGATGGTACGATTTAAAGAAGAGACCAGATGTTATTATTTTTGAAGGTTGGTGTGTTGGTGCTAAATCAGAAAAAAATGATACTTTAAATAAAACAATTAATTCATTGGAAAAGGCAAAAGACCAAAAAAAGATTTGGAGAAAATATGTTAACAACCAATTAAAATCAAAATATAAAAATTTATATTCACAATTAAATTGTTTGGTTTATTTAAAAGCAAAAAATTTTAGCCTGTTACAAAAATGGAGATTAAAACAAGAAAGAAAACTTTGGGTAAAGAATAAAGTAAAATCAAAAATTATGAGTAGGGGAGACGTATTAAATTTTATGCAGACGTACCAAAGAATTACTCAAAACATGTTTAGAAATATGCCAAAATATGCATCTGTTATATTCAATTTAAACAGTAACCATCAAATTAAATCTGCTGTATATAAAACAAAATGAATAGAATTTTATATATAATTTTGTCTAGTTTATTTTTATTTATAAATGTAAGTGCTGATACTTTTACTGTAGCATTAAAAAAAGCTTATGAAAATAATTCTGAATTGAACGCAGAAAGACAAAGCTTAAATATTTCAGAACAAGAGCATAATATTTCTAAAGGATCTTATCTTCCAACAGTTACTTTGAGTGGAAGCAAGAGTGAGGAAAGTACAGAAAAATTAACAAACAGAGATGGATCTAATGCAGATATTACTGATGTAGATCCAACATTAAAATCTATCACAGTCACTCAAACGTTGATTGATTTTGGTAGAGGAGCTGAGTTAGCAAAAACAAAAATCGGGATTGAATTAGCAAAAGCTAAAATCTTAAAAAAAGAACAAGAAATATTATATAAATCAATCCAAGCTTATACTGGACTAGTTTCAACAAATGAAAAATTAAAGATTAATAGGTCAAATGTAAATCTATTAGATAGGCAGGTTGAAACAGATAGAATTAGACTTGAGAGAGGAAGTATATCTGTATCTGATGTTGCGCAGTCTGAGTCTTCTTTAGCTGGTGCCCAAGCAAAATTGATCCAAGCTGAGAATGATTTTTTAACAAGTAAACTTAACTATGAAAATGTCATTGGTAAAATAAATGATCCAGAATTATTAGATAAATCATCAATTTTACAAATCTCATTACCTGATGGGTTAAACTCCGCAATTCAATTATCAAAAAAAAATAGTCCAGATTTAATTATTGCTCGATTAGAATACGAACAATCAAAAAAGGATACTAAAAGTGCTGGATCAGATCTAGCACCTTCAGCAACCTTATCTTTTGATCGAACTAAAACGGATGATTTAAGTTCAACAGTTGATGAGAGAGAAAAGGATACTGTTAAGGCAACAGTTACATGGCCATTTTTTTCTGGTGGAAAAAATATTGCGTCTTTAAAAAAGACCCGAAGTCAGGAATTACAAAAAAATTTACTATTAGATGACATGATAACAAAAAATCAAACTGATGTTGCAAGCGCATGGTCGAATTATCAATCTAATAAAAGTTTATTAAACTCAGTTAGAGCTCAAGTTAATGCTGCTGAAATAGCAAATGAGGGTATTGTTGCAGAATATAATAGCGGATCTGATAGAAGTACTTTAGAGGTAATTCAATCTAACTCATTATTGTTAAATGCTCAGATTTCTTTGGCTGATTCTGAGAGAAATTTTATTCTTTCTCAGTTTAATCTCCTTAAATCAGTAGGTTTATTAAACAGTGAATATTTGAAAATTAGATAATTATTAGCTTTTTTTGACAAAAATAATTAGATTTTGACAAAGAGAACAAAATGTGTACATTTATATTATGATTCGTATGTTAAAAAAATTTAAAAAAGAGGCTAAAAATGACTAAAAATAACTTAAAAGTAGTTAAATCTACTAAAAATCAAGAATTGGAAAATAAAGAAAAAAATAAAGCATTAGATGCTGCGATCAGCCAGATAACTGACAACTTCGGAAAAGGTTCAGTTATGAAGCTAGGTGAGAAAAGAGCTATGGATATCGAGTCGATATCTACAGGTTCTTTGAGTTTAGATCTAGCTTTAGGAATAGGTGGTTTGCCAAAAGGAAGAATTGTAGAAGTTTACGGACCAGAGTCTTCTGGAAAAACAACATTAGCATTACAAGTTGTTGCTGAAGCACAAAAAGCTGGTGGAATTTGCGCATTCGTTGATGCTGAACATGCTTTAGATCCAGTTTATGCAAAAAAATTAGGAGTAAACACTGAAGAGCTTTTAATCTCACAACCAGACGCTGGTGAGCAAGCTTTAGAAATTGCAGATACACTAGTAAAATCAGGGTCTATTTCGGTTATCGTAATTGACTCTGTTGCAGCATTAACTCCAAGAGCTGAAATTGAAGGAGAGATGGGCGATCATCACGTAGGTCTTCAATCAAGATTAATGAGTCAGGCTTTAAGAAAGTTGACTGGTTCAATTTCAAATACCAACACTATGATGATTTTCATTAACCAAATCAGAATGAAAATAGGAGTTATGTTTGGAAGTCCTGAAACAACATCAGGTGGAAATGCGTTGAAGTTTTATTCATCTGTGAGAATGGACATTAGAAGAATTGGTGCCATCAAAGATAAAGATGAAATTATCGGTAACTCTACTAGAGTGAAAGTAGTTAAGAATAAAGTTGCACCACCATTTAAAGTTGTTGAATTCGATTTAATGTATGGAAAAGGAATTAGTAAAATGGGTGAGTTAGTAGACCTAGGTGCTAAAGCTGACATCATTGAGAAATCAGGAGCATGGTATGCTTACAAGGGTGAGAAAATTGGACAAGGTAGAGAAAATGCTAAAGTCTATTTAGCTCAAAATCAACAAGTTGCTGCAGAAATTGAAATGGCAATTAGAGAAAAAGCAGGTGTGATTTCTAAAAAAATTGAGGGAAATCCGTTAAGTCCTGAAAAAATTGAAAAAGAGAAGAAAGTAGCAGAAAAAGAAGAGGCAGATAAAGAAGCTACTCCTCCTAAAAAGAACTAGAATTAAAGGTCATCTTTAAATTATAAAGGCGCTTATTATAAGCGCCTTTCCCCTTTATCGTTATCTAGACATAGAACAAAAAAGCTGTATTTTAAAAATATGGCGGACAAATCATTAAATGAAATAAGAAGCACTTTTCTTAAATACTTCGAGAAAAACGATCATAAGATTGTTGAGTCTAGCAATTTAGTTCCAAATAATGATCCAACTCTAATGTTTGCTAATTCAGGAATGGTTCAGTTTAAAAACGTTTTTACCGGTTTAGAAAAAAGAGATTATCAAAGGGCAACCACCTCGCAAAAATGTGTAAGAGCAGGGGGTAAACATAATGATTTAGAAAATGTTGGTTATACACCAAGACATCATACTTTCTTTGAAATGTTGGGAAACTTTTCTTTTGGAGATTATTTTAAAGAAAGAGGTATTGAACTTGCATGGGATTTAATCACTAAAGATTTTGGTTTAGATAAAAACAGAATTTATGTAACCGTTTTTCATGAGGATGATGAAGCCTTCAATTTTTGGAAGAAAATTGCGGGTTTTAACGATGATAGAATAATTAGAATTTCAACATCAGATAACTTTTGGTCAATGGGTGAAACCGGGCCTTGTGGACCATGCTCAGAAATATTTTATGATCATGGCGATCATTTAAAAGGCGGTTTGCCAGGAACGAAAGATCAAGACGGAGATCGTTTTATTGAAATTTGGAACCTAGTTTTTATGCAGTATGAGCAAGTATCAAAAGATAAAAGAATAGATTTACCAAAACCATCTGTTGATACTGGAATGGGATTAGAGAGAATTGCAGCTCTTCTACAAGGTACACATGATAATTATCAAACTGATCATTTTAAGAAATTAATAAGCTCAATATCTGAGGTAACTAAAGTTAAACAAGAAGATAAAAATATATCAAGTTTTAGAGTTATTGCTGATCACTTAAGAGCAAGTTCGTTTCTATTGGCAGAAGGTGTTTTACCTTCCAATGAAGGTCGTGGATATGTTCTAAGAAGAATTATGAGAAGAGGAATGAGACATTCTCATTTGTTAGGATCTAAAGAGCCAATCTTTTATAAAATTTTTGACTCATTAAAAAAAGAGATGTCTGGAAATTATCCAGAGCTCGAGAGATCACAATTGTTAATTAAAGAAACTTTAAGAATGGAGGAGGAAAAATTTTTAGTTTTACTAGATAGAGGTATCAAAATTTTGAATCATGAAATTGCAAAAATAGACAAAGTTTTACCTGGTGATGTAGCATTCAAATTATATGATACCTACGGTTTTCCATTAGATCTTACAGAAGACATTTTAAAGAATAAATCATTGAAAGTTGATCATAAGAAATTTGATGAATTGATGAAAAAAAGTAAAGAACTTGCAAAAAAGAATTGGAAAGGTTCTGGAGATAGTTCTGAGGAAGCAATATGGTTTTCAATTAAAGATAAAGCAGGTCCGACAGAATTTTTAGGTTACGAGTCTAATCAGTCTGAAGGTATCGTATTAAATTTAATTAAAGATAATAAAGAGATAAAATCTTTATCATCTGGTGAAGAGGGAATGATCATTACAAATCAAACCCCATTTTATGGAGAGTCAGGAGGACAACTTGGAGACAAAGGTACAATAATATCTGGTAACTCTGTTTTTGAAGTAGAGGATACACAAAAAAAACTTGGAGACTTATTTGTTCATTATGGATTAGTAAAAACTGGTGAAATTAAAATTAATGATGTTGTTGAAATGAAAATAGATATAGATAGACGAGATAATTTAAAAGCATACCATTCAGCTACTCACTTACTTCATGAGTCTTTAAGAAAAACTTTAGGCAAGCACGTGATGCAAAAAGGATCTTTAGTTGCTCCAGACAGATTAAGATTTGACTTTAGTCATATGAAACCAATTAGTAATGAAGAGTTAGAGACTATTGATAAGTTAGTTAATGAATATGTTTCAAATAGTTCTGAAGTTACTACAAGAATTATGACGCCAAAGGCTGCAATAGAAAAGGGAGCGTTGGCTTTTTTTGGCGAAAAATATGGTGAAGAGGTTCGTGTCGTTTCAATGGGCAAAGAAAAAGAAGCTTATTTTTCAACAGAATTATGTGGTGGAACACATGTAAAAAATACTGGTGAAATTGGAAAATTTAAAACAGTCAGCCAATCATCTATTGCGTCAGGAGTAAGGAGAGTTGAAGCTTTAAGAGATAAACAGCTT
Source organism: uncultured Pelagibacteraceae bacterium (assembly GCA_902518835.1). Lineage (GTDB taxonomy): Bacteria > Pseudomonadota > Alphaproteobacteria > Pelagibacterales > Pelagibacteraceae > Pelagibacter. The sequence goes on from CABYHH010000012.1 coordinate 16,810, forward strand.
GAAGATTTTATTAGAAATAAAGAAAAATTATCAAACTTATCCACGCAAAAAGATGAAGAGACTATTAAAGAATTATCATCTCAAATAATAAAACTTGGAGGCAAACCCAAAGTTGACAGCAAAGATTTAAAAGAAGTTATAAAAAATCTTTCAAGGCAACTCGAACATTTGAATGTTAGCTTAGTTCTTAAAGACCAAACAAAAAATATTATTAATGATCAAAAAATAAATGACATAAAAGTTAGATTTCAAAAAGTGCAAGATTTACCTCCAAAAGATTTAAGAAAATTAGTTGATAATGGAAAAAAAGAACTTGGGGATGGAATTATAATTGTCTTTTCAAGTAGTGAAGATAAGGTTGGCTTAGGTGTTGGAGTCACTGATAAGTTAGTTAATAAATATGATGCAGTTAAATTTGTAAAATTAGGTTCAGAAATCATTGGCGGAAAAGGGGGTGGTGGAAGAAAAGATTTTGCACAAGCAGGGGGACAAGATAAGAATAAAATTGATGAGGCTTTTGAAAAATTAAAGTCTTTAATTTAATTTCTGTTTTAGGTTATTATCTATTATATCTAAAAATTGATTAGTTGTAAGATATTTACTTGAAGGTCCAACTAATATCGCTAAATCTTTTGTCATTGAGCCATTTTCAACACTTTCAATACAAACTTTTTCTATTGTATTAGCAAATTTAATAAGATCATCGTTGCTATCAAGTTTACCTCTATGTGCTAATCCTCTTGTCCAAGCAAAAATTGATGCAATTGGATTAGTTGATGTTTCTTTTCCCTGTTGGTGCATTCTATAATGTCTGGTAACTGTTCCATGAGCTGCTTCTGCTTCCATTATTTTCCCGTCAGGTGTTAGCAAAGTACTTGTCATTAATCCTAATGAACCATATCCTTGGGCCATAGTATCTGATTGAACATCTCCATCATAATTTTTACATGCCCATATATACTTGCCACTCCATTTCATTGCGCAAGCAACCATGTCATCAATTAATCTATGTTCATATGTCAATTTATGTTTATCAAATTCTTTTTTATATTCTTTATCAAAAACTTCTTGAAATATGTCTTTAAACCTTCCGTCGTATTTTTTTAAAATAGTATTTTTTGTGGACATATAAACTGGCCATTTTTTTATAAGACCGTAACTAAAGCAAGATCTGGCAAAATCTTCTATAGATTTATCTAAATTATACATTGAAAGTGCAACTCCGGGTCCAGTAAAATTAAATACTTCATACTTAATTTCATCTTTACCGTCTTCCGAAGTCCATTTAACCTCCATTTTACCTTTACCTGGAACTTTAAAGTCAGTAGCACGATATTGATCACCAAAAGCATGTCTTCCAATCACAACAGGATTAGTCCAAGAGGGGACTAATTTTGGAATATTTGAACAAATTATTGGCTCCCTAAAAACAGTACCACCAATAATGTTTCGGATAGTTCCGTTCGGTGATCTCCACATTTTTTTTAATTTAAATTCTTCAACACGTGCTTCATCCGGGGTTATTGTCGCGCATTTGATACCTACCCCAACTTTTTTAATTGCATTAGCAGAGTCAATAGTGATTTGATCGTCTGAGTTATCTCTACTTTTCATTCCTAAATCGTAATATTCAATACCAAGATCTAGATACGGAAGTATTAATTTTTTTTTAATAAATTCCCAGATTATTCTGGTCATTTCATCACCATCTAACTCTACTATTGGGTTTTTAACGTTAATTTTGCTCACTTATATTTTTATCTTAATAATTGAATTTCGCGATTTTATATACATATTAATGACAAATTATCAAATATAAGAATATGTTTAGTAATATATTTCCAAAAATTCACGCTGAAGGTTATAAATTTTTAGTTATAGCCGGAATAATCACAATAGTATTTTATATTTTTAGTGATTTCCTAGGTCTTATTGGTTTGGTCTTAAGTATTTGGGTTTATTATTTTTTTAGAGATCCTGAGAGAGTTATTATAGATGATGATAATTATCTTGTTAGTCCAGCAGATGGCGAGGTTGTAAAGGTAGAAGAGGTTGATGGTCCTAAAGAACTTAGTCTTGAAAATAAAAAATTTAAAAAGATTAGTGTTTTTATGAATGTATTTGATTGCCACGTAAACAGAACCCCTTGTAGCGGTAAGATCGAGGAGATTTTATATAAGCCTGGTAAGTTTGTAAACGCTTCGTTGGATAAAGCGAGTGAAGATAATGAAAGAAATTACTTCAAGATTAAAGACCCTCACAACAATGATATTATAGTTGTCCAAATAGCTGGATTAGTTGCGCGAAGAATAGTTTGCGAGTCTAATAAAGATCAAGAACTGAAACAAGGAGATCGTATTGGTATGATACGATTTGGTAGTAGAGCTGATGTATATTATGAAAATTATGAGCCACTTGTAAAGGTTGGTCAAAAAGCCATATCAGGTGAAACTTTGTTGGCAAAAAAATAACATGGAACAAAAAAAACCAAATTTAAAAATTATTGCAGATAAAAAAAGCGCAAGAATGATTTTACCAAATATGTTAACACTGATGGGTGTATGTATTGGTTTGAGTTCAATTCGATTTGCTTTAGATGGAAAATTTGAAATAGCAATTATTGCAATAATTTTCGCTGCCTTAATTGATGGCCTAGATGGAAGAATAGCAAGACTTATAAAGGGGACATCAAAAGTTGGAAAAGAACTAGACTCTTTAACTGATATGATAAGTTTTGGAGTAGCTCCTGCATTCATTATGTATTTCTGGAAATTAAATACTTTAGGACGATTTGGATGGTTATTATGTTTAGTATATGTAATTTGTGTTGCTTTGAGATTAGCAAGATTTAATGTTAATTCTAACCAAGAGGCTTCTTGGAAAGACAATTTTTTTGAAGGAGTGCCATCCCCAGCTGGTGCTATATTATTATTAACTCCACTAATAGTAAGCCTTAGTGGTTTTGATTTTATTCAACTAAATTTTGATATTATTGTTCCAATATTTTTTGTAGTAACATCATTACTTTTAATAAGTAAATTTCCGAGTTATTCGTTTAAAAAAATTGTAATACCAAGAAGAACAACAATTTTTCTATTATTTGGTATTGTTCTTTTTTTTGGACTTTTGCTTATTTATACATTTAATGTAATTGCAATAAGCTCTTTAGTTTATGTATTTTTATTGCCAATTAGCTTTTTTCATTTTCAGAAATTAAAAAAACAACATGAAAATGACAAAATTCAAGAGGATGATGATCTTGAAGACATACTTTAATGAAAAAAAACACGATAGTTTCTTTAGCTGATGCTAACTATTTTCCTTTATTAGAGGAATTAATTAATTCTATTAAAAGATTCAAAGAAAGTGAAAGTGTAGCTATCTGTATTTTAGATGCAGGCTTAAATGAGGATCAAAAAAAAAAATTATCAAGTAGAGTAGATGAAATTAAATCTGCGCAGTGGGATATTGAGGTTCCGCAATCTAAAGTAAAAGAAAAAGAATGGCTTAAAAGCCAAGTTTCTAGAGCATTTTTACCCAAATATTTTCCAAACTATGAAAAGTATTTGTGGATTGATTGTGATGCATGGATAAACGACTGGTGTTGTGTTGAACTTTATTTTCGAGCTTGTGATAATGGAAAGTTGGGTATTACACAAACAATAGGACCTGGTTACAAAATTACTTCAAAGGTGAATTGGTTATTTGGAAAATTAGCAATAATTAAATCACAGAATTTCAAACATGCAATAAAGTCAAAAATTGGAATCAACAAAGCTAGAAAACTAGCTTTTGCACCACATATAAATATTGGCGTATTTTCTTTAGAAAAAAATTCAAAAGGTTGGAGTTTATGGCAAAATAATTTGTCAGAAACACTTAAAGCTGGAAATATTTTTGGTTCAGAGGGATTAGCAATTAATATGACTGTTTATATTGATGATCTTGAAACAGAATTTTTACCTTTAAACTGTAATTGGATAACTAGTAATCTTCTACCAAAATATGATGATGATCAAAAAGTATTCGTTGAACCTTATCTTCCAAATTATAAAATAGGTATAATACATCTTGCGGCCGGAATATGGAAAGATGGAAAAGATATGAGAGTAGATAAAAGTATAAAAGTAGAATTAGAGACTTTAGATAATAAAAAGATAATTAAAAGCTTAAGATTTGATAATTAGTTGAAAAAAAATAAAATTTCAAAAAATTGGATTAACAAACAAAGAAGAGACACTTATGTTCGTCAATCTAAAGTTGATGGTTATAGAGCAAGATCTGCTTATAAATTAATTGAAATCGATGAAAAGTTTAGAGTTTTTAAAGGTGGAATTTCTGTAATAGATATTGGTGCAGCACCGGGAAGCTGGTCTCAATATGCCTCAAAGGTTGTTAAAAACGGAACTATTATCTCAATAGATTTAAAAAGAATGGAAGGAATAAAAGATACTATTCAAATCAAAGGTGATTTTACAGAAACAGATATTCAAGAGAAAATAAAAAAAAATCTAAATAATCCTACTGATGTGGTCATGTCTGATATGGCAGTAAATACTACTGGAATAAAAGATATTGATGCAATTCAAACTGGTGAGCTATGCAAATACGCGATGATATTTTCAAAAGATATAATATCAAAAAAAGGTTTTTTTATTGCAAAAATATTCATGGGTAGGTCTTTTAATGAAATTGTCGCACTAGGAAAAAAAATTTTTAAAGAAGTAAGGGTTTTTAAACCTAAGTCGAGTCGTAAAGACTCTAAAGAAAGTTTTATTATATGCAAAAACCTTAGATAGATACTTTTAATTTAAAAGGAATCGTATATAAAAGAATATGGTTCCTATACAAGAAGCACTCACCTTTGATGATGTTACTTTAGTTCCAAAGTACTCCGAAATATTGCCCTCTGAAGTTGACACAAGTATCAAATTAACCGACTCATTAAAGCTCAAAATACCACTTTTATCATCAGCAATGGATACAGTAACAGAAAGTAAAATGGCTATTGCGGTTGCAAGATCTGGTGGATTAGGAATAATCCATAGAAATCTAGATATTAAAAAACAAGTTCTTGAGGTAAAGAAAGTAAAAAAGCAAAAATTACTGGTAGGTGCTGCTGTTGGAGCAGGACCCAAAGAATTCAAAAGAGCTAAAGCACTATTAAAAGAAAAATTAGATATGATTGTTGTCGATACTGCACACGGTCATACAAAAAAAGTTTCAGAAATAATTAAATTTATAAAAAAAATTAAAAGCAAAAAAACTGCGTTATGTGCTGGGAATATAGCAACACCAGAAGCAGCAAAATTTTTACTTAAATTAGGAGTTGATGTAATCAAAGTTGGGATTGGTCCTGGTTCAATCTGCACAACTAGATTAGTCGCTGGGATAGGTGTACCTCAGTTAAGCGCAATATTGAGAGTAAGAAAAGGCATTAAAAATAAAAACGTTAAGATTATTTCTGACGGAGGTATAAAATATTCAGGTGACCTTGCTAAATCTTTTGCTGCTGGAGCTGATGCTGTTATGATAGGTTCATTGTTTGCGGGAACTGATGAAACGCCAGGTAAACTCATAAAAAAAAATGGCAAGCTTTTCAAAAGTTTTAGAGGTATGGGCTCAGTTGGAGCAATGAATAAAGGCTCTGCTGATCGATATTTTCAAAAAAAACAAAAAGATTCATCAAAGTATGTCCCAGAGGGAGTAGAGGGATTAGCAAAATATAAAGGTAAAGTCGATAAAGTCATATTTAAGTTAGTTGGTGGATTAAGATCATCTATGGGTTATCTTGGTTCTAAACAAATTAAATATTTAAGAAATAAACCCCAATTTGTTAAAATTACAAAAGCTGGATTTTATGAAAGTATGGTTCATAATGTAGACATCGTAAAAAATGATAGTAAGTACTGATGATGAAAATATTTAAATTGATTCCATTATTTTACTTAACAATAAATATCTTCTGTGTTTCTTTTGCAGATGAAAATTTTTTTAATAAAGGTTTAAAATTATTTAAAGATCAAAAATATGATGATGCTAAGTTTATGTTTGAAAAGGGTATAGTATTTAACCCGAAAGATTCAAATTCTTATCTTTATTTAGCAAAAATCTACAATATTCAGGAGGACCAAAGCAAAGAAGAAAAAAATTTAGAGTCAACATTATTAATTGAGCCTAATAACGAAGAAGCAATATTAATGTCGATGAAAATGGCCTTAGAGAGATCTAACTATTCTAAGGTAAAAGATTTATCTAATACTTTTTCTAAAGTTTGCAAAAAATTATGTGATGAAAATAAAGAAATTTTAGATACCCTTTCAAATATAGAACCACAAAAAAATGATTCTTAATAAAAATTTGAACAAAATCTTAATAATAGATTTTGGTTCACAATTCACCCAATTAATAGCAAGAAGAATTAGAGAGTTTGGGGTTTTTTCAGAAATTGTCAGTCATAAAAAAGTTAAAAATAAAGATATAGATTATTCGATTAAAGGAATAATCTTATCAGGTGGTCCATTAAATGTTTATCAAATTAATAAATACTCTTTTGATAAAAGAATTATAAAAAATCATGTACCAGTATTGGGTATTTGTTTTGGGCATCAAATCTTGTCAAAATTAAATGGCGGTAAAGTAAAACAATCAAAATATAGGGAGTTTGGATTAGCAAATATAAATAAAAAAAGAGAAAGTATTTTAACAAAAAATTTTTTTAATAAAAAAGATATCAATAAAGTATGGATGAGTCATGCTGATGAAGTTTCAAAATTACCTAAAAATTTTAAAGTTATTGCTTCAAGTCAAAATTCAAAATTTGCCATTATCGAGAATAAAAAAAAAAATTTTTATGGTGTTCAGTTCCATCCTGAAGTTACGCATACAGAAAATGGAAAAAAATTGATCAATAATTTTATATTTTTGATATGTAAAATTAAAAGAAATTGGTCATCCAAAGATCAAAAGATAAAATTGATAAAAGATGTTCGAGAATCGGTAGGAAAAAATAAAGTAATATGTGCTCTTTCAGGTGGGGTTGATAGCAGCGTAGTAGCTCAATTATTAAATAAAGCAATTGGTAAAAAATTATATTGTATTTTTGTTAATACTGGTCTTCTTAGAAAAAACGAGGAAACACAGGTAGTAAAAACATTTAAAAAAAAATTAAAGATAAACTTAATATATGTAAACGCCGAAAGAGAATTTTTGAGAAAACTTAAAAAAGTTTCTGATCCAGAAAAAAAAAGAAAGATAATTGGAAATTTATTTATCAAAATTTTTGAAAGATATGCAAAGAGAATTAAAAATGTAAAATTTTTAGCTCAAGGAACTCTTTATCCAGACCTTATTGAGAGCAAATCAGTTACTGGAAGCCAAACTTCTAAAATTAAATCTCATCATAATGTAGGAGGTTTGCCAAAAAAAATGAAACTTAAACTCATTGAACCTCTCAAGTTTTTATTTAAAGATGAAGTTAGAAAATTAGGATTAGAACTAAATTTAAGTAAAGAAATTATTACTCGACATCCCTTCCCTGGCCCAGGTTTGGCTATCAGAATGCCTGGCGTTATTACAAAAGAGAAGATAAATATATTAAAACAAGCAGATCATTATTTTATTCAGGCATTAAAAGACAACGGCCTTTATCATAAAATTTGGCAAGCTTATGCAGCACTCCTCCCAATTAAGACTGTTGGTGTAATGGGAGATAATAGAACTTATGAATATTTATGTTTACTCAGAGCAATTACTTCGGAGGATGGAATGACTGCAGATTTTTATGAATTTAAAAAAACATTTATTCAAATGATTTCTAATAAAATTGTAAATAATATTAAAGGAATAAATAGGGTAGTCTATGATATAACATCAAAACCTCCTAGCACTATTGAGTTAGAATAACATTGCCTTTATAATATAGGTATATTGTATTTTTAATAATGAGTTATAAATTTAAAGATTCGGATTTAGAACAATTAGCAAGAATTACTTTCAATAGTGCTGATAAAAATATCTATAATCTACAACTACAGCAATTGTACGAACAACGAAAATCCATGCACCCAAATAGTTTTTGTAAGTATGGTAGTAAAGTTTTTTCCCAGTCTGACGAAGATGGGATAACATTTGAGATATGCAGAAGACTTGGGATACACAATGGTTTTTTTATCGAATTCGGAGTTGATGATGGTAAAGAAAATAATACGTTATCACTTCTAGCCAATAAATGGTCAGGATTTTGGTTTGGTGGTCTAGATTTAGCTATAGATGTTAATAAAAGTAAAAGACTTAAATTTAAGAAAATTTGGATCACAAGAGATAATATTTTGGGATTAGCAAAAGAGGCTTTATCAAATTTTTCTAAAACTGAAGTTGATTTAATCTCATTAGATTTAGACGGTAATGATTTTTATTTAGTATCTGAACTTCTGAAAAATAAAATAAATCCGAAAATATTTATTGTTGAATATAACGGAAAATTTATGCCCCCAATCCAATTTAAAATAGATTACGATGAAAAACATCAATGGAAATCTGATGATTATTATGGGGCATCCATTACAAGTTTTTATGATTTATTTAATAAAAATGACTACAAACTTATTTGCTGTAATGCAGCGACTGGAGCAAATGCTTTTTTTGTAAGAAATGAATTTGCAACAGAATTTTCTGATGTTCCAAACGATGTAAAAGATATCTATGTTACACCGAATTTTAATTTATTAAATTATTGGGGACATAAAGTATCAACCCGAACTCTAGAAAAAATAATTTTAGAATAATTAAATTTTATGAATAAAAAAATTAAAAAGATATTAAAGAAAAAAAAAAAATCTAAAATAATTTGTCTTACTTCATATTCAAAAAATATTGCTGAGGAAGCAGATAAATATGCAGATATAATTTTGGTTGGGGACTCATTAGGTTCTGTTTTGTATAATCATGACACTACAAAAAAGGTAACTTTAACAAATATGATTGATCATTCAAAAAGTGTAAGATTAGGTGTCAAAAAAAGTTTAATGGTAGTTGATATGCCCTATCAAACTTACAATTCAACAAAAACAGCTTTTAAAAATGCAAAAAAAATTATGAAAGAAACCAAATGCGATGCAGTAAAATTAGAGGGTGGAAAAAAAATCGTTAATCAAATTAAATTGTTAATCAAAAATAAGATTCCTGTTATGGGTCATTTAGGTCTTTTGCCTCAAACTAATAAAGGTAAATTTAAATCTAAAGGAAAGACTGCAAAAGAAATCAAACAATTAATTAGTGATGCCTTATTACTTCAGAAAAATGGAGTTTTTGCTATTGTGTTAGAGTGTATTAAAACTCCAATAGCTAAACAAATTACAAAGAATTTAAGTATTCCTACAATTGGAATTGGATCATCTGTTCATTGTGATGGTCAGGTTCTAGTAACTGATGATTTATTAGGTTTAAATCAAACAAACATTAAATTTGTAAAAAAATTTTTAAATGTAAAAAAATATATCAATATAGGATTAAGAAAGTTTGCTTCACAGGTGAAATCTAAGAAATTTCCCACCAAAAAATATTCATATTAGAAATATTTTTTGAATTGTTCATTTATTGATAGTATTTCTAAATCTACAAGCCCACCTATTATTAACTGCAGAGCTACCAAAACAATAAAACCTAAACCTACGTATGCAATCCAAAGATGTTTTTGTATATAATTTGCAAGGTACGTAGCCAAAGCGCCCGTTAAAATAACTGATAACACAAGCCCAAAGATCATAAATCCAAAATTTCCCTTAGCAGCACCTACAACTCCAATGACATTATCAAAACTAATCGTGATGTCAGCAAAAAGAACTTTCATAACACTTTGTATGTAAGATGGTTCTTTAGATTTTTTGGTTTGAGTCTTTAACTTTTTAATTTCGAAGAGATCTTTTCTTAGATCATTCACTATCCAAATTAAAAGTAATCCACCTAATATTTTTACAAAGTAGAATTCAAATAAATAAGTGGCGAAAAGAGCAAAAATTATTTTAAATATTAAAGCCCCAGAAACACCCCATAAAATTATTTGTCTCTTATTTTTCGGAATGAAATTTGCTGAAATGACACCAATGATTATTGCGTTATCCGCAGTTAGAATAATCGTAATAAAAATGATCTGGGATAATATAAGTGCTTCTTGTAACAAAATAGAATACTTATATTACAAATTTCTAATAATTCAATTAAAAGTAGAAAAATTTTTTTATTGATAATTATTTTAATACATAATCAAATGCTTTTAATAAAAATGGAGGACAAATGAAATTTATAAAATATTTATCAACTATTTTAGTTTCACTAATTTTGTCAATTAATCTTGCAATCGCTGAGAAATGGGACATGGCTCTAGCTTATGGAGCTGGTAACTTTCATTCTGCTAACGCAACTGAATTTGCAAAAAATGTTACTGAAAAAAGTGGGGGAAAATTAACGATCGTTACTCACCCGGGCGGTTCGTTATTTAAAGGTGGAGAGATCTTTAGAGCAGTTAGAACTGGACAGGCTCAAATTGGTGAAAGATTTATGTCAGCTTTAGGCAAAGAAGATCCATTACTAGAGATAGACTCACAACCATTCTTAGCAACATCATACTCTGATGCTATGAAGCTTTACAAAGCCTCAAAAGCTGAAATTATAAAAGGGTTAGATGAAAAAGGTTTGGTGTTTTTATACGCGGTGCCTTGGCCAGCTCAGGGACTGTATAGTAAAAAAGAAATCAACTCTGTAGATGATCTAAAAGGACTTAAATTTAGAGCATACAACTCTGCAACAATAAGAATTGCTGAATTAACTGGAATGGCGCCAACAAAAATTGAAGCTGCTGAAATAAGTCAGGCATTTTCTACAGGAGCTGTTGAAAGTATGATTACATCACCTACTACGGGAAAAAATTCCAAAATTTGGGAAAATGGTGTGAAATATTTCTATGATATTGCAGCTTGGTTTCCAAAAAATATGATAATTGTTAACAAAGATTCTTGGAATAAATTAGATCAAGCAACAAAAGATCTAGTTATGAAACAAGCAGCTTTAGCAGAGAGAAAAGGATGGCAATTATCAAAGCAAGGAAACGTTGGTGATAAAAAAGCTTTAGCAGATGCTGGTATGGTAGTTGGTAAAGTGAATGCACCTTTACAAGCTCACTTTGAAAAAGTTGGAGAGACTATGGCTAAAGAATGGTCTCAAAAAGCTGGTTCAAGAGGCGCTGCAGTTTTATCAAGTTATAAATAATTAAAATCTCAAAATTAAGGCCGCTTAAGATCTTAAGTGGCCTTATATTATTATGTTAAAGTCATTAGACAGAAATTTAAATAAAATTTATCGATTTTCAGGTTATACAGCAGCCTTTTTTTTAATTCTAGTAGCAGTCTTTATACTTATTGGTATCTCATCAAGAATATTTGGTTTTTATATTAGAGGTCTCGCAGAATATTCAGGTTATTGTATGGCTGCTGCATCTTTTTTTGCTTTATCTTACACTTTTGTAGAAGGTGGACATATCAGAATAACACTTTTTTTAGAAAAGTTATCAGGATATAAAAAAAAAGTTTATTGAGATTTGGTGCTTAAGTATTGCAAGTTATTTTTCAGGATATTTAGCATACTATTTTATCAAAATGTTAATTATTTCCTATAAATTTCAAGAGAGAAGTGAGGGAGCTGATGAAATTTTGATTTGGATTCCTCAATCCAGTGTAGCTATTGGTTCAACAATATTTTTTATAAGTGTTTTTCACCAATTAATCTTAACAATAAAAAAGAGATAAATGACTGAGATACTTTTAACAATTTTCTTTATCAGTGTTTTATTATTTTTTTTAGGATCGGGGATCTGGGTTGCTCTAAGTATGATTGGAGTATCAGCTATAGGAATGATGTTATTTACCTCAAGACCTGTAGGTGATGCGATGGCTACCACCATATGGGGGACTTCATCATCTTGGACGCTGACAGCATTACCATTGTTTGTATGGATGGGTGAAATTTTATTCAGGACAAAACTTTCAGAAAATTTATTTAAGGGCTTATCTCCTTGGATGCAAAAACTACCTGGTGGTTTAATACACGTAAATGTTGTTGGCTGTGCGTTATTTGCGGCAATATCAGGCTCTTCAGCAGCAACAGTTGCCACTGTTGGCAAGATGTCTATTCCAGAATTAAGGAAAAGAAATTATCCGGAAAAAATTTTACTTGGTAGTTTAGCTGGTTCAGGCACATTAGGTTTGCTAATACCACCATCCATTATCTTGATAATTTACGGAGTTGCCGTCCAAGAATCCATAGCAAAATTATTTATTGCTGGAATAATTCCAGGAATAATGATTGCACTAATATTTATGTCTTATGTAATCATTTGGTCGCTAATAAATAAAAAATCTATGCCAAAAATTCTTGAAGAGTATTCATTTTTAGAAAAAATAAAAAGATCAAAACAACTTTTACCAATAATAATTTTAATTTTAGCCGTTATTGGTTCTATATATACTGGAATAGCAACAGCTACAGAGGCAGCATCCTTAGGGGTAGTTGGAGCATTAATATTGTCTTATTTTCAAAAAAGTTTGACATTAAATACTTTTAAATCTTCTTTACTTGGTGCAACTAAAACATCTTGTATGATTGCATTTATTTTAGCTGGTTCAACATTTTTATCTTTAGCCATGGGATTTACTGGATTACCAAGAAATTTAGCTCTTTGGATACAAAATATGGATTTATCTCCATATGTTTTAATTTTTGTTTTAATGATTTTTTACATAATTTTAGGAATGTTCCTTGATGGTATCTCAGCTGTAGTTTTAACAATGGCAATAATCGAACCAATGATAAGACAAGCAGGATTTGACATGATATGGTTTGGTATCTTTTTGGTTATCGTTGTTGAAATGGCTCAAATTACTCCACCAGTAGGTTTTAACTTGTTTGTACTTCAAGGTATGGCAAAAAAAGATATGGGATATATCGCACGGAGCGCATTTCCTTTATTCTTATTAATGGTTTTGGCGGTTATATTAGTTGTAATTTTTCCAGAGATCGCATTATGGATGCCTGAGCAAATGATAAAAAATATAAACTAATATTTTGATTTTTCTCCAGCTATAACTGCTTTAAGCTGATCATATTCTTTACAATTACAATCTTTTAAAACTTCAAGTCTTTCAACGGCAAGATTATGTCTATCTGTGGCAACATATAATTCACCGAGATATTCATTAATACCTATATGTTTTGGATTTATAGCTAAACCCTGAAGGTAGTATTTTTCTCCATTTTCAAAATCTCCTAATTTTCTAGTAGTAAAACCTAAATAATTTAGAGTATCAGCTTTATTTGGTTTTTTTTGATTAGATTTAATTAGAAGTTTTTGCGCTTTAGTATAACTCTTTTTCGCTTTTTCTAGTTTTCCATTTTTTTCATATTTTTTTGCACTTTTTATATGTGTGACAGCATTTTCATAATTTGTTTTTTTTTTAGTTGAACCACTATTACCCTCAGAACCTGCAGCAAGAACATTTGTAGTGAAAAAAATTAAGATAGATAACGATAAGACAAGTTTTTTCATTTTAATTAAATTTTTTCATTTTGTTTAAAGTTTTAAGTATCAAGCCATTTTCAACTAAGTTTTTTTTTATAGATTTAGCTGTTGCCAAAGAACTTAAATTGTCACCATGTATACAAACAGAATCGATTTCACAAGGTATTTGCTTCCCGCTGTGACAATTAAGCGACTGATTTTGAACCATCTTTAATACGTGTTCTTTTGCTTGTACTGGATCAGTAATCAAAGCATGGGATTTTTTTCTTGATACAAGGTTACCATCATCCTCATAATTTCTATCAGCAAATATTTCACAAGCATATTTAA
>CABYHH010000013.1 GCA_902518835.1 uncultured Pelagibacteraceae bacterium
TTTACTTAATATAAAAAAAATAAAAAAAAAATTGATATGAAGATTATTTCAATCATTAATCAAAAAGGTGGAGTGGGCAAAACCACAACTGTAATAAATTTAGCCTCAGCTTTATCTCAACTTGGTAAGAAAGTTTTAGTAATTGATCTTGATCCTCAAGGAAATGCAACAACAGGATTGGGAATATCAAATATGGAAAGTTCAGAGCAAACTATTTATGGAATTTTAAATGGAGCTAAAGAAATTTCAGATGTCATTAGGAAAACAAAATTCCAAAATTTAGATTTGATAACTTCAAATGTTGATTTATCTGGAATAGAGGTTGAAACAGCAGGTGATAATGATAGAGCATTCATTTTAAGCATAAAATTAACCGCTTATTTGAACAATTCTAGCGCATCTTATGATTATGTCTTAATTGACTGCCCTCCATCTCTAAGTCTCCTAACCGTGATGGCGTTGGTAGCTTCAAATTCGCTGTTAGTGCCCCTGCAAACTGAGTTTTTTGCTTTAGAAGGTTTAACACAGTTAATGAAAACGATAGAACGTATAAAAATCAGATTAAACCCAAAATTAAATATTCAAGGCATACTTTTGACAATGTATGATAGAAGAAACAGGCTTTCTTCTCAAGTAGAGAGTGAGGCGAGGAATTATTTTAAAGACAAAGTTTATCAAACTGTCATACCACGTAATGTAAGGTTATCAGAAGCACCATCTCATGGAGTGCCGGTTTTGGTATATGATAAAAATTGTCCTGGCAGCAAGTCTTATTATAATTTTACGAATGAATTTATAAATCAAGAAAACAAAATAGGGAGTGCAGCTTAATGAATAGCATAAAAAAAGGATTGGGTAGAGGTCTTTCATCATTGATTGGAGAAAGTAAGGTTGTCTCAAGTACAAATAAATTATCTTTAAGTGATATTGTTCCAAATCCATATCAACCAAGAAAAGATTTTGATGAAGATAATTTAAAAGATTTAACTCAATCAATAAAAGAGAGGGGTGTTATCCAACCAATTATTGTTAGAAAGTCAAATTCTGGTAATTCAAAATATGAAATAATAGCTGGTGAAAGAAGATGGCAAGCTGCTAGGAAAGCCGGTCTTCATGATATTCCAGTTGTAGTGACAGATGTGGATGATTTGAAATCATTAGAATTTGCAATCGTTGAAAATGTTCAGAGACAAGATCTCAATCCATTGGAAGAAGCTCAGGGTTATAAAAGATTAATTGATGAATTTTCATATGATCAAGAAAAAGTTTCTAAATTTATTGGTAAAAGTAGGAGCTATATAACAAATTGCTTAAGATTATTAAATTTACCTTTTGAGGTACTAAAATTAATTGAAGAAAAAAAATTATCATTTGGACATGCTAAAATTATAGTTGGTTTAGATAATGCATTTTTTGTCGCAAATAAAATTATAGAAAAAAAATTGTCTGTCAGACAAGCTGAAAATTTTGTTAAAATCTTTAAGAAGAAACCATTTAGAGGCAATAATTTTAAAGATCCTAATATTAAAAATTTGGAGTACTCAATTTCTGAAAAGACTGGTTTAAATGTTTCAATTAAAAGCGTCAAAAAGAATAAAGGTACAATTACATTTTCTTATCATGATCATGAACAGTTAAATAAAATTATAGATATTATCAAATCTAATTACTAATTTTTTTGCTTTGACCTAGAATAAAATCTAACAATATTTTCACTGAATTTACGCTGTTTTTTTTAATTAAAATCTCTGTATCATTAATGGTATTAATCAGTTTTTCGGTCTTCTCTGAGTTATAGTTTTTTATTTGTTGTTTAACTAATTCAATATCTTTCCAAAAAACAGGGGGTTTAATAGATTTAATAACCTCATCTAAGTTACTTTTAAATTTTGTCTCATTATTAATTTTTAATAGTCTTTTTGCCTTAGTTAAGAATGTTCTTATAATAATTATTGTATCTTCATATGAAAAAATATTTTCATTAATCATATTTATTATTTTTCTCTCATTTTTGGCTAGACAATTATCAACTAGTTCAGAATAGCTATTATTATTACTCATGTTTGTAAGCTTCATAATTTCTTCTAAATTAATTTTTTTTCTACCAATTAAAAAGTTTTCAATTTTATCAATCTCATTTTTAAGGTTTTGTCTATCGCCATTCGCTCGATTAATTAATATGTTAATTATTTCTTGAGAAACTTGAATCTTAACTCTTTTAAAAAAATTTATTAAAATATATTTCAAAGATTGATAGTTATCAGCATAAAATGGAATACAAACGAATTCTTTTTTCTTTTCAAACAATGATCTTAATTTTGAATTTTTTTCTAATTTATCTGAAACCAAAATTAAAAAAATATCTTGGAATTTTTTTTCAATTAATTCCTCTATTATTTTAGTGATTTTATTTGTTACGTCTGAAACTATAATAAGCTTTTCATTTTCAAATAAAGATTTATTGAAGATTTCATCAAAGAAATTGTCCTGATTTTGGATAACTTGATTTTCGTTAAAATTGTAGACATTATTTGTCAATACTTTCTTAAAATTATCTTCAATAAGCTCTTTTTTAAGCCCTTGATTTTCTCCATATAACAAAAAAATATTAAATTTTTTTATATCTATTTTTTTTAATTCAAAAGTTTTTACAATCACTGGATGGTGCTTAAATAATTGTTTATTTTAAAAATTACTTGGTTTACAAGGTCTCGAATTAATATTTCCTCGTATTGTTTTAATTCAAATTTACTTTGAGCAGTATTATAGTCAGTTTTTTCACTAAACGAAATTTGATTTTTAGATTTATCAATTTTTACAACATCAATATCTATAAAAATTTCAATTCTATAAGTTAAATCATTTCCGGCCGCATCTTTAGATGTAGTTGTTTTTATTATTTTGCTGTTCGTAATTAATTTATAAGTTTTTGGTAAATTTTGTTTTTGTTGAAACTTTTTAAAATTATTTTCTAATAAATTATTTATTTTCTTTTCTCCGTTTAATTCATAATCTGATATGAAAAATTTATAATTTTCTATATTATTTGCAATTTTATAACCACAAGATGCTTGAAAAAAAAATATTATTAATAGAAAAATTTTTGCAATTTTCATTTGATTATTAGATTAATAATTCTGTTTGGTACAAAAATTTTCTTTTTAATTTCTTTCTCACCCATAAATTTTTTTATTCTTTCATTACTTTTTAAAATTTTCAATAATTCGTTTTCATTTATGTTTCTTTCCACATTTATCATTTCTCTTTTTTTTCCATTAATTTGAACTACGATATTAATTTTTTCATCTTCTAACATTTTATTATTAATTTTTGGCCAAGAATTGTCATTACTTTTATAACTTAACAAATCTTCAAAACATTCTGAGGTAAAATGAGGTAGGAAAGGACTCATTAATTTTAAAATTATAAAATAATTTTCCAAAAGAGTCTCTTTTTTTGTTGGATTGACAAGTTCTTTACTCATAAAATTATACATCTCATAAAAGTTTGCAACGATTACATTATATCTAAAATTTTCTAAATTATTTGTAATTTTTTGGATTAAAGAATTAGTATATTTTGAAATTACTTGATCATTTATACCTTTTTCATCAATAATGATTTTATCTAATATTTTTTTATGTAGCCTCCATAGTTTTTGAATAAATTTATATGACCCCTCCATTCCTTCGGTGGACCATTGAACATCTTTTTCTGGAGGACTATCTGAGACTATAAATAATCTCACAGCGTCCGCTCCGTAATTTTGAATCATTTCTTCAGGATCAATTGTGTTTTTTTTTGATTTTGACATGGATTCTGTTAGACCAACTTTAACTTTTTTATTATCTGAAATTTTAAAAAATTTTTTTCCATCTTTTGAGTATACTTCATCAGGATTAAGCCAATTATTATTTTCATCTTTATAGGTTTCATGACAAACCATCCCTTGAGTAAACAATCCCTTAAATGGTTCATCAAACTTAAATTCATTATTCTGGTATTTCAATGCTCTCATAAAAAAACGTGAATAAAGTAAATGTAAAATTGCATGTTCTACTCCACCAATATATTGATCCACAGGCATCCAATAATCAATGTCCTCTTTTTTAAAACCATAATCATTCTCTTTTGGTGAGCAAAATCTAAGATAATACCACGAAGAGCATACAAAAGTATCCAGGGTATCAGTTTCTCTTACAAATTTTTTTCCTTCAATTGAAATATTTTTCCATTCATCTGCAAAATCTAATGGATTACCTTTGGTATCAAGATTAATATTCGATGGAAGGGCAACGGGCAAATTCTCTATTGGAATAGTAGTGGGGTTACCATTTTCATCATAGGCTATCGGAATTGGGCATCCCCAGTATCTTTGCCTTGAAACACCCCAATCTTTTAAGCGAAAATTAATTTTTTTATTTCCTAATTTTTTGTTTTCTAAAATCTCAATTGTTTTTATAACTGATTTTTCTGGAACTTTTAACCCGTTTAAAAATTCTGAATTTATTATTACACCGGGTCCAGAGTAAGCCTCTTTACCAACTTTAAAATCATCCCCTTTATCATCTGGTCTAACTACTGTTTTAATTTCTAGATTATATTTTTTTGCAAAATCAAAATCTCTTTGATCATGAGCAGGACATCCAAAAACAGCACCAAACCCATAATCCATTAAAACAAAATTAGCGAAGAAAACCGGGACTTTTTGTTTAGGATCTAAAGGATTTATAGCCATTAGATTTGTCTTAAATCCGATCTTCTTACCTATTGCAATTGCTTCTTCAGTTGTACCAGTTTTTGAACATTCTTCTTTAAATTCTCTAAATTTTTTATCCGCTAAAAAATATTTTGATATTTCATGATCTACTGAAAGAGCAAGAAATGAAAATCCAAATAAAGTATCTGGTCTTGTTGTAAAACATTTTATTTCTTTAACAGGTAATTCTCCTTCAGTTTTAAATTTTATTTCACAACCAAATGATTTACCAATCCAATTTTTTTGCATTATTTTTACTTTATTTGGCCATTCCTTTAAATCGTTTAAGCCTTCAAGAAGATCTTCCGAAAATTTTGAAATATTAAAAAACCATTGGTTTAACTTTTTTCTCTCAACAATTGCTCCTGACCTCCATCCCTTGCCATCAATCACTTGTTCATTTGCTAAAACAGTTTTATCAACCGGGTCAAAATTTACGTAATTTTCTTTTCTATAAACTAGACCTTTTTCATACAGTTCAAGAAAGAAAAGTTGCTGATGTTTATAATACTCCTTTGAACAAGTTGAAATCTCTCTGTCCCAATCGATTGATAAACCAAGCTTTTTGAGCTGTGTTTTCATAATAGAGATATTTTTATTTGTCCAATCTTTTGGGTCTAGATTATTCTCTCTAGCAGCATTTTCTGCAGGCATCCCAAAAGCATCCCATCCCATCGGATGTAACACATTATAGCCGAGCATTAATTTATAACGTGCTAAAACATCTCCAATTGTATAATTCCTTACATGTCCCATGTGTATTTTTCCAGATGGGTAAGGAAACATCTCTAGGACATAAAACTTCTTTTTTTTTTTATCAATTGATGTTTTGTATGTTTGATTTTCATCCCAAAATTTTTGCCATTTTTTTTCAATTGTATTGAAATTGTATCTATCCATAAATCTTAAATTTATTATAAAAAATCTATTTTAACAGAAAATTTTGGATTTCTCTTTAATTACCACCTGTCTGATAAGGATCATCAGGACCAATTTTTTTTCTATTTTTTTCGACTTCTTTTTCAGTTTGAATTAGTTTTAATTCTGCAGCTTTACGCAAGATGGCTAATTTTAATTCTTGACCGATAGTGTCATTATCATTTACTGATGTTGAACAACTGTTAAGATTATTTGCGTTACATTTTTTATTATATACAATTACTTTTAAGCCATCAGCCCTAATTTCATTTGATAAAAATTGAACCATAATTTTAATAGATTCATTGTCTGGACTATTTTCATTATACCAATCAGTAATTATTACTCCCCCACCATAATCCACATTTGAAAGTGGCATAAAATCAAGTATATCAACTGTAGCTCTCCACATTTCATTTGATGTTGCAAATTCAAATTTTCCAGATCCCCTTCCACCTAGTTGACCAAATCTAATTTTTTTTCCTTCCTCCATGTTTTTTTTAGCTCTCTCTTTCGCATTAACAGGAACTTTTCTAGCATCTGTTTTTTTGTAGATACCACATTGTGTAATTAACAAAAAAATAGCGCTTATTAAGGTTAATTTATGGAAAAATAGGTTAAAATGCTTTATATTCATTGTTTTTTAACAATCTTTAAATCTTAATTACAATAATTCAATAAATTTCAAATATGTGGTATTTTTGCAACAATATTGCTAAAAATCACAAATATCAATGTTTATATCAATTAATTTTACAGTAAATTGATAAAAGATCCACTCATAATTAATTAATTAATTAAAGAAAAGGAGTAATTATGAAAAAACTAACAAAAATTGGTGTATCAGCATTAGCTGGTTCATTAGTTGCTGCATCTGCACAAGCGGGTGAGTTATCTGCAGGTGGTACTTGGGAACTTACTTACAAGTCAGATGATAAAGCAAACGTAGGTAATCCTTTCGGAAGTAAATCAGCTATCACATTAAGTGGTTCAGGTGATGTTGACGGATTTGGAACTGCAGCGTTTTTTGCAGTAATAAACGACAACAATCCAGCAGGTTATCTATCACATGAAATCTCAATAGATATGGGTGACATGGGTAAATTTGGTTTTGACCAAGGTGTAGGTACTTATGGTGCTAGCACAATCGATGATAAATCGCCTACTGCTTGGGAAGAGTCATGGCACAATACAGCTAACTCATCAGGTCAGTTAATCCACACAGGTGGATCAGGTGGTGTACTAGGTTATGCAAATTCATTTGGTGGATTTGATTTTTCAGTAGAGTACGCGCCTTCATTAACTACAGCAGATAATGGTGATGGTGCAGCTGGTGGCGATGATACTTCAATAGCAAACGGTTCAAACATTAACTTTGCTATCAATAACAGCTCATTAATCGATGGTTTAACTTTCGGTTTTGGTGCTGGTGATACAGAGTACGATGATGTTACTGCCGCTGAAAACCAAGATGGTTCATCAGTAGTTGGTTACGCTAACTATACAATGGGATCTATCACAGCTGGTGTAACTTTATCAGACTCTAGCAACGTTAGAGGAACTTCTAGTGAAAACGTTGGTGGAAGAGAAGTTGAAGCTTACGGTATAGCAATGGCTATAAATGACAGCTTGTCTATCTCATACAACGAGCACAACACGACCTTCAGAAAACAAGGTGCTGGTCCAGATGTTGAGCAGGAAGCAACTGGTATTGCAATATCATACACTATGGGTGGTGCTACTTTAGCTATCCAAAACAACAGTATGGATAACGCAGCTGGTACTGCAGCTAATAACGATGAAATTACAGAAGTTAGTTTGTCAATGGCATTCTAATTTAGGGTAATTAAATTATTTAAACGGCCCTTTTTTAAGGGCCGTTTTTTTTTGCTCATAGAAATTATTAGGTATAAAATATTTTAATGATGATTAATGATGAGCAATTTAAATCAGAGATGGATAAAGCCTTATTTCATTTCAAAAATCAAAACTATTTAAAATCAATACAAATTTTAGAGGTATTAAAAAATAAAAGAGACCATTTTTTAATCTTTTGGTATTTAGGACATTCATTTTTTAGAGTTCATAATTATAATTCCGCTGTAAATTGTATAAAGAAATCAATAGAATTGAAAAAACCTGATCATTTAAATTTAAATTTTCTAGCGGAAATCTACCATAAAATTAATCGTCACGATGAGTCGATAAAACTATTCAAGGAAGCATTAGCCTTAGATAAAAAAAACTTGGCGATATTATTTAATCTTGCAAATATTTATCTTGAGTTAGGTAAGTTAAATTTAGGTGAAAAATATTTAATCAAAGTTATCAATAGTGAGCCTACTAATTTTAGAGCTTGGTATGAACTTATCCAAATTAATGATAAATATTTAACTCAGGATTTATTAAAAAAAGTTGAGAATTTCGTTAATCAACCAAGTGACAATAATTTGAATTATATCTATTCAAAACTAATAATTGCTGAAAATTTTAAAAGAGATAAAAAGTATAGTGCTGAGTTAGAAAATCTTTTAGATGCACATAATTTATACTCAAATATAAAAGATAAAGCAGGAAGGCAGGAATTTAATTATTTTACAAATTTATTACCTAAATTTATTTCAAAAGTAAAAATTGATAATTTACAACTCAACTGTGATTTAAAACCTATTTTTATTATGGGTTTACCTAGATCAGGTACAACTCTAGTTGAATACATAATATCATCGGCTCCAAACGTTATATCGGCTGGAGAAACTGAAGTATTAAGTAAAGTTTTTTTTACTGAAAAGATTATTTCAGATTATGACGCAAAAAATTTAGTAACTAATTTTAAATTTAAAAAAAATGATTTTGAAAAGTTAAAAATTTTAATATTAAATCAATATAGTCAGTTAGGTATTGATAATTCAAATAATTACTTTACTGATAAATCATTAGAAAATATTTTATATATTGAATTAATTCAAAAAGTTTTTCCTAAAGCCAAATTTGTTTATTGTAAAAGAAATAAACAAGCTAATTTTTTAGGAATATTAAAGGTTTTTTTACCAAATTTGCTTTGGACACATTCACCAAAAAAAATAATAGAGATGATGAATTTGTATGAAAAAAAGATTAAAAAATTGATAAATGATAAAAAAATTAAAATTAAAATCATTGAATTAGAGAATTTATCTGAAAATCCTGAAAAAATCTCAAAAGACCTATTTGATTTTTTGGAAATTAATTGGAGAGATGATTTGGACTTTATAGATAACAAAAATAATGAAAAAAAAATAATAAAGACACGGAGCAATTTACAAGTAAGGAATCAAATTTCAAAACACGATTTAAGTTATCTGGAATATTATCTCCCTCTGTTAAATAAATTTGAGATTGAAAAATTAAACTAATTTAAATTTGAAAAAAGATCCTTTAAATCATTTTTATAAACTTCGTATTTATTTAATGATGTCTTATAGACTGGTTTATTGGCTTGGTTAAAGCTTACAGTTTTAATGGGACTATCATTTTTATAATATTCTAAGCAGCTTTTTTCCCAATCTAAATCACAAAAGCTTATAAGTTCTTTTATCTTTGTTTCTGGCTTTGATATTAAATCTTCATATTTAATATTGATAAACGCGTTTTTGAAATTTTGACTCCAAAATTTCATGAGATCTTTATATAAAACATAATATTCAGCCAGTTCATTTTGGTCTAAATTCCAGCCTTCAGGTGCGTCAAATAAATTTTCATAAATTGATAGGCAATTATCCTTTGGGTTTCTCAAGACATGAATTATTTTTGCTTCTGGAAAAAAAATTTTAATAAAACCCAAATACCAAAAATTTGTTAAAGTCTTATCTAAAATAATTTCGCTATTTGTATTAAAACATTTTATAAAACTTTTATATAAAACATCAAAATCTAATTTTAAAAATTTTTCAAATTCTTCGTAATTTTTTTTTAATTCATTGTAAATTTTTTCTGGGATAAAATTTGACTCGCTTATTGAGGATACTTTAGAATGAGTTGAAATTATTTTTTCAACTAATGTGGTTCCAGACCTGGGCATACCTAATACAAAAATATAACCTTTACCTTTTCCTTTCTGAACAAATTTTTCATACTTAATTTTTGAAAAATAAGATTTAATTTTTTCTGATAAAAATTTATGTGTTTGAATGTTATAATTAATTAATTTCCTCTGTTCTTGATTAGAAATTTTCAAGTAAAACAGAGATTTTTCATAGTTTTTTAAATCTCTGTAAACTTTATTTAATCCAAAATATAAATAAATTTTTTGATTGTTATCTAAATTTAGCTTTTCTAATTTATTTATCATTTTCATAATATGAGGATTATTTTCTTGATATTTTTCCAAAGAAGTCATTTTTTGATCTGCAATTGTGAATTTATTATCTATTGTTGTTGCCTCATTAAGATGTTTTTTTGCAAGATCTATTTTATTTATCGAACGATAAACATTAGAAATATTTAGGTGTACTATGGGTAAATTTCTATCTAGTTTTAAAGCTCTATTATAATAGTCAATAGCTTCTTGTAGAAAATAAGTATCATTTTTGATATTTCCTAAATTTACAAGTGCATTTATATATTTTGGATTAATTTCTATAGATTTAATTAGATATTCCTCAGCTTTATTATAATCTTTTAAATATTTATAAGAAAGACCTAAATTATTAAAAGCAGAAAAATTTTTAGAATTTATATTAATTGCATTTTCGAAACAATCAATTGACCTTTCTACATTGGAAAGTTTCTGAAAACTAAGTCCAACTAGGTTCCATACAAAATCGTTATCATTTTTTTTAAGTATAACCATTGAGTCATTCACGACTTCTTGGAATTTTTTATACTCAAACTTTCTAATTAAGATTTGAATTTTTTCTTTAAGTTTTTTTGACATTTTTATTGTTTTCAAAATATCTTATACCAGCAAAACCATCTATATTAATTAACTTTAATTTTTTGATATTACTTTTATTAATCCCCCCTAATGCAATAATAGGTTTTTTTGTAAATTTAGTTAGATTGTTAAATTTTAATACATCTAGGGTTTTATTTGATTTTTTAGTTTTAAATAAGGGAGCAAGAAAAATTTGTTCAACTTTTTGTTTTTCTTTGTGTCTAATCTCACTAATTGAGTGTGCAGAACCAATAAGAATGAAGTTTTGAAAATTTCCAAATTTCCTATGATTTAGTTCCTTATTGAAAGATGGTATATAAGCTCCATCTAACCTTAATTTAAAAGCAAGTTTTAAATTATTAGAAATTATAAATTTTACTCCAAGTTTTTTACAAGCTTTTTTGTATTTTATTAATTTTTTTTTATTTATTTTAGACTTATAATTCCTATAAATAAGGCAAAAATTTTTATTATAATCAAAAATATTTCTTATATTTAAATTATCTATAAAGTGGTAAATATTCTGTAAATTTTTATTATGCATAAGACAGTTAACAATTTAATTCTAATCCAAAAATTATTAAAGAAAAAAACTAATGATATTCATAAACCAAAAATTATTGCTGTTAGTAAAACATTTTCAATAAGTAACATTAAACCATTAATTGATTATGGACATTTAGATTTTGGTGAAAATAAAATTCAGGAAGCAATTGATAAATGGACTTTAATTAAAAATGAGAATAAAAATATTAAACTTCACATGGTTGGAAAATTGCAGACTAATAAAGTAAAATTTTTAATACCTTTATTCGACTACCTTCATTCTTTAGATAACTTAAAGTTGGCTCAAAAAATTGCAAAACAAGAGGAAAACAAAGAAAAAAAGATAAAAATTTTTATTCAAGTAAAGTTTGGAACTGAGGAACAAAGGAGTGGTGTAACCATAAATTATTTAAAGGAATTTTATTCAATTTGCACTAAAGATTTAAAACTTAACGTAATTGGCTTAATGTGCTTACCTCCAAATGATGAAAATACAAAAATGTATTTTTCTGAGATGCAAAAACTTACAAAAGAATTTAATTTAAAAGAATTGAGTCTTGGAATGTCAAACGATTATCTTGAGGCTGTTGAATATGGTTCAACTTTTATACGCATAGGGTCAAAAATATTTGGTCAAAGAATTTAGATAATTTTTATTTTTGTTTTATTATCAATTAATTTGATTAAGATTAATAAATCACTTTTTTTAAGTGCAATACATCCTAACGTTTTTCTATAATTTTTTGTCAAATGAATAAAAATAGCACTTCCATTGTTTTTTTTTACATGCGAAGTATTATAATTTATAGGTATTAAAAAATCATATTTTGAATCTTTTCTAAATAATTTTTCACATTTAATTTTTTTAACATAATTTACAAGTTGGTTATACTTTCTATGGTTGGGATCATCACACCATCCCATTTTCTTTTTTATTTTGATAGTTTTTAATTTAGTTTCAGGTTTAATTTGCCTGTCACTTCTATAATACAAAGCTCCTAGAGAAAAAGTGCCTTTCGGTGTTTTTTTGTCTCCCTCTTTTTTTTGATGAGATAGGCCATTAAGCCCAATGGAACATTTGAATTCAAAATCTTTATAAATAAGTGTATGTTTATTTTTTAAAATAATTGTCATAACTTATCAATATGAGTCTAAAAACTGTAATAATCTACCAAAACAAAACTTTATTCAATATTTTAATCGAATTGTATTCAGATAAATTTAATATAATTTTTTCAGACAAAAAAGATTTTAACAGTCAAATATCTAATAAAAAAAATGATTATTTGTTAATTTCCAGCAAAAATATCTCAAATTCTAAAAATGAGTTAATTATCAATAATTTTCCTCTAAAGATAAAGAAAATTTTACAACTTATTAACACTTCCTTTTTAAAAAAAAATTTTCAGATACAATCAGAAATTAAAATCGGATCATACTTTTTAGATTTCAATTCAAAAGAAATATCTAACGGAAGTAAAAAACTTTTTCTTACTGAAAGAGAAGCTAATTTGATTTTATTTTTAAGTAAATCAAAGTTACCTGTAAATGTAAGTAAACTTCAAGAAAAAGTATGGAGTTATAATTCTGAACTTGAGACGCATACAGTAGAAACTCATATTTATAGACTCAGGAAAAAAATTAAACAAAAATTTAAAGACGAAAATTTTATTATAAGCACACAAAACGGTTATAAGATAAATTGAAAAAAAAAAACAAAATTGCAAAAGAATTATACACTAGAAAATTTAAACCAAGAATTGTAAAACCAAAAAAAGGAAAGGGAAGTTTCCAGAGAAAGAAATTTAGAGCCTAGCCCCAATTTGTTGAATTATTTTTGAAGACATTTCAGTGCCTTTCTTCAAACAATCTTGTTCTGAAAAACTATTTAATTTGCCATGCAAATAACCAGCTGCAAATAAATCCCCAGCACCAGTTAAATCAACAATTTTTAAATTTTTTTCAACCCCAATTTCAAAAGTCTTGTCGCCTTCAATTGATATCGATCCATTTGCTCCTCTAGTTATAACTAAGTGCCTTTTCGTTTCTTTAGCAAAAGAAATAACTTCTTCAAAATTTTTCGCATCAATTAAAGATGTAATTTCCTCCTCATTGGCAAAAGTTATATCTAATCTATTTTTAACTAAGTCTAAAAAATTTGACTTGTGTCTATCAACACAAAATTTGTCAGATAAAGACATTGCTACTTTATTTGCACTTTTTATAGCTTTATCGAAAGCTTTCTTTGGCTCACCTTCATCCCAAAGATATCCTTCCAAAAAAATCATCTCGCTTTTTTTTATAGCATCTGCACTAATATCATTTTCATTAATTTTTCCAGCAGTTCCTAAAAAAGTACACATAGTTCTCTCCGAGTCTGGTGTTATTAAGATTAAACATGTGCCTGTAGGTAAAACCTCTTTTTTTTTTGAATAGAAATAATTTACATTCTCATTTTTTAGCCCACTCTCATATTTTTCTCCAAAATCATCATCAGAAATTTTACCAATGAAACCAACGTTGTTATTTAGTTGAGAAAGCCCAACAATTGAATTAGCTACAGAGCCACCAGAAATTGTTTTTTGAATTTTTAAACCTGATAATAACTTCTTAAACTCACTTTCATCAAAAATTAGCTTCATATTACCTTTGGATAAGTTGTTATTAGAAATAAAATTTTCTTCAACTTTACAAATAACATCAACTATTGCATTACCTATACCTAAAATTTTCATATTATGCTTTTTTTGTTTTTATTGGTTTTTTTCGGGCAGGATAGCAAGCAGTACAAATTTTACAAGCAATTCCGTAACATTCTCTAGCTTTGCAATATTCTCTTCCATAATAAATTATTTGAAGATGAAGTTTATTCCAATGCTTTTTAGGAAATAATCTTTTCAAATCTTTTTCAGTTTGAATAACATTTTTTCCACTTGTTAGTCCCCATCTTTGAGCTAATCGATGAATATGAGTGTCTATAGGAAACGCTGGATAACCAAAGCCTTGGGACATAACAACACTAGCAGTTTTATGACCAACCCCAGGAAGTTTTTCTAATTCGCCAAATGTTTTTGGAACTTTACTGTTATATTCTTTAACTAATATTTTTGAAAGATTATAAATACTTTTTGATTTTATTCGAAAAATACCTATTTTTTTTATTAATCTTTCAATTTTTTTTCTTCCCAGTCTCACAAAATGCTTAGGCTTATGGTATTTTGGATAAATATCTTTAGTAACATTGTTAACATTAACATCTGTGCATTGTGCAGAAAGTAAAACAGAAATTAATAAAGTAAAAACATTTCTACTTTTTAAGGGAACTGTTATTTTTGGGTAAGTTCTATTTAAAATTTTAAGAATAATTTTAGCTCTCTGAATTTCATTCATTATCAAAAATTCATTAGATCTCGCATCGAATAAAGACCAGGCTTTTTTTTCACTAACCATTTAGCAGCTGATAAAGCACCTTCTGAATACAGAGCTCTGTCAAAAGCCTCATGATTTAAGGTAATAATTTCTTTACCACTTGAAAAAATTACTTCATGTTCCCCAATTATCTTACCTTTTCTTATAGAATTAAAATTTATTTTCTTCCCAAAGGGAAATTTTTTTTTATTAAAAAATTTCTTTCCATATAAGCTATAGAAATTCCCTCCTCTACCTTGAGCAATGCCTCTTGCTAACATTAAAGCTGTTCCCGATGGATAATCTTTTTTATGTTTATGATGTATTTCAAGAATTTTACTTAGAAATTTTTTCCCTAGAGATGCCGAGGCTATTTCAGTCAAATACATTAAAAGGTTAACTCCCAAACTCATGTTTCCTGCTTTTAAAATTGGAATTTTTTTCGAATAAACTTTTATTAGGCTTTCTTGCTTTTTCGTAAACCCGGTTGTTCCGATGATAACTTTTTTTTTTAATTTAGAAGCAATTTTCAAAATCTCAAAAGTACATCTTGGAATTGTGAAATCTATTATTACATCTACTTTTTTAAATTCAGCTTCACTATTTACACCGGGTTTAATACCGCTGATTTTTTTATCTATCTTTTTATTTTCAGTTATTACCAACAGTTTAAAATTTTTATCTTTTATTGCAGATTTAATTAGTTGTTGACCCATACGTCCTAAACAACCTGTAATTGCTAAATTTATTTTTTTCATTTCATTTTTTTAAATAAGTAGTCACCATATTCAGGTTTATCAAGAAATTTATAATTTGAAAGGCGTTTTAAAAATTTATAATTCAAAGTAGAAAAAAAATTTTCTAACTTACTGAAATTGTTAGTTTCTATAAGCATATAATCTATATAATGTTTTTTAAAATCAATACCATCCAATACTTCAAATTCATTTCCCTCTACATCCAAAGAAAAAAAATCAATTTTACCTTTATGATTAATCTCATCAATAATTTTATCAAATGTTTTAGCAATAACATTTATTTTTTGAGTATTACTTTTATTTTTTATAGCACCAGTAAGAGTGTCTTTTTCGTTATAAAAAAAATCAACATAATCTTTCTCAAAACTACTGTTTGTAAGTGCACAATTTTGAAAATAATTATTTTTATTACGATTTTTTTTTTAATTCATTGAACACTGAAGGAATAGGCTCTATTAAAATGCCTTTCCAATCTAATTGATTTTCAAAATACCAAGTTGTGGATTGATTTACGCCATCATTAGCTCCACAATCAACATAAAAGCCATTTTTAAAATTAATAAATTCAAGCATTTTTTTATCCAGATCATTATAGCCATTGAATTTTTTAAATTTCTTTATGCTTGTTTTCAATTTTGTTGGGAATAAACCCTTAAATTTAATGATGGCTTTGTTAAGATATGACATTAAACGATCATATTTAGTTTTTAAAATATTACTATAAGTTAATTTTCAAATTCATTATGTAAAGAAAATACTATAGAAATTTTCATCATATGATCAAATATGAAATTACCGAGATAATCAAAATAATTATTGACCAAATAGACAAGTTTTTAAGAAATCTATTTAATTTCGAATTAGTCTCTAAAAAACCTGGTAATACTAATATTAATACAGCAATTAAAAATATTGCTGACATTAAATTTTCTAAATTCATTATCTATTCCAAAAACTTTTAGCTTTTTGGAAAAATTTTTTGATACTTGGGTTTGATTTGTCGTTTTCAATTTCTCTAAATTTTTCAAGCAAGGCCTTTTGTTCTTTATTCAAAAATACTGGCACTTCAGTTTTTAATTGAACATATAAATCACCAAAATCACCTTTTCTTATATAGGGCATTCCTTTACCCCTTAGTCTAAATTGTTTTCCATCTTGTGTTCCTTCAGGAATTTTTATCTTAGCCTTTTTTCCATCAATTGTTGGTATTTCGATATTAGTACCTAGGGCAGCATCTGCTATAGAAATAGGGAATTCAAAAAATAAGTTTACATCCGATCGTTTAAAGAGTTCATGTGATTTTACATTAACAAATAAATATAAATCACCGCTAGCACCTCCTCTTACACCAGCCTCACCCTTTCCTGATAATCTAATTCTTGTACCATCATCAACACCTTTTGGAATAGTTACAGATATTTTTTTTGATGCTTGTTTATTCCCTTGGCCATTGCAATCAGAGCATGGATCAGTGATTTCTTCACCATTTCCAGAACATTGTGGACATGTTTGCTGGACAGTAAAAAAACCTTGGTTGGAACGTACCCGTCCGTTTCCTCCACAATATGTACACCTACTTGGGCTTGACCCCGGTTTTGAACCGTTACCTTTACAAGTGTTACATTTTTCAGAAGTTGAAAATTGTATATTTTGTTTTTTACCTGAGTATGCTTCCTCTAAAGAAATAGATAAATCGTATCTTAAATCTGAGCCTCTGTTATTAGAACTTTTTCTTCTTGAACTTCTACCTCCTCCTCCAAAGTCACCAAAAAAATCTTCAAATATATCTGAGAAATCTGCTCCACTAAAACCTCCAAACCCACTAAAACCTCCTTGACCACCACCACCGTTTTCAAATGCAGCATGACCAAAATTATCATAATTTTCTTTTTTTGATTTATCTGACAAAATACCATAAGCCTCACTAGCCTCTTTAAATTTATCTTCAGCATTTTTATCTCCAGGATTTTTATCTGGATGATACTTTATCGCTAATTTTCTATAGGCTGATTTAAGCTCTTCTGGGCTAGCGCTTTTATTTACACCTAAGACATCATAATAATCTCTCTTAGCCATGTTTCCCTGGACAAATAGATGTCAGTTAAGCGCTTTTTTCTTTATTCTCGTCTTTTACTTCCTCAAAATCCGCATCAACAACATTATCGTCTTTTTTATCCTTTTCATCTTTGCCATCATCCTTACCAGACTCTGGTTTTGCTGTTTGTTGTGATTTATAAATAGCTTCTCCAAGCTTCATAGAAGCTTGAACTAATGTCTCTGTTTTTTTCTTAATGTCTTCAATATCTTCACTCTTTAAAGCATCTTTCAATGCATTAGAACCATCCTCTATTGATTTTTTTTCTGCATCTGAAATTTTAGAGCCATGTTCTTTTAGATTTTTTTCTGTTGAGTGAATTAAAGTATCTGCTTGATTTCTCACGTCTACTGACTCTCTCTTCTTTTTATCAGCCTCTTTGTTTGCTTCAGCTTCTTTCACCATTTTTTCAATTTCTTCGTCGCTTAAGCCTCCTGAAGCTTGAATTTGAATTTTTTGCTCCTTTCCAGTTCCTTTGTCTTTTGCTGAGACATTAACTATTCCATTTGCATCAATATCGAACGTAACCTCAATTTGTGGTACACCTCTAGGGGCTGGAGCAATCCCAATTAATTCGAAGTTTCCTAATAATTTATTGTCTGTAGCCATTTCCCTTTCACCCTGCAGAACTCTTATTGAGACAGCTGGCTGATTGTCTTCAGCAGTAGAAAATACTTGGCTTTTTTTTGTTGGAATAGTTGTGTTTTTTTCAATTAGTTTTGTAGATACTCCACCTAGTGTCTCAATACCCAAAGATAACGGCGTAACATCTAATAAAAGAACATCTTTTACATCACCTTGTAGAACTCCTGCCTGTATAGCTGCACCCATTGCAACCACCTCATCAGGGTTAACACTTTTATTTGGTTCTTTGCCAAAGAAATTTTTAACCTCGTTTATAACCTTTGGCATTCGGGTCATACCTCCTACTAAAACGATTTCATCTATATCACTTGCTGAAATACCAGCATCTTTCAAAGCAGTCTTGCACGGAGGAATTGTTCTAGAAATTAAATCCTCAACCAGAGCTTCAAGTTTGGCTCTAGTCATTTTTAAATTGATATGTTTAGGGCCAGTTTTATCTGCAGTTATAAAAGGCAAATTAATATCAGTTTGTTCTGCAGCAGATAATTCAATTTTCGCTTTTTCAGCTGCTTCTTTTAATCTTTGTAAAGCCAATTTGTCAGATTTTAAATCTATACCACTGTCCTTTTTAAATTCAGTAATTAGATACTCCACTACTGCATTGTCAAAATCTTCTCCACCTAAAAAGGTATCTCCGTTAGTTGATTTAACCTCAAAAACTCCATCTCCTAACTCAAGGATTGAAACATCAAATGTACCTCCACCCAAATCATATACAGCAATTTTTTTATTTTGCTTCTTATCCAAACCATAAGCTAATGATGCGGCGGTTGGCTCATTTATAATTCTTAAAACTTCTAAACCAGCAATTTTACCTGCATCTTTTGTTGCTTGTCTTTGAGCATCATTAAAATAAGCTGGGACTGTAATTACTGATTTTGTAACAGCTTGACCTAAATATTTTTCAGCTGTTTCTTTCATTTTTTGTAGAATAAAGGCTGAAATTTGTGAAGGTGAATATTTCTCTCCTTTAGATTCAATCCATGCATCACCTTTTTCAGAATTTACAATTTTGAAAGGAGCAGCCTCTATATCTTTTTTTACTGTTGGGTCATCAAAATTTCTACCAATCAATCTTTTAACAGCGAAAATTGTATTTTCTGGATTGGTTACAGCCTGTCTCTTAGCAGGTTGTCCAATTAATTTTTCTTTTTCTTCTGTAAAAGCAACAACAGAGGGAGTTGTTCTTGCGCCCTCAGTGTTCTCCAACACTTTTGCTTGACTACCTTCCATAATAGCCACACAAGAGTTTGTTGTTCCTAAATCTATTCCAATAATTTTACTCATATCTTTATTTATTTAATCTCATATAGGGTTTAAATTTCATTCTACAAGTTGGTCAAAAAATTATTTATTTTGGTTTTTTTCATGATTTTCTCCTTCTTTTTCATCGTTTTTTTGGGATTTCTTTGAAACACCCACTAGAGATGGTCTCAATAATCTATCTTTTATTGTAAAACCTTTTTGTATTTCTTTTATAATTGTGCCAGGTTCTTTCTGATCATCTTCTATCTCCATCATAGCTTGGTGAAAATTTGGATCTAGTCTTTTATTTAAACTTTCTATCGGCTTGATATTATTTTTCGAGAATATTGAAATTAAATCATTGTAAATAATTTCTAAGTGATCCAAAGTTTTAGTTAATGAGTCAGTATTTTTTAAGGCTTCATCGTTTTTAAGTATATCTTTCGATCTCTCAAGATTATCAATTAAATTGAGAGCTTCTCTAGCGAATGCAAACCCACCATATTCATAAGCTTCTTCTTTTTCTTTTTCAAACCTTCGTCTTTGATTTTCCATTTCAGCAAATGTTCTCGCAAGTTTATCTTCTAATTCTAAGATTCTTTCTTCAGGTGTTTTTTCAATATTTTCATTTGAGTCTTTATTTTCATTTTTTTCACTTAACCTATTCTCTTCTTTTTTTTCTTCGTTTAATTCAAGTTTCTCTGATTTTATTTCTTCAGACTTAATGTTTTCTTCTTTTTCCATAGAAAGTTATATGGTAAGAAATTTTAATATTTCTAGATGTTAAAAAAAAGAATTACCAAATTACTAATTGGGACCAATAATAAAGGAAAATTCAAAGAAATAACGAATTTATTACCAAAAAATATTAAGGTTTTCTCCACATCTCAATTCAAATTAAAAAGTCCAAGAGAATATGGAAAATCATTTGAGGAAAATTCTTTAATAAAGTCTAAATTTTTTTCTAAAAAGGCAAAAATGCTATGTCTAGCAGACGACTCTGGTCTAGAGATTGATTTGTTAAATAAACAACCAGGTATTTATTCGGCTAGATGGGCTGGAAGTAAGTTAGATTTTAATATAGCCATTCATAAAGTTTATAATGAGTTAAAGAAAAAAGATAAAAATTGGCAAAAAAAAAAAATAAAAGCAAGATTTATATGTGCTCTTTCGATTTGTTATTATAATAAAAAAATAATCTGCGTGAGAGGGAGCATAAATGGAAAAATTTCAAGAATTCCAAAAGGGAAAAATGGCTTTGGATATGATCCAATATTTATTCCTGAAAAACACAAAAAAACTTTTGCAGAAATGAAACCTTCATATAAATATAAATTAGATCACCGTAGTAAGGCTTTCAAAAAAATTAAAAAATTTCTTTAATTTTACCATCATTGATTTCATAGAAATTTAATTTATGATTGATTTTATTATTTTCGATATCAAATATGCCTATCTTTCCTTTGAAAGTGTTCTTTTTTTTGAAAATTGAAGTTAAATTTTCTAAATCATTTTTTTTTGAAAGATAATAAATTAACCCTATTAAGTCATAACTTAATAGAGATAAATAATTTGGTTGTTCGTTAAATTCCTTAAGAAATTTTTCCTCAAAATTTTCTAAATTATCTTTATTTATTGATGGATAATATATTGGTTGGATCGACTCTTCTTTTAACAGACTTTCATCAAACCATTGGTTTAAGGTTATAAAATATTTATTTTTAGGGGATACATCGGTATAAAGCAGCGATGTAATAACACTTTTTAAATTTTCATCGAAATCTGATATTATAACAGAGTCAAAATTTACATCACCGAGAGTATATTTTTTATTTAGATTTTTTAATTGTTCATCTTTATCAATTATGTTTGAATTCTCGACTCTCTTAATCTCATCCTCTAAATTTTGCTTTCTAATTTTATAATTAGTTATTTTTTCTATTTGCGCAGTAAGTTTCGTTGGTTCAGTATCATAGATATGATGTTTAAAAATTTTTAATTTCGATTTTTGAACTGCTCTTTTTATTTCATTTTCATAATCAAGCTTAGGGGTTAAAAGTATTGTTTTTTTAATTTCGTTGATTTCTACAAAGTTTTTAATAGCATTTAATTGGGAATTTGCATTGACACCAGCACTTACCACATTTCTAGGTAGTTTGTATGTTTTATTTGTAAAAGAGAGGAAAATAATATCATTAGTCTCTTCTAGATAAATTAAATTTTTAAAAAATACTGGTCCGATAACTATTTGAATACCCATGTTTTGAAATTCATTTGCAGACTTTATTGTTTGGTTTGGATTGGAATTTGTGTCTTTTAAGAATATTTCAACTTTATTCTCCCCTATGTCTTTCAAAGCCATTCTTGTTGATTTAATTATTTGTTGACCAATTTTTTTATTTTCACCGCTAATAGGAATAAGCAGTCCTATCTTTATTTTTTTTTCATTGGCAGATACTTGAGAATTTAAGTAAAGAATTGAGAGAAAAATTAAATTAAGAATTTTAAAAAATTTTAACATTTCGTGATATTATAATATTTTATTTAAAAAATATGGTTAGAAATACCGGGGATAATAATAAAGATATAAAAAAAGGGCTATATTTAGTACCATCACCTATAGGAAATCTTGGGGATATTACATTAAGAGCTATCGATACTTTAAAAAAATCAGATTATATATTATGTGAAGATACCAGAGTTTCTAAAATTTTATTAAAAAAATATAACATTAAATCTAAATTAATATCGAATCATAAATTTAATGAAAAAAAAAATTCGTTTAATATTCTTGAATTTTTGACTAAGGGTTGCGTAATATCTTTAATTTCAGACGCAGGTACTCCTAGTATTTCTGACCCCGGAAGGGTTCTAATAAATGAATGTATAAAAAACAACATATCAATTATCCCTTTGCCAGGACCTTCATCTGTGACTACAGCAGTTTCAATAAGTGGTTTTTCGGAAAGATTTTTTTTCTATGGTTTTTTTCCAGAGAAAAAAAAATTATTAGTTAATGATCTAGAAAATATGTCAAAATTAGACTCATCCATTGTATTTTTTATTTCTCCAAAAAAATTCAATAGAGTAATACCATTTTTAAAAAAAAATTTTGATGGACGAAAAATTTTGATTTGTAGAGAAATGACTAAATTCTTTGAGGAATTTATTAGAGCAGATGTTGATAAATTAGATAAATATAATTTTAATTTTAAAGGAGAGTTAACTATTGTAATTTCCGAGAATGAGTCGTCAAAAAATTTGTCCAAAAAATTGAATGAATCAGATAAAAGATTAATAAAAAAAGTGATTTATAAATTATCAATAAAAGAAATTATTAATTTAATAAATCAAAAAAAAGAAATTTCAAAAAAAGAAATTTATAATTATTGTTTGAAACTTAAAAATGAAAATTAATAATTTTTTACTTATATTACTACTACTACTTTCTTACGGATGTGTTGGTGTTTCCTCAAAAGGAATCTTTGGTACAGGCGTGAGTGTTGCTTTTGACCCAAGATCAGTCGGAACACAAATAGATGACTCAATTATGGAAAAAAGTTTGTCAGCTAAAATTCTTTTAGAAGAAAAATCCCATTTTTTTTCAGTAAAATCTAAAGTTCTTGATGGAAGAATTTTTCTAACAGGGAAGGTTGATGATCCAGAGCAAAAATTAAAATTAACAAAAATTGCATGGGAGACTCAAGGTGTTAGATCTGTTAGAAATGATATTAAAGTAAAAGAAGAATTCAATTTTAAACAATCTGCTAAAGATATTTTGATTACATCACAGTTGAGAACTGCTCTAATTTTTAATAAGAAAATTAAAGCAACAAATTATCAAATCGATACTTATAAAAAGAAAATCTATATCTATGGTATTGCATTAAAACCTGAAGAAAAACAATTAGTTATAGACGAAGCTAAACAAATTTTAGATGTAAGAGATGTTATCGCAAGTATAATTCTTGTAGATGATTTAAGGATTCAAAAAGATTAATTTATTTTTTATAGTCAATAACATCTGCAGAATAAGCAGCAATTGAAGCTAAATTTATAATATCTGACGTGGATGACCTTAATGGTGCAATCTCAATTGGCAAACCTAAACCTATTAATAAAGGTCCAATTACCTTTGCTCTACTCATTGACTTTATCATTTTATATGAAATAGCAGCACTGTGTTGGCTAGGCATAATTAAAACATTAGAATTACCAACTATTTCAGAGAATGGATATAGTTCTTTGTACATCTCTTCTAAAGCTACATCTGGCTGCATTTCCCCGTCAAATTTAAAGTCAACTTTATCTGCTTTTAAAATATCTACAGCGTCACTTAGTCTTTTTGTTCTATCAGTAGCCGGCTCGCCAAAAGTGGAGTGAGATAAAAAAGCGACTTTGGGATCAAACCCAAATAGTTTTGCAACTCTCGCAGCTGATTTTGCCATTTCAGCTAATTGTTTAGCATCTGGATATTCTATGACTGACGTATCACAAATGAAAATTGTTTTACCTCTATTTACAACTAAGTTGAGACCAAACATAATTTCTCCAGGCCTAGGATCAACAACTTTAATTATTTTTTCAAGTGAAGACGAATATCTTCGTGTGTTCCCAGTTATCATTGCATCTGCATCCTTACATGCAACCATACACGATGCCCAAATCACCCTATCGTTTCTTATTAATCTGTCACAATCCCTCTCTAACATACCCTGTTGTCTTTGGAGTTTTTTAAATAAATATTTGACATATTTTTCTCTTTTAGTGGTATCTTTTGAGTTTACAATTTCAATATCAAAATTTTCATTGTAACCAATTTTTTTAATTTGATTTTTTATTAGTTCCTCTTTTCCAACTAAGATGGGTATTCCTAATTCAGAATTTTTAAAAGCTATAGCAGCTTTAAGTGTATTTTCATCCTCACCATCAGCAAAAACAACTTTTTTTTGTTTTTTCTTTATATAACTATTTACACCTTGCATAATTGTTACAGTTGGATCTAATCTTTGTTTAAGTTGGTCCTTATAGATTTCAAAATTATCAATTTTCTTTCTTGCTACGCCAGTGTCAATAGCAGCTTTTGCAACTGCTGCCGGTATAACACTAATTAATCTTGGATCGAATGTTGATGGAATTATGTAATCTTTTCCATAGTGAGGTCTTTCACCCCCCATTGCTGCAATGACTTCATCCGGCACATCTTCTTTAGCTAATTTTGCTATAGCATTTGCAGCCGCAATTTTCATCTCTTCATTAATTGTTTTTGATCGTACATCTAATGCACCTCTAAAAATATATGGAAACCCAATTAAATTGTTTACTTGATTAGGATAATCTGACCTTCCAGTCGCTATAATTGCATCATCTCTAACTTCTTCAATTTCTTCAGGTATAATTTCTGGGTCAGGGTTAGCACATGCAAATATAATTGGATTTTTTGCCATTTTTTTAACCATGTCTTTAGTTAACGCTCCTTTCGCAGATAAGCCTAAAAAAACATCTGCATTAGTAATAGCATCATCTAGAGTTCTATCTTTTGTTTCAATTGCATGACTTGATTTCCATTGGTTCAAATTATCTCGACCTCTGTAAATGACCCCTGTTCTGTCTACCATTGTAATATTTTTTTGGGGTACACCAGTCTTTTTAAATAAATTAGCGCAAGCCATAGCCGAAGCTCCGGCACCATTGACAACTATTTTAACTCTATCAATTTTTTTTTTACTAATGTCCAAAGCATTAATAAGTGCTGCAGTTGTGATAATCGCAGTTCCATGCTGATCATCATGAAACACAG
The DNA here is from genome assembly GCA_902518835.1 of uncultured Pelagibacteraceae bacterium. Taxonomy (GTDB): domain Bacteria; phylum Pseudomonadota; class Alphaproteobacteria; order Pelagibacterales; family Pelagibacteraceae; genus Pelagibacter. The sequence continues at coordinate 25,090 of CABYHH010000013.1, forward strand.
GTATATCAAGTATTTCTTTAAGCTTTTCTTCAATAATAAAACAATCAGGAGCAGCAATATCCTCAAGATTAATACCTCCAAAACTTGGAGCAAAATTTTTTATACTATTTATGATTTCATCTGGATTTTCGGAGTCTATCTCTAAATCAATAGAGTCAATATCAGCAAATCTTTTAAATAAAACAGCCTTACCTTCCATCACCGGTTTAGATGCTAATGCGCCTAAATTTCCCATTCCCAAAATTGCTGAGCCATTACTAATTACTGCAACAAGGTTTCCTTTACTAGTATAATCAAATGCTGCTTCAGGGTTATCATTAATCGCTCTTACAGGAGCAGCTACACCAGGCGAGTATGCTAAAGCCAGATCTCTTTTTGTCGTCATATTTTTTGAGGAAGATATTTCAATCTTGCCTGGCTTTTTATCTTTGTGAAAATCTAAAGCTTCTTTATCTGTGTAATGATCAATTTTTGTTTTTTTCATTTATGCTAATTAGGTGTACAAATGGGGTAAAATTAAGACTAATATGATTTATGAATTTAGTTAAGTCAACAGGGACTTTTGGTTTTTATACTATTATCAGTAGATTACTTGGTTATTTAAGAGATGTTTTGATAGCGATCTTTCTTGGAACAAGTTTTTTAGCAGATGTATTTTTTGTAGCATTCAGAATACCTAATACTTTTAGAAGATTATTCGCAGAAGGAACTTTTAATGCAGCTTTTATACCAAGTTACACTTCAGAATTAGTAAAAAAAAAAACTGGATCAAAAAAATTTGCTAACGAAATTTTTAATTTATTATTTTTAGGACTATTGTTTTTAGTTTTAATTATAGAAATTTTCATGCCAGTTTTTGTAAGGTTAATAGCGCCAGGTTTTATTAATAATCCGGATAAAATTCAGTTCGCTGTCAATCTTACAAGAATAACTATGCCATTTTTAATGTTTGTGAGTCTATCTTCTTTTTTTGCTGCAATTCTAAATTCTCACAATAAGTTTGCTGCGGCCTCTGCAGCTCCAATAATCCTTAATATAGTCTTGATTGGAATTTTATTTTTTGGCAAATTTCTTAACGACGAACTAGTTTATTATTTATCGTATGGAGTCTCTATTGCAGGATTATTACAACTTGTTTTTTTATATCAATTTGCAAAAAAATTTTATTCTATAAATCTTAACTTTAATTTCAAAATTAATAATAAAGTTAAATTTTTTTTCAAAAAACTTTTACCAAGTATTTTCTCATCTGGTGTTACACAAATCAATATTCTTGTCGGAACTATAATTGCATCTTTTCAAGCCAGTGCCGTATCTTATCTATATTATGCTGATAGGATTTATCAAATAAACCTTGCAATCGCAGGAATTGCGATAGGCGTAGTTGTTTTGCCACAACTTTCAAAACATGTTTTTTTAAAAAAGAAAAATAAAATTCTTTTATTACAAAATAAAGCGCTTGAGCTTAGTATGTTTTTAAGTCTACCAGCTGCAGTTGCTTTAATTGTAGGATCAGAGCAAATTATTTCAGCATTATTTGGTTATGGTTCTTTTAATGAACTGTCAGTATCTAACTCGGCAAAAGCACTTTACTATTTTGGATTGGGATTGCCCGCTTTTGCTTTAATTAAAGTATTTTCGACTTTCTTTTTCGCAAATCAGGATACTAAAACACCCTTTTATATCTCATTATTTTCGGTAATTTTAAATGTATTAATAAGTGTTTCTTTTTT
>CABYHH010000014.1 GCA_902518835.1 uncultured Pelagibacteraceae bacterium
CAGCCTCCACTATTTGGAATCCTAATTTTTCTTTTCTTCAATCGTATGCTTGGATAATTGGTGGATTTGTAACATCAATTTCATATTATCTATTAGCTAAAAAATAAATATATGGAAAAAATATCTTTTGATTTTAAAAATAGAACTGCAATTGTTACAGGGGGCGCTCAAGGGTTTGGTCTGGATATAACCAAAAGACTATTAAAGTCAGGGGCTAAAGTAATTATTTGGGACAATGACGCAGATATAACAAAAAAAACAGTTAGTGATTTAAATAATTCATCATTAAGCTCAAATGTTATTGATATAACTAATTATAAACAAGTTGAAAATTGTACTTTAGATATAATTAAGAATTCCAATATAGACATCTTGATTAACAATGCAGGTATTACGGGTCCAACAGCTTCATTATGGGAGTATGAAATTGAGACTTGGAGAAAAGTAGTGGATGTTAATATAATTGGTACATTCAATTGTTGCAGAGCAATTGTACCGAATATGATTAAAAATAATTATGGAAGAATTGTAAATGTTGCCTCAGTTGCGGGTAAAGATGGAAATGCTAATGCTAGTGCATATAGCGTTGGTAAAGCTGGAGCAATAGGATTGACTAAATCTTTAGGTAAAGAGCTTGCTGACAAGAATATTGCAGTAAATGCAGTAACCCCTGCTGGAGCTAAAACAGGAATTTTAGATCAAATGACTAAAGAGCATGTTCAAAGAATGTTATCTAAAGTTCCAAGAGGTAGGTTTTTAGAGGTTGAAGAGTTTACTTCATTAGTTTGTTGGCTTTCATCTGAGGAAAACACATTTTCAACAGCAGCAGTCTTTGATATAAGCGGTGGGCGATCTACCTACTAAATTAGAATTTTTGCTCAATTATTTTGATTTGAGCAGTCTTAGCTCTACTGATTTTAAGGTCTTTTGATATAATAGGCGCAAAAAGTATAATAGACCAATAAATCAATAAAATAAAAATTGAAAATGATTTCATATTTACTATTTAATATTAAAAGTTGATTTTTGAATGTTTAAATTTTGTCCAAATAATGTATTTAAGAATTTTTTAAAATTAAAATTATGAAATTTATATTAAAGTTCTTAATCATTTTTTTAAACGGGATCAATTTTGCTATTGCAGATGAAATTAAAGTATTTGATTTTACTATCGATGAGCTTGATAGACTTGATGTGAGAAAAGTAAGAGGTGCAAATAATATGACAGTTTATACTACTGGAGCTAATGAAAATGGTAATTTTTTAAAAGCAGTAGCTGAAAATGCCGCGTCAGGGTTAGGTAAAGAGGTTAAAATAGACCTTAACAAAACTCCTTTCATTAATATTACCTGGAAGGTCGAGAAAGATTTAGCTGGCATTAAAGAAGATACTAAAAAAGGACATGATTTTTCAGCGAGGGTTTTCGCGGTAAAAAAAACGGGGGCAACACCACTTTCAAATAGAGCAATAAATTATGTTTTCTCAAGCAATAATGACGTGGGATTTAATTCGCCTAGTCCTTATACCAAGAAATCTATTGATAACGTGCTTGCAAGTACAAAAAATTCTTTGAACAAATGGGTTACTGTGAAGGCCAATGTAAAGGAAGATTTTAAGAGATTTCATAACTTAGATGTTAATGAATTAGATGGATTAGCTATAATGTCAGATACAGATAATTCTAAGATGACAGCGATAGCTTATTATCAAAATATTTATTTCTCGAAAAATTAGTCAAAATTTCAAGTATTTTTTTAGAGCTATATTAAATAAAGATAATATCACAGCGACAACAACGTCCTCTAATGGAGTTGCCTGAGGATAACCAAAATTCCAAGCAATTACCATTACTAACCAAATTACAAAAATATTCATAAAATAGTTATACCTTAGTTTCTGTAAAATTATTAATTTTTTGATATAATTAATTATGCATAAAAATTTTTACCATAATATAAAAGTTTATTATGAAGATACTGATGCAGGTGGAATAGTTTATTATGCTAATTATCTTAAATATTTAGAGAGAGCGAGAACTGAGGCTTTATTTTCGATAGGGTATAGTAATAAGATAATTTTAGATCAATTTAATGCAATTATAATAGTTAAGTCTTGTAATATAGAATATAAAAAATCTGCCTATTTAGAAGATGATTTAAAAATACGATCATTTGTTAAATCAATTACAAAAACATCCTTTTTTATGAACCAGTTTATTTCAAGAAAAAATGATGTTATTGTTGAGTCTAAAATTCATTTAGTTTTTGTAAATAATCAAGGCAAACCAATTAAAATTCCTGATGAAATATATCAAAAATTTAAGCCTTACTTTTGCGATACTATTAAAATTTAGCTAAGTTTTTAGCTTTTTTAAACAAATTGATCATCATTGTTAGAGAGATAAGTTTTGTATTAACATTTCTAGGACTAGGATGATAACTTGGTAGTATTATTAAACCATTTGGTAAATTTTGTACTTTTCCATGAGTAAATGAAAGTTTCTGTTTAATCAGAAATTTTTTTTTATATAAACTAGTACAGTTATCGAAAGCCACTTTTCCAAGTGTTACAATAACTTTTAATTTTTTTAGGTATAAGATCTCTGTATCAAAAAAATTAGAACAATTAATTAGTTCTTGTCTCAGTGGTTTATCTCCAGGTGGTACACACTTTAATATATTAGTTATATAAGTAGAATTTAGTTTCAGATTGTCATTAAGATTTTTTGAATATGGATTATTCGATATTCCTGCCTCATATAGTGATTTAAATAAAAAATCTCCGGATTTATCACCAGTAAAGGCTCTCCCAGTTCTAGTTCCACCATGTGCGGCAGGAGCTAAACCAATAATTGCTAATTTTGAATTAATATTTCCAAAGCCTGGAACTGGTTTTCCCCAATAAGTTTCATTGATATTTTGTTTTCTTTTTTCAGTTCTGATTTTATGTATGAATTTTACAAGTCGGGGACATTTCTTGCAGTTAATTATTGTTTTATTCAGACTTTCTATTCTAATATTCATTGATGAATTTTTTTAAATTTTTACTAATCATATTTATATCTTTAACAACATCTATTAAAGCAGATTTAAATAATGACTTAGTAAATAGTTTAAAAGATGGTCAAAAATTAATATTTATACGACATGCTTATGCTCCAGGAGGTGGAGATCCTGAAAATTTCAATTTGGGCGATTGTTCAACTCAAAGAAATTTAAGTAAAGAGGGAAGAATTCAAGCACAAAAAATTGGAAAATTTTTTAAAGACAATAAGATTACAGTTGATGAAGTGTTGTCATCCGAATGGTGCAGATGTAAAGATACAGCAAAAATCGCATTTGGAAAATTTTCTACTAATTCATTTTTAAATTCATTTTATAGTTCAAAATTTGCAAAAAATAGAAATAAACAAATGAAAGACTTAAAAAAATATGTGGAGCTATCTAAAACTCAAAAAAATATAGTTTTAGTTACTCATTATGTAGTAATATCTGAAGCTTTAGATTATGCTCCATCTTCTGGAGAAATAGTCATTTCAGATAAAAATTTTAAAATAATAGGAACTATAAAAATTAATTACTAATATGTCGTCTAAGAGAGCTATGAAACAAGCACAAAAACAGGCTTACGCTAAACATAGAAGTAACGTTTTTAAGAACCGACTTAATTCTAGAAAAAAAAATAATAATAAACAGAATAAAAAGAATTAGCTTTCTTCATCAAATTTTTCAACTTTTTTACATGTTGAAATTTTTGATATACCCACTTCATTATTCAAAACAGTTTTAATGAAAATTTCTTGTTTTCCTTTTTCAAATAGGATTTGTGTATAGAATTGTGGATATCCATGTTTGTAAGTTAAAATTTTTCCATCCTCCTCATAAATATTTTGAACATATGAATTTGATTTTTTGACACTCAAATCAGTTATTCTATATTTTTGATATGTTTTTTCTTTATAAACATAATTTCTCGTCATAACTAATTCGTTAAGATTAAGAATATACTCATTTTTTAAGAATTCATCTTGCCTATCATTACAAGAACTCATAATTATTATCTCAGAGTGAAGATTTTGTAAGGGTAAAATTATCAAAAGTAGAGATACAAAAAAATTAATTTTTCTCATATTTTTCTGCAAAAAATAAACCTATTAATAGCAATGCAGTCCAACCTAATCCAAGAAGTCCTTTAAATACACTTGTATCCGCGCTCCATAAGTCAAAAAAAAGAGCTCCTATAATTAGACCTAAAATATAAATTATAATAACAATTGAGGTTTTACTCATTTTTTAAACTTTTTTTAAATAAAGAAATACCATTATTAATTTTATATGTATACGACTCTTCGAAACTTTTTAATTGCCAGCCGGTTAATCTTTTTTTGATCATTTCTATATTTTTTCTTTTCCATTGATCAGTTGTATTTTCAAGTTTCCAGTTTTTTTTTTCGTCATTTGTCCTTCCACATCCATAACAATACCCCGTAGATGGGTCAGTTTTACAAATACTTATGCAAGGCGAAATAATCATAACAATATTATAGAGTAAAATTGAAATTTTTTACAATAATAGTCGTTGGACAAATAGTTTCAATCATATATAAAACGATCTAATTTGTGGGGCGATGGCGGAATTGGTAGACGCGTCGGTCTTAGGAACCGATAGAGAAATCTGTGAAGGTTCGAGTCCTTTTCGCCCTACCAAATTTTATTATGAAAGTAACAATTGAAAATAAAAAAGGATTAAATAAAGATTTAAAGGTTTTCGTTGATAAAAAAACAATGAATTCTTATCTAGATGAAAAATATGAAGAAATTAAAGGAAATGTAAATCTTAAAGGCTTTAGACCAGGTAAAGTACCTAGAGAAATACTTAAAAGACAATTTGGTAAAGCAGTATTCAATGAGGTATTAGATAAAGTAATTAAAGATACCTCAACAAAAGCACTAGAAGAAAATAAGATAAAGCCTGCGGGTCAACCAAAATTAGATTTAAAAACTTATGGGGAAGATAAAGATTTAGAATATGTTATATCAGTAACAGAACTACCAAAGGTTGAGGTCAAAGCTTTAGATAATATTAAATTTGATCAATATGAGGTTAAAATTGATGAAGCTGAAACTGAGAAAAGAATTAAAGAAATTGCAAAAAATCAACCAAATTTTAAAGACTCTCCAGACGGGACTAAAGCTAAAGAAAAAGATTTAGTAGTATTCGATTATACAGCAACTGTTGACGGTAAATCATTTAAAGGAGGTGAGGGTAAAAATACTCAATTAACATTAGGAAAGGATTTATTTTTAAAAGGTTTCGATAAACAATTGGTAGGTGTAAAAAAAGGTGATCAAAAAATAGTAGAAGCAGTTTTGCCAGAAAATTTTCCAGAAAAAGAATTTGTTAATAAGAAAGCAAAATTCGATTGCAAAGTTATAAATGTTAAAAATCCTGAAGATATTAAAATTGATGATAATTTTGCAAAAAATTTAGGTGCTAAAGATTTGAAAGATCTTAAATCTTTAATTTCTAGACAAATTAATGATGAATATAAAAATTCATTAGATCGTTTGTCGAAAAATCAAATTATAAAAGAAATAGAAAAATTTAAAGTTAGTGAAATACCACAAAACCTAATTGAAGAAGAAATAAAAGTTTTATCTCAAGGAATGTCTGAGGAAGATATTAAGAAAAGCAGAAAAAATTTTGAAGAAGTAGCAAAAAAAAGAATAAAAGTGGGACTGATATTAAATGAGTTTGGATCTCAAAATCAAATTAAAGTTACTGAACAAGAGTTACAAAGTGAGATACAAAAACAAATAGGCATGATGCCCGGTCAAGAAAAAATGGTAATGGATTTTTATCAAAAGAACCCCTCAGCTTTAGCCAGTCTAAGAGGAACTGTTTATGAAGAAAAGATTATCAAATTAATTAAAGAGAAAGCCAAACCAAATAAAAAACAAGTTTCAAAATCTGAAGCAGAAAAAATATTAAAGGCATCCCAAAATCAAAACAATTTACCAAATACTGAAAATAAAGAAGATATTAAAGCTACAAAAAAAGTAGAGGCAAAAAATCCACCAATTAAAAAAGCAAAAACAAAGACTTCATCAAAAAAAACAAAAAAAGTTAGCAAAAAGTAATCACAAGTTGTATAAGTTTAACGAATCAACTTATGACAAATAAATTATCTGAACATATGAACAATCTTATTCCTATGGTTGTTGAACAATCAAATAGAGGTGAACGTGCTTATGATATTTATTCAAGGTTATTAAAAGAAAGAATTATTTTTCTAACTGGGCAAATTAATGACAATTTAGCCTCTCTAGTAACTGCTCAACTTTTATTTCTGGAAGCTGAGGATCCAAAAAAAGAAATAAATTTATACATAAATAGCCCAGGTGGTTTAGTAACATCTGGATTAGGTATTTATGATACTATGCAGTATGTCAAACCAGATATATCCACACTATGCATTGGTCAGGCTGCATCAATGGGATCTTTTCTATTATCTGCTGGCACTAAAGGTAAACGTTTTTCTTTACCAAATTCTAGAATAATGGTTCATCAACCCTCAGCAGGTTTTCAAGGTCAAGCAACTGATATTGAGATTCATGCCAATGAGGTTCTTTCTCTTAAAAAAAGATTGAATGAAATTTATTCAAAACATACAGGTAAATCAGTTGAAGAGATTAAATCTGCTTTAGAAAGAGATAATTTTATGACCGCAGATGTAGCTAAATCATTTGGGTTAATAGATGAAGTTGTGGAAAAGAGATCTTAAAACACAACATATTGAGAAACAGACATTCAGAACTTGATAACAATGTATTACTTATATTACAGTATTGTTATTGATTCGTTTTAAATTTTATGAGCACAAATAATAAAAATATTCTTTACTGTTCTTTTTGTGGAAAAAGCCAACATGAGGTTAGAAAACTTATTGCTGGTCCAACAGTATTTATCTGTGATGAATGTGTAGAATTATGTATGGATATTATAAAAGAGGAGAGCAAGGATACATTTGTAAAACATCAAGACGGTCTTCCTTCCCCAAAAGAAATTTGTGCAGTTTTAGATGATTATGTAATAGGACAAAACCATGCTAAAAAAGTTTTATCAGTTGCAGTTCATAATCATTACAAAAGATTAAATTATGAAAATAAAACTAGTAAAAATGTTGAACTAGCTAAATCAAATATTTTGTTAGTGGGACCTACAGGCTGTGGAAAGACTCTGCTGGCACAAACTCTAGCAAGAATATTAGATGTTCCATTTACAATGGCAGATGCCACTACACTTACTGAAGCAGGTTATGTGGGAGAAGATGTAGAAAATATAATTTTAAAATTATTGCAAGCAGCAGACTATAATGTTGAAAAAGCTCAACGAGGAATAGTTTACATTGATGAAGTTGATAAGATATCTAGAAAATCAGAAAACCCATCTATTACTAGAGATGTATCAGGAGAGGGAGTTCAACAAGCACTCTTAAAAATAATGGAAGGCACTGTAGCTAGTGTTCCGCCTCAAGGAGGAAGAAAACATCCTCAACAAGAGTTTTTACAGGTTGATACTACAAATATTCTTTTTATTTGTGGAGGAGCATTTGCTGGTTTAGATAAGATTATTTCTCAAAGGGATAAAGGCACATCAATTGGATTTGGTGCGGATGTTAAAAATTCACAAGATAAGAAAACAGGTGAGTGGATGAAAGGATTAGAACCTGAGGACTTATTAAAATATGGTTTAATTCCAGAGTTTATTGGAAGATTACCTATGATAGCAACCTTAGAAGATTTAGACGAAAAATCATTAATCAAAATACTCCTTGAGCCAAAAAATTCTTTAACAAAACAATATCAGGAATTATTCAAACTTGACGGAGCTAAACTGACATTTAAAGAAAGTGCCTTAAAAGAAATAGCTATCAAAGCAATAAAAAAGAAAACTGGAGCAAGAGGACTTAGGTCAATACTTGAAAATATACTTTTAAAAACAATGTACGATTTACCTAGTCAGAATAACATTGAAGAAGTTATAGTTGACTCATCCTCTGTCAAAGGCCAAACCCAGCCAATTATAGTACACTCTAAAATTGATAACAAATCTAAGCCAAACAAGACATCAGCGGCTTAATAACCTCAATAATTAATAAAAAGGTATTGCAATCTAATATATTATATCCATATTGATTGTATGGATGTTAAAATTACATTGCCAATGTTGCCTTTAAGAGACATTGTAGTATTTCCGAGTATGGTTATCCCACTTTTTGTTGGCAGAGATAAATCAATATCTGCGTTAAATGAGGTTATGAAAAAAGATAAAAAAATAATCTTAGTTACACAAAAAAATTCAGAAATTGACGATCCAAAAAAAACAGATATTTTTATGTATGGCTGTGAAGGCAGCATTTTACAACTGCTTAAATTACCTGATGGAACAGTAAAAGTTTTAGTCGAAGGAATTAAAAGAGTAAAAATATTGGACTTTAAAGACAATGATAAATTTATAAATTGTGAATACACTGCCCTAAATGACATCATTAACAAGAACGAGGATTTGTTACCCCTTGCAACAACTGCAATAAGAAGATTAGAAAAACTTACATCGATAAATAAAAAAATTTCAAGTGAAACAATAAATACAATAAAACAATTAAAAGACCCATCGCAAATTGCTGATAATATAGCTTCTCACATAACGGCGACAATTTCAGAAAAACAGCAAATCTTTGAGACTTCTGATGTGAAAAAAAGATTAAATCTTATTGTTAAGATAATGGAAAATGAAACTAGCATTATTGGAGTTGAAAAAAGAATAAGAGGAAGAGTTAAAAACCAAATGGAAAAAACTCAACGAGAATATTACTTAAATGAGCAATTAAAAGCCATCCAAAAAGAGTTAGGTGAAATAGAAGACGGTAAGGATGAGAGCTCAAGTTTAAATAAAGCGATTATTAAAGCAAAAATGCCAAAAGATGTGGAAAAAAAATGTTTACAAGAACTGAAAAAATTAAAAAATATGAGTCCTATGTCAGCAGAAGCTACTGTTGTGAGAAACTACTTAGATTGGATGACAGATCTTCCTTGGTATAAAAAAAGTGAAGTAGATATTGATTTAAATAAAGCACTAAATATTTTAGATAAGGACCATTTTGGATTGGAAAAAGTAAAAGAGAGAATAATAGAATTTTTGGCAGTTCAAAAAAGAATGGAAAAAATAAAAGGACCTATTTTATGTTTAGTTGGTCCACCAGGAGTTGGAAAAACTTCCTTAGGCAAATCAATTGCTAAAGCTACTAACAGAGAATTTGTGAGAATGTCAGTTGGTGGAATGAGAGATGAGGCTGAGATCAGAGGCCACAGAAGAACATATATTGGGTCCTTGCCGGGAAAGATAATTCAGATGATGAAGAAAGCCGGCACAAAAAATCCTCTTATTTTATTAGATGAGATAGATAAAATTGGTAATGACTACAGAGGAGATCCTTCTTCAGCTTTATTAGAGGCATTAGATCCTGAGCAAAATACTACTTTTAATGATCATTATTTAGAGGTTGATTATGATTTATCTGATGTAATGTTTGTAACGACAGCAAACACTTTAAATATTTTGCCTCCTCTATTGGATAGAATGGAAGTAATAAGATTGGCAGGTTACACAGAAGACGAGAAGATAAATATAGCAACTAAATTCCTACTTCCAAAACAAATAAAAGATAATGGAGTTAAAGATAAAGAAATGAAATTAAATAACGAAATAATCAAAGAAATAATAAGAAGTTACACCAAAGAGTCGGGGGTAAGAAATTTAGAAAGAGAAATCTCAAAAGTTGCCAGAAAGGTTGTTAAAAAAGTTGTTTCAGGTGAAGAGACCGAAGTAATTATTGAGAAGGAAAATTTAAACGATTTTCTTGGTGTGCCAAAATTTAAATTTGGAGAATTGGAAAATGAAAATAAAGTTGGAATAGTTACTGGTTTAGCATGGACTGAATATGGAGGAGAAATTTTAAAAATAGAGACAGTTACTATGCCAGGTAAAGGTAGAATGCAGATAACAGGTAAATTAGGAGATGTTATGCAGGAATCTGTAAAAGCTGCAAAATCATTTGTAAGATCTAAATGTCTTGAGTACGGAATTATACCACCACTTTTTGAAAAAAAAGATTTTCACATACATGTCCCAGAGGGAGCAACACCTAAAGATGGTCCTTCTGCAGGCATAGGTATGGTTACTTCTATAGTTTCATCAATAACTAACATCCCTGTAAAAAGAGATGTAGCAATGACAGGGGAAGTAACTTTAACTGGGCAAGTTCTTCCAATAGGTGGACTAAAGGAAAAACTTTTAGCAGCACATAGAGCGGGAATAAAACAGGTGTTAATACCAAAAGAAAATGAGAAAGATTTAATTGATATTCCAAAAAAAATTTTAGATGAAATTAAGATCACCCCAGTTGAAACTGCAGACGAGGTATTAAAAATTTCTTTAACCAAAGAGTTAAAGAAAACAGAATGGGTAGAGGTTGATATTTCTAAAAAAGATGAAAAATCTCAAGCGAGTATCCAATAATTGTAAAAAATGATAGAATTTTTTTTAATTTTAGTTTCATTAATTTTTGTAATATTTTATTTATTCAGACCAATATCTAAAAAAGAAGAAGAAAATTTTAACTCCAAAAATAATTGGAGAGGTGGTTTTTAAAAATTTTCTACATTTTATAACAACTAATAAATCTTGACGTTAATAGTCTAAGATATATAAATCTTAATTTTGGTTAAGGGCGGTTAGCTCAGTTGGTAGAGCATCTCGTTTACACCGAGGGGGTCAAAGGTTCGAGTCCTTTACTGCCCACCAAAAGGAATCAAAAGTGGGGGTGTAGCTCAGTTGGTTAGAGCGATCGCCTGTCACGCGATAGGTCGAGGGTTCGAGTCCCTTCACTCCCGCCACTTAAAAAAATAAATCTTATTTTTTACTTTTTATGCTGATAATAGTTATCAATATTAGTGGATATTTTGAATAATGTGACCTATCATCACTTCATCTACTCATAAAAAATGATATATATTCCTCAATGATAGCGGAATTTTTACAAGATTATTTACCAATAATTTTATTCCTAATAATTGCATTAGGTTTAAGTTGTGCTTTTATATTAATAAATTTTATATTATCTCCAAAACATCCAGATCCTGAAAAGCTTTCAGCTTATGAGTGTGGTTTTGAACCATTTCAAGACTCGAGAATGGAATTTGATGTAAGATTTTATTTAGTAGCAATATTATTTATTATTTTTGATCTTGAAATTGCTTTTTTGTTTCCCTGGGCCATTTCTTTGGGGAATATTGGTATTCTAGGTTTTACATCAATGATGATTTTTTTATTCATATTGACCGTAGGTTTTATTTATGAATGGAAAAAAGGCGCTTTAGACTGGGAATAATATAAAACTCAAATGAATAATAAGCTTGATCAAGTACCTGAAGAATTTAAAAAATTAGCTGAAGATTTTAGTAAAAATGGTTTTATTACAACCTCTTTAGATAATTTAATCAATTGGTCTAGAGCAGGTTCGTTGCACTGGATGACTTTTGGATTAGCATGTTGTGCAGTAGAAATGATGCAAACTGCTATGCCAAGATATGATTTAGAAAGATTTGGAGCTGCTCCTAGAGGATCTCCAAGACAATCAGATGTAATGATAGTTGCAGGTACATTAACAAATAAGATGGCCCCAGCCCTAAGAAAAGTTTATGACCAAATGCCTGAACCGAGGTATGTTATATCAATGGGTAGCTGCGCAAATGGAGGAGGATATTATCATTATTCATATTCAGTTGTTAGAGGTTGTGACCGTATAGTGCCAGTCGATGTATATGTACCCGGTTGTCCACCGTCTGCAGAAGCTTTGTTGTATGGAATAATGCAACTTCAAAAAAAAATTAGAAATAAAGGTTCAATTGCTAGATAACGATGAGTAATTTAATAGATTTAGAAAAAAAAATTAATTCAGAGTTAACAACAAAAATTAATAAATCAGAAATAAAACATAATCAGATTTATTTAGAAATAGACAAAGAAGATTTAATAAGTGTCGTTTTATTTATTAAATCAAATAATAATACTAAGTTTAGACAATTAATAGACATCACTGTCGTTGATTATCCTGAAAGAACTCAAAGATTTAAGATTGTGTATTTATTTTTGAGCCATGAATTTAATCAAAGGATGATTTTGAGCTACGATATAAATGAGAATGAAATAATCCCATCTATAACTACAATTTTTCCCTCAGCAAATTGGATGGAAAGAGAAGTTTTCGATATGTATGGTGTAAGCTTTAAAGATCATCCGGATTTAAGAAGAATATTAACAGATTATGGATTTGACGGTCATCCTCTGAGAAAAGATTTCCCTTTAACTGGCCATTCAGAAGTAAGATACAGTGAGGAAGAAAAGAAAGTTATCAAAGAACCAGTAAAATTAGAACAAAATTATAGAAATTTCGATTATGAAAGCCCTTGGGAAGGTACAAAATATATCAATGAACAATCAAAAAACATTAATGACAAAAAAAATTAAAAATTTAAATTTAAATTTTGGTCCTCAACATCCAGCTGCTCACGGAGTTCTAAGGCTTATTCTAGAGTTAGATGGTGAGATTGTTGAAAAAGCAGATCCTCATATTGGTTTGTTACATCGAGGGACTGAAAAATTAATAGAAAATAAAACTTATATGCAAGCAGTTCCATATTTTGATAGACTTGATTATGTTGCTCCTATGAATCAAGAACATGCATTCGCTTTAGCTATTGAAAAGATTCTTAAGATTGATGTGCCTATAAGAGCTCAATTTATAAGAGTAATGTTTTGTGAAATCGGTAGAATTTTAAGTCATATTCTTAATGTAACGACTCAGGCTTTAGACGTAGGTGCACTAACTCCCTCGCTATGGGGTTTTGAGGAAAGAGAAACTTTAATGACTTTTTATGAAAGAGCTTCAGGTTCAAGATTACACGCAAATTATTTTAGAGCTGGTGGTGTACACCAAGATTTACCAGCGGGATTAGAGTCTGATATAGCTAAATTTTGTGACAATTTTCCAAAAATAATTAATGATTTAGAAAATTTATTGACTGACAATAGAATATTTAAACAAAGAAATGTAGATATAGGCATAGTTTCCAAAGAGGATGCACTTGATTATTCTTTTTCAGGTGTAATGATCAGGGGTTCAGGAATTCCATGGGATTTGAGAAAATCACAGCCTTATGATTGTTATAAAGAATTACAATTTAAAATACCAGTTGGTAAAAATGGTGATTGTTATGATAGATATCTATGTCGTGTTGAGGAAATGAAAGAAAGTATTTCAATTATAAAACAATGTTTGGCAAAAATGGAAAAAGGTCCAGTAAAAACATTAGATGGAAAAATAACACCACCTTCAAAAAAAGAGATAAAACAATCTATGGAGGCGCTAATACATCATTTTAAATTATTTACAGAAGGTTACAGAGTACCAAAAGATGAAATTTATACCGCTGTGGAGGCACCCAAGGGTGAATTTGGTGTTTATCTTATATCAGATGGCTCAAGTAAACCTTATAAATGTAAAATAAGAGCACCAGGATTCTCTCATCTCCAGGCTATGGATTATTTAATTAAAGGACATATGCTTGCAGATGTACCAGCAGTTCTAGGTTCTCTTGATATTGTTTTCGGGGAGGTTGATAGATGACCTTAAGAAAAATATCTAAAAATCAACCAGAAAATTTTGAATTTACTGAAGAAAATATGTCTAAGATCAAAAATATAATAAGTAAATATCCACAAGGTAAAAAACAAAGTGCAGTAATGCCATTACTATACATAGCTCAAGAACAAAACGATAACTGGATACCTCTTTCAGCGATGAAACATATAGGTAAGCTTTTGGAGATGCCTTATGTAAAAGTTTATGAAGTAGCAACTTTTTACACAATGTATAACCTTTCACCAGTTGGAAAAAATTTTATTCAAGTTTGCACAACAACTCCATGTATGATTAGGGGCGCGTACAAAATTGTTGAGGCATGTAAAGAAAAAATCTCAAAAAATGAGAATGAATTATCAAAGGATAAAAATTCTTCTTGGATGGAGGTAGAGTGCCTTGGTGCGTGTATTAACGCTCCTATGATGCAAATAAATGATGATTATTATGAAGATTTAGACAAGGATAAAGCTCTAAAAATTTTGGATCAAATTATTTCAGGAAAAAAACCAACTCCAGGCTCTTACAAAGGAAGATTAAATTCTGAGCCTGAAAATAATAGAAAAACTTTATTGGATGTTAAAAATGCTTAAAGATAAAGATAGAATATTTAAAAATTTATATAATGACGGTGGTGTTGATTTCGAGTCATCAAAGAAAAGAGGTGATTGGTCAAATACTAAAGAAATTTTATCAAAAGGTAAGGAGTGGATAATTAATGAGATTAAAACTTCAGAGTTAAGAGGTAGAGGGGGAGCAGGTTTTCCAACAGGGTTAAAATGGTCTTTTGCTCCGAAAGAACTTAAAACTAGGCCACATTACTTAGTAATAAATGCAGATGAGTCAGAACCAGGCACTTGTAAAGATAGAGATATCTTAAGATTTGAGCCACATAAGTTAATTGAGGGTTGTTTGATCTCATCATACGCAGTCAATGCTCATGTATGTTATATTTATATTAGAGGTGAATATTATAAAGAGGGTCAAAAATTACAGCAGGCTATAGATGAAGCTTATGAAAAAAATGTAATAGGAAAGAATTCAAGTGGATCTGGTTGGGATTTTGATATTTATATTCATTATGGTGCGGGAGCCTACATATGTGGAGAAGAAACAGCCCTCTTAGAAAGTTTAGAAGGCAAAAAAGGACAGCCAAGATTAAAACCACCTTTCCCAGCCTTAATTGGTTTATATGGGTGTCCAACAATAATTAATAATGTTGAGACAATCGCAGTGGTACCAACAATTTTAAGAAGAGGTGGAGAATGGTTTTCTAAATTAGGCAATCCGAAAAACACAGGCACTAAAATTTTTTGTATATCAGGAAATGTAAATAATCCATGTAACGTAGAAGAGGAAATGGGAATAACATTAAAAGAATTAATTGAAAATCATGCCGGGGGGGTTATTGGTGGTTGGGATAATTTACAGGCTGTAATACCAGGTGGCTCATCTATGCCTTTATTACCAAAAGAAACGTGTGATACTATTAAAATGGATTTTGACTCACTTGTAGGAGAAAAAAGCGGCTTAGGAACAGCTGGTATTGTCGTGATAAATAAGGATCAAGATATAATTAAATGCATGGCACGAATTGCGAGATTTTATAAACATGAGAGTTGCGGCCAGTGTACTCCTTGTAGAGAGGGTTCAGGATGGATGTGGAGGATGTTAGAAAGAATGGCTAGAGGAGAGGCATCTAGAGATGAAATAGATATGCTGATGGACGTGACCAAACAAATTGAGGGACATACTATTTGTGCTTTTGGAGAAGGTTCTTCTTGGCCGGTTCAAGGACTATTGAGACACTTTAGTAAAGAAATAAGAGAAAGAAATAAATTCGATCCTATAGTTAAAGAAAATAAAAATATTCCATATTTAGTTGATCAACATTTATTAGATAAAAATGCCTAAATTAAAAGTTAACGGGACTGATATCGAGATAGAAGAGGGGCTTACTGTTCTCCAAGCCTGCGAAAAAGCAGGAGTTGAGATTCCAAGATTTTGTTATCATGAAAAACTTTCAATTGCTGGTAATTGTAGAATGTGTTTAGTTGAAATAGAAAAATCACCTAAACCTATAGCATCATGTGCAATGCCAGTGGCAGAAGGAATGATAATTAAAACTAACACACCAGCAATAGAAAAATCCAGAAAAGGGGTTATGGAATTTTTGCTGGCAAATCATCCATTAGATTGTCCAGTATGTGATCAAGGTGGAGAATGTGATCTTCAAGATCAATCAATGTATTATGGAATTGATAAATCTCGATTTAAAGAAAATAAAAGAACTGTTCCAGATAAAGATATGGGACCCTTAATTAAAACTCAAATGACAAGATGCATACATTGTACTAGATGTATTAGATTTGCTACAGAAATAGCTGGAGTACCTGAGTTAGGTGCAATTGGTAGAGGAGAAGATATGCAAATTACAACTTATCTTGAACAATCTTTGCAATCAGAATTATCTGGGAATGTAATAGATCTTTGCCCAGTTGGTGCATTAACTTCAAAACCTTATGTTTTTGAGGCACGGCCATGGGAATTAAAAAAAACTGAGACAATTGACGTGATGGATGCAGTTGGTTCTAATATACGTGTTGATACCTTTGGCTGGGAAGTAAAAAGAATTTTACCGATTATCAACGAAGATATAAATGAGGAGTGGATTTCAGATAAGACAAGATATGCTTGTGATGGATTATTAAACCAAAGACTTGATACTCCTTATGTTAAATATAACAAAAAATTTGAAAAGGCATCCTGGGAGGAAGTTTACAAAATTATAAAGTCGAAAATTGAAAATTCTAATAAAGATAAGATTTGTGGTTTTGTTGGTGATCTAATGAATATGGAGTCTTGTTATGTATTTAAAGAATTTTTTGATAGGACACTAGAAAATAGTAATTATGATTTTAGATCTTCAAATATTTTTGTTGATAACTCCTTAAGGGAGAACTATTTATTTAACTCAACAATTAACGGTATTGAGGAATCTGATTATATTTTTCTTGTAGGCACTAATCCAAGATATGAGGCAACAATACTAAATGCTAGAATTCGTAAATCATATTTAAATAAAAAAAAAAAAATTGTTTCATTAAATGATGTTGGTGATTTAACTTATCCCTATCAAAGTTTAGACGGAGAAACACAAACTTTAAAAGAAATATTTGAAAATAAAAATCAAATATCTAAAGAAATTCTAAATTCAAAAAAGCCAATGATTATTTTAGGAGAGTCTTTTTTTAAAGTTAAGTCTTCAGAATATTTATTTAATTTAATTAAAGATTTTCTAAAGATAAATCAAAAAATTAATAATGAATGGAATTCACTAAATGTATTATCTGCTGATGCATCTACTGTTGGATGTTTAGATTTAGATTTAACGAATAAAAATTATGATCTTTTAGAAGAGCTTAATCAAAATAAATTTGAAATAGTTTTTTTGTTTGGACAAGATAACCTAAAATTTAAAAAGAAAAATGAATTTGTAATTTATCAAGGTAGTCATGGAGATAAAGGCGCGGAGATTGCTGACATTATATTACCAGGAGCCTCTTATACAGAACAATCTGGTCATTATACAAATTTAGAGGGTAAACTTCAGAAAGCACATAAAGCTTCTTACCCACCAGGCGATGCAAAAGAGGACTGGCAAATCATAAACGATCTTGCAGAAAAAATGAACAATAGAAAATTATTTAATGATAAAGATGAAGTCGAGAGTAGTATGTTTAATTATTTAAAGGTTAAAAGAAAAAGAGAAAAGACAGTAAATTTCCACAAAGTTAAAAATGATGGTTTTGAAAATGAAAATTTAAATGTGTTAGTAAAAGATTATTATTTCTCTAATGTAATTGCTCGTTCATCTAAAACAATGTTAGATTGTAAAAACGCCAAGATAAATATAAAACGTACTGGCACAGAGGGATAAAAATGGAATATATAAATGTCGTTTTTCAAGAAGTTTATAAGATTATTTTCTTGTTGGTGCCAGTTTTAGTATCAGTTGCGATGATAGTTTGGTTAGATAGAAGAGTGTGGGCATTTGTTCAGAAAAGAAGAGGACCAAATGTTGTTGGACCATTTGGTTTATTACAATCTTTAGCAGATGCTTTGAAATATATCTTTAAAGAAATAATTATTCCATCAAGCTCTAATAAAATTATTTTTATTCTAGCTCCCATAATAACGATGACCTTGGCATTAATAGCTTGGGCAGTTATCCCTTTTGGTGAAAATGAAGTTTTAGCAAACATTAATGTTGGTATACTTTATATTTTTGCGGTTTCATCTTTGGGTGTTTATGGAATAATTATGGGTGGATGGGCTTCAAATTCAAAATATCCTTTTTTGGGATCAATAAGATCTGCAGCACAAATGGTATCCTACGAAGTTTCCATAGGCATTATCATAATTAATGTATTACTTTGTGTAGGTTCATTAAATTTAAGTGATATTGTTATGGCTCAAGAAAATATGTGGTTTGTAATTCCATTATTTCCAATGTTTATAATATTTTTTATTTCTGCTTTAGCGGAGACAAACAGACCACCATTTGATTTACCTGAGGCAGAAGCAGAATTAGTTGCCGGATATCAAACTGAATACTCAGGGATGATGTATGCAATGTTTTGGTTGGGTGAATATGCAAATATCCTTTTAATGTGCGCATTGGGGTCAATTTTATTTTTAGGCGGATGGTTGTCACCTATAGATTTATATCCTTTCAATCTTATACCTGGAGCAATATGGTTGATTTTTAAAATTTTATTTTTATTTTTTTTATTTGCATTAGTTAAAGCTGTAGTTCCAAGGTATAGATATGATCAACTGATGAGATTAGGTTGGAAAATATTCTTACCATTATCTTTAATATATGTAGTTCTTACAGCAAGTTACCTTTTTTATTTTAACCTTTTACCGACAATATAAATGAAATTATCAAGATTTTTTAAAACAGTATTAATGGCAGATTTTGTAGGTAGTTTATTTATAGCATTCAAAGAAATGTTTAAATCAAAAAAAACAATTAACTATCCATTTGAAAAAGGTAAAATAAGTCCAAGATACAGAGGCGAGCATGCCTTAAGAAGATATCCTAATGGAGAAGAGAGGTGTATAGCATGTAAATTGTGTGAAGCAGTGTGTCCAGCACAGGCTATTACAATTGAGTCGGCTGAAAGATCTGATGGGAGTAGAAAAACAACTCGTTATGACATTGATATGATGAAATGTATCTATTGTGGTTTATGCGAGGAGTCGTGTCCAGTAGATGCTATTGTTCAGGGTCCAAATTTTGAATTCTCAACAGAAACAAGAGAAGAATTATATTATACAAAAGAAAAACTCTTAGATAACGGTGATAGATGGGAAAATATATTAGCAGCAAATATTAAATCTGATAGTCCTTACCGATAATTCATGATCGCACACTCAATTTTTTTTTATTTTTTTTCTGTTGTAGCTATTATCTCAGCAATAATGGTTACTGCATCTAAAAATACTGTCCATTCAGTTTTTTTTTTAATCTTAGACTTTATAAGTATTTCATGTCTTTTTATAATGATAGGTGCAGAGTTTTTAGGAATGATAATGTTGATTGTTTATGTTGGAGCTGTAGCAGTTTTATTTTTATTTGTAGTAATGATGCTAAATGTTGCTCAACAAAAAAATCAATGGTTTTTATCAGAGTCAAGTTCAAAACATATTCCAATTGGTATAATTATAAGTATCGTTATTTTTTTTGAATTAATAATTGTAATAGGTGGTTGGAAATATAAACCTGAATTATTAAATTCTAATAATTTTAATACTCTTAGTGAAATTACGAATACTCACTCTTTAGGACAAATTTTATATACTGATTATATTCATGTTTTCCAAATAAGCGGAATGATATTGTTAATTGCGATGATTGGTGCAATCGTTCTGACATTTAGACAAAGAGAAGGGGTTAAAAAACAAAGTTATATAAAGCAAATTTCCAGAGAAAGATCTGAGGGTGTAGAAGTATTAGAGGTAAGCTCTCAAAAAGGAGTTAAAGTTGATGACTGAAATTGGTTTGGGACATTACTTAACTTTAGGAGCAATTATTTTTTCTATCGGAATAATCGGTATTTTTTTAAATAGAAAAAATATTATTGTGATTTTAATGAGCATTGAATTGATATTATTGGCTGTAAATATCAATCTTGTTTCATTTTCAATTTTTTTAGGAGATCTTTCAGGACAAATTTTCACTTTATTTATACTTACTGTCGCTGCTGCTGAGGCCGCCATAGGTCTCGCTATAATAGTTGTATATTTTAGAAATTCTGGAACTATTAGAGTTGAGGAGATTGATAAATTAAAAGGATGAAATGGAAATTTCAATTATAGCTTTACCTTTAATTGCTTCGATAATTTCTGGATTTTTTGGAAAACTGTTAGGTGATAGAAATTCAGAAATTATTACAAGTTTACTTACAAGTATTTCCGCATTAATTTCAATCGCAGTTTTATATCAAGTTATATTTCATCAATACTCAGATAATATTATTATAGCAAAATGGATTAGTTCGGGCTCACTAGATGTAAATTGGTCTATGAAAATTGACCCATTATCATCAATTATGTTTGTTGTGGTAACTGTAATTTCTTCATTAGTGCATATTTATTCAATTGGATACATGTCACATGATCCTCATAAACCAAGGTTTATGGCGTATTTATCTTTATTCACTTTTGCAATGCTAATGTTGGTAAGTTCAGATAATTTTATTCAATTATTTTTTGGTTGGGAGGGGGTAGGTCTTTGTTCGTATTTTTTGATTGGTTTTTGGTTTAAGAAAGATACGGCTAATGCTGCTGCAATAAAAGCTTTTTTGGTTAATAGAGTTGGTGATTTCGGATTTGCCTTAGGAATATTCTTAATTTTTTATTTGTTTGGAACTGTAAATTATTCTGAGGTTTTTGCCAAAATTCCTACAATCATTGATAAAAAACTTATTTTTTTGGGACTCCAAATTAATGCTATAGATTTAATTTCGTTACTGTTGTTTATTGGCGCAATGGGCAAGTCGGCTCAAATTTTTCTTCATACTTGGTTACCTGATGCTATGGAGGGACCAACTCCAGTTTCAGCCTTGATTCATGCAGCAACAATGGTAACAGCTGGTGTTTTTTTAATAGTTAGATGTTCTCCAATTTATGAATATTCAGAACTTGCTTTAAATGTAATTACTATAATTGGAATGACCACTGCTTTATTTGCTGCGAGTGTAGCTCTTGTCCAAACCGATATAAAAAAAATAATAGCTTATTCAACATGTAGTCAGTTGGGATATATGTTTTTTGCTACTGGTGTTGGCGCTTATAATGTAGCGATGTTTCATTTATTTACTCATGCTTTTTTTAAAGCATTATTATTTCTTGGTGCAGGATCAGTAATCCATGCGTTTAAGAATGAACAAAATATTGAAAAAATGGGAGGAGTAAGAAGAAATTTGCCTTTCACTTACACTTTAATGCTAATAGGAACTTTGGCTTTAACTGGTTTTCCTTTTTTATCAGGATTTTACTCCAAGGACGCTATCATAGAGTTTGCATACTTAAATG
>CABYHH010000015.1 GCA_902518835.1 uncultured Pelagibacteraceae bacterium
GAAGATTTTGATTATCTGAATAATTTTATAAGACAAATGAGAGATGCGGGAGCAAAAACATTTATTTTGCATGCGAGAAAAGCAATGTTAAGTGGATTGTCCCCAAAACAAAATTTGAATATTCCGAAGTTAAATTACAATATGGTTTATAAAATTAAAAAAGAAAATCCAGACTTAGAAATAATCATTAATGGTGGTATTACAAAAATTGATGAGATAAATAATCATTTGAATTTTTGTGATGGAGTAATGATTGGTAGATCAATTTATCAAAATCCTTATTCCTTAATTGAAATTGAAAAAGAAATATTTAAAACAAAAAATAATCCATCGCGAGAACAAGTAGCTGAAAAACTTTTACAATATTTAGACAAAGAGGTGAAGTTGGGTACTAAAGTAAATCACATAATGAGACATACAGTTGGACTATATCATGGTCAAATAGGATCCAAAGAATGGAAAAGGTATTTAAGTGAAAATATGATGGCAAGGGACTCTGATTTTCAAAAAGCAAAACATATTATGACAATTGTTCAAAATAATGAAAAAGCTAATCAAGCTAATTCTTAATGGAAATATTAAATTCATCTGAACTAATTTATCTTTTAATTGTACTTGCATCAGCAGCAGCTGTTGCTGGTTTTATGGCTGGGTTACTAGGAGTGGGGGGTGGAATAATAATGGTGCCAGCATTGTACTATGCTTTTACGGTTTTAGATTTTGATATTGTTACTAGAATGCATTTATCTGTTGGAACATCTTTAGCAATTATTATTCCAACATCCATAATTTCAACTAAAACACATATGGAATATGATGCGGTTGATTTTAAGATGGTAAGATCGTTTGGAATTTTTATTCTTTTAGGGGTAATTGCTGGAACATTCTTGGCAGTAAATTTGAAAACCCCTGCTTTAGTTTTGTTTTTTTCAATCTTTGCATTTTTTGTAGGTATTTTTTTTATCTTTGTCAGAGAAAAACTTATGGAAAACCCAAAAAAGATATCAGATTTAGTCAAAAATATTTCGGGAATAATAATTGGCTTTATTTCAGTACCACTTGGTATTGGAGGTGGTTCTTTGATGGTTCCTTTCATGAGAACATTTGGATATGACATAAGAAAATCTATTGGTACGGCAGCTGCAGTAGGTTTCTTAATTGCGTTTAGCGGTACAATAACAATGATAACTGGAGGAAAATTAATCAATAACGTCAATACTCCATTTAGTTTAGGATATATTAATCTTCTTGGCTTTATTGTGTTTGTGCCAGTAACGATGATAATGGCAAGGATAGGTGCAAAAGCAGTTTATAAAATTGATAAAAAGATTTTAAGTAAAATTTTTGGCACTTTTTTAATTATTGTATCCATTAGATCATTTTTTGAATATCTATCGATTAATTAGTAAAAAAAATTAATTAGTTCCCCATTTTATCTTGTTCCAAATTCTTTCATGAAAATAGTAAAAAAACAGTGGAATAATTGAGCCTAAACCTAGTATTCCTGCACCTGTGAAAGTACCTGTATAAACATAACCAAATATAACCCAATAAACAAAAATTAAAAATCTCCAAGAGAAAGTCTTAGCAATTGATCTGATTTTTTTATCTGCCATAAAAAAAAAAGAGGTGATTTCAGTCTCCCTCCATCACCTCACAAAATAACTTTAGATGATTCTTTAAATTTTTTTGAACACTTAATAGTTGAATCTGTTATTTATAAAACCTAAATTTTTTGGTCGTATTCCCCAATTTTGCCTGTTTTTTTTAATATCTCATCTATGAATTTAAAGATATTTAATTTCCTTGCATCTGAGGTTGGACTTTCAGTAACAACAACAAGGGAAGGTTTATTTGATGAAGCTCTTATTAAACCCCATGAACCATCTGCAAAAGAAAATCTTATTCCATTTACAGTTATTATTTCCTTAATTACTTGATTGTCTATCTTGATTTGTTTGTCTTTTATTTTTTTAAATTCTTTTATCATTTCATCAACTACACCATATTTTTCCTCATCTTTACAAAATGGAGCCATAGTTGGTGATTGGTAGGTTGTTGGAATTTCTTTAATAATTTCACTTATTTTTTTATTTTGATCGTTTAGTAAGTGACAAACTTGAATTGCTGAATTAATCCCATCATCGTAACCAAAACCTAATGGTTGGTTGAAAAAAAAATGTCCACTTTTTTCAAAACCAGCTAGGGCGTTTTCATGATGAACTTTTCTTTTTATATGGGAATGACCCGTTTTCCAATATATAGTTTTACAATCATTTTTACTTAATACTTCATCAGTCGAATAAAGACCTGTAGATTTTACATCTACAACAAACTTTGATTTTTTGTGAATATTTGAAAGGTTTCTAGCAATTAATAATCCTATTTTGTCTGAAAAAATTTCTTTACCTTTATTATCAATTACTCCTACACGATCACCATCTCCATCAAAACCAAAACCTATATCTGCATTATTTTCTTTTACTGAATTAGCTATTGCATGAAGCATCTCTAGATCCTCTGGATTTGGATTATACTTAGGAAAATTCCAATCTAGATTACAATCTAATTCAATTACATCACATCCTATTCTTCTTAATATTCCAGGTGCGAACATTCCTGCTGTTCCATTTCCACAGGCTACAACAGCTTTAATCTTTTTATTTATTTTATTTTTATTAATTAAGTCATTTTCATATGTCTGTTTGAAATTTTTAATTATTGTTTCTTTACCATCACCTTCTACAAATTTTTCATTTAGAGTTATTTCTTTAAGCTCTTTCATTTCTTCGGGGGCGTGCGTTAAACCTTTTTTGATTCCCATTTTTACTCCAGTCCAGCCATTTTCATTATGGCTTGCCGTAACCATAGCAACGGCATCTGCATTTAAATTAAACTGTGCGAAGTAAACCATTGGCGACAAAGATAAGCCCACATCTTCAACATAACATCCAGTTGAAATTAAACCCTCTTTAAGTGCAGTCTTAATTTCCTCACTATACGATCTATAATCGTGACCTACTATTACTCTTGGATTATTTTTTTTTAAATGTTTTATTATTTGAGTACCTAGACCTTTTCCTAAATTCGTAATTCCAAGGCTATTTATATCTTTTTTATACAACCATCGAGCGTCATATTCTCTAAATCCATAAGGGTCTATTTTTAAAATTTCTGACATTTTGTTAATTACTTACCTTTTTTTTAATTTTTTTATTGAATTTTTTTTTCAATGTTCTATAAATGTTCTATTGATTTGTTGTTTATATAGTATATCAATGTAAAGCGCATACAACATGTAGTTGTTTTCGTTAAAACTAACAAATATAACACGCAATTATGAACAAAATTTTATCTCAGGCATTAAAGAAAGCTGTCTCTGAATATAGCCCAATAGTCAAAGAGGTTCCAAAAGGCAACAGACCCGATTTATTTTCACTTAATAATGAAACTGAGCTTTTTCAAAATGACAAAGGTATAATTATAAAAATTGATCGTTCAAAGGATGCTAACTTAACAGACTTTGGTAAAGCAACTTTAAAGGACAGATATCTTGGTCAAAATGAGTCTTTTCAAGATTTGTTTGCTAGAGTTGCAAGTTCATATGCGGACGATAACTTACATGCACAAAGAATTTACAATTATATAAGCAAGTTATGGTTCATGCCTGCAACACCAGTTTTGTCAAACGGTGGAACTAAAAGAGGATTACCCATTTCATGTTTTTTAAACGAAGCATCTGATAGTTTAGGTGGTATCTTAGATCTCTGGAGTGAAAATGTTTGGTTGGCTGCAAAAGGCGGTGGCATTGGAAGTTACTGGGGCAACCTAAGATCTATTGGAGAAAAAATTGGTAAAGTTGGAAAAACTTCTGGAATAATTCCATTTATTAAAGTTATGGACTCATTAACTATGGCAATTAGCCAAGGATCTTTGAGAAGAGGTTCTGCTGCATGTTATCTTCCTATCGATCATCCTGAAATAGAAGAGTTTATTGAAATGAGAAGACCAACAGGCGGTGATCCAAACAGAAAAGCATTAAATTTACACCATGGTGTTTTAGTTTCAGATTCATTCATGAGAGCTGTTGAAAATGATGAACAGTGGGCATTAAAAAGTCCTGCCGATGGAAGTATTCAACAAACTATTTCAGCTAGAAATTTGTGGATAAGATTATTAACTGCTAGAATTGAAACAGGAGAACCTTATATTATTTATATTGATACAGTTAATAGACTAATTCCTCAGCACCATAAATTAGCAAATCTAACAGTTAAGACTTCTAATCTTTGTAGTGAAATAACTTTACCTACAGGAATTGATAAAGATGGAAAAGATAGAACAGCAGTTTGTTGTTTGTCTTCGTTAAATTTAGAAAAATACGACGAGTGGAAAGATGATCCAAACATGATTAGTGATGTAATGAGATTTTTAGATAATGTTTTATCTGATTTCATCAGTAAAGCACCTGACCAATTCAAGGATGCAAAATATTCAGCTGAAAGAGAGAGAAGTGTTGGTCTGGGAGTAATGGGTTTTCACTCTTTCCTCCAAAAAAATAGAATACCTCTTGAGTCTGTAATGGCAAAGTCATGGAATAAAAAAATATTTAAACAAATTGATGAACAAGTTAATAAAGCATCTAAAGATTTGGCTGAAGAAAGGGGGTCTTGTCCTGATGCAGCAGAGTATGGATATAAGGAGAGGTTTTCTAATAAAACTGCAATTGCTCCAACAGCTTCTATTTCAATTATTTGTGGAGGTGCTTCTCCTGGAGTTGAACCAATAGCTGCAAACAGTTACACACATAAAACTTTATCTGGATCTTTTAATGTTAAAAATAGATATTTAGAAGAAATTTTAGAAGACCATGGAAAAAATAATGATGAAACATGGTCTTCAATAACTACCAATCAAGGGTCTGTTTCACACTTAAATTTTTTATCAGATTTAGAAAAAGATGTTTTTAAAACTGCATTTGAATTAAATCAAAAATGGATTATTGAATTGAGTGGAGATCGAACCCCATTTATTTCTCAAGCTCAATCAGTTAATTTATTTTTACCCGCAGATGTTCATAAGAAAGAATTACATAGAATTCATTTTGATGCTTGGAAAAAAGGCTTAAAAAGTCTTTATTATTGTAGATCAAAATCAATTCAAAGAGCTGAAAATATTAATGATGCTAAGTCAACAGATGTTACAGCCAATGTATATAAATCAAAAAATAAACAATCAACCGAAGAACAAGAATATGAGGAGTGTCTATCATGTCAGTAATAGAAAAAATTAAAACATCAAGTAAAGAAATAATTAAACCAAAGAAAATGGGTTTATTAGTAGAAAATCCAGTTTATAAGCCTTTTAGATATCCATGGTGTTATGATGCATGGTTAACGCAACAAAGAATCCATTGGTTACCAGAGGAGGTGCCATTAGGAGATGATGTTAGAGATTGGCAAAAAAATTTAACTCAATCAGAAAAAAATTTATTAACTCAAATATTCAGATTTTTCACCCAAGCCGATGTCGAGGTTAGTAATTGCTACTTGAGACATTATACAACTGTCTTTAAACCAACAGAAGTTTTAATGATGATGACAGCTTTTGCTTCAATGGAAACAGTTCACATTGCTGCATATTCTCATTTACTTGATACAATTGGAATGCCTGAGTCAGAATATTCCGCTTTCATGAAATATAAAGAAATGAAAGATAAATATGATTACATGCAAAATTTTGACATGAGTTCAAAAGAGGATATTGCAAAAACAGTTGCTGTTTTTAGTGCGTTCACAGAAGGTCTTCAACTTTTCGCAAGTTTTGCAATTCTTTTAAACTTTCCTAGACATAATAAAATGAAAGGCATGGGACAGATAGTTACTTGGTCTGTAAGAGATGAAACGCTCCATTGCAATTCAATGATTAGAATTTTTAAAGAATTCATAAAAGAAAATCCAGAAATATGGAATGCCAAATTAAAAAAAGAGCTTTATGAGGCTTGTAGAACTATTATTGAGCATGAAGATGCTTTTATTGATCTTGCTTTTGAAATGGGTCCAATGGAAGGTTTAACGGCACAAGAAGTTAAAGATTACATTAGATTTATTGGAAATAGAAGATTAGTTCAATTAGGTTTAGAACCAATTTACGATGTAGAGAAAAATCCTCTAGGATGGCTTGATACTATGTTAAACGCAGTAGAACACATGAACTTCTTTGAAGGTCGTGCAACGGAATATTCTAAAGCATCGACACAAGGAACTTGGGTAGAAGCGTTTAGTCAATAGTTATCTTTGATTAATTGGAACAACTTTTCTGTGCTGGCTGCCTTTGTAGCTTGCAAGAGGTCTGATTAATTTATTAGCAGAATGTTGTTCCATAATATGAGCTGACCAACCAGTTATTCTTGAAATAACAAATATTGGTGTAAAAAAATCGGTATCAAAACCCATTAAATGATAAGTAGGTCCAGTTGGGTAATCTACATTCGGATATATATTTTTTCTTTTAATCATTACCTTCTCAACAATGTCATAAATTTTTTCAAATTTTTTATCTTTTTTAATTTTGGCGACTTTACCAAAGTATTTTCTCATTGTTGGAACCCTAGAATCTCCACTTTTGTAAACTCTATGACCAAAACCCATCACAACATCTTTATTATCCAATGCTTTATTTATCCACTTTAGTGCATTTTCTGGTTTCTTTATTCTATTCATCATATACATAACTTCTTCATTGGCTCCTCCATGTAAAGGGCCTTTTAGACTTGCGATAGCTCCAGTAATTGCACCGTGAATATCAGACAAACTACTAGTTATAGTTCTTGCAGTAAAAGTCGATACATTAAAACTATGCTCAGCATAAAGAATTAGCGATACATCAAAAGCTTTAACAATTTCTTTTTGGGGAATTTTTCCAAAACACATATAAAAAAAATTTTCTGCTATATTTAAATTTTTTTTAGGTTTGATTATTTTTTTACCTTTTCGAAGTCTATAAAATGCTGCCAAAGCGGTTGGCGTTTTTGCCAAAATTCTTATTGCTTTCCTCATATTTGCGTCCGGGGAAGAGTCGGTTGTTTCCTTATCCTCTAAACCCATAATACTTACAGATGTTCTTGCGACATCCATAGGATGGGACTTTTTTGGCATTTGCTTAATAGCTGAGTAAAGCTCTTTTGACAGATCTCTATTTACTCGTTCCTCTTTTTCAAATTTTTTAAGCTGAATTGTATTTGGTAAATCTTTATTCAAAATTAAGTATGCAACTTCTTCAAATTTACAGTAGTCACACAAATCTTGAGCTGCGTAACCTCTATAAGTAAGAGAATTAATTTCTGGCATAACTTTTGAAACTTCTGTTTCATCAACTACTATACCTAGCAACCCTTTTTTAATATCTTCACTCATTATTCATGACCCTTTGTACTAAAATTATAAATTCTTTCATCTAAACTATTGTATTTTTCATAATCAACAAGCTCATATAATCTTTTACGAGTTTGCATTTTATCAATGATATTATTTTGATGTCCATTTGCATAAATGTCTCTTAATCCATCTTCAACATTTTTCATTGCTAATCTTTGAGTTGTAACGGGATAAATAACAATATTATATCCAAAATTTTCCAACTCTTTATAGTTGAATAGTTTTGATTTACCAAATTCGGTCATGTTTGCTAACAAATAGCACGAAAGTTTTTTTCTTACTTTTTCAAAATCTTTTTCATTTTCAAGAGCTTCTGGAAAAACTATTTCAGCTCCAGCATCAACATAAGCTTGACACCTATCAATCATTTTATTGATTCCCTCCACACTTTTCGCATCAGATCTAGCAATAATCTTAAAGTTTTCATCTTTTTTAGCTAATACGCATTCTTTAATTTTTTTTACCATTTCTTCAGTCGAAATTAATTCTTTATTATCTAGATGCCCGCATCTTTTTCTTTCAATTTGATCCTCAATGTGAACAGCTGAAATTCCAAATTCCTCAAACGTTTCTATTGTCTCTTTGCAAGACTTAAAACCAGTATCAATATCTACTATTGTAGGAAGGTTAGTTACTCTTGAAATAAGATATGATCTCGTACTTACATCTTGAAGTGTTGTTAAACCAATATCAGGATAACCAAGATCATTAGCCATTACTCCGCCTGATACATAAACAGCATCATAACCAATTTCTTCAATTAGTTTAGCAGTTAACGGATTATAAGCACCAGGAACCCTTAATATTTTATTTGACTTTAGTTTTTCTGATAAATCAGCTCTTTTTTGTGTGGGCTCTTTTTCAACGAAATGCATTAAAAAATTCCTTTCCTAAAATTTCTTTGGAGTTTACTTTTTTTGACTTCAATATTTAATTTATCTAGTTGTCCAGCTTTTAATTTTTTCAAATTTTGTACAGTTTTTAAAAATCTATTACTTTCTTTTTTGTCTAATATATTTTCAGTTAAAGTTAAAAATTTATTAATATAATTTTGTCTTTTAAATGGCCTTGAACCGTAAGGATGAGCGTCAGCAACACCCTGTTCCTCGATAATTTTTTTACCATTTTTGAGAGTAATTACCACTTTAGCTCCGAATGCTTTTTTTTTTGGGTTTGGGTCATGATATTTTCTCGTCCATTTCTTGTCTTCATGAGTTCTTATAGATCTCCAAATTTTGATAGTGCTTTTCTTTTTAGCCCTTGCCTTTGAATAAGATTTAATATGATGCCAATTACCATCTTCTAAAGCTACAGCAAATATATACATTATTGAATGGTCTAAGGTTTCTCTACTTGCATTTGGGTCCATTTTTTGTGGATCATTTGCACCAGTTCCAATTACATAATGAGTATGATGACTAGTATAAATATCAATTTTTTTGATTTGGTGTAAATTTTTTATTTTCTTTTTAAGTTTTTTAGCTAAATCAATCAAAGCTTGAGACTGATATTCGGCTGAATATTCTTTGGTATATGTTTCAAGAATTGCTTTTTTAGTCTGACCTTTCTTAGGCAAAGGAATTTTATATAAAGCTTTTTTTCCATCCAAAATTCTAGCGATCACACTATCCTCACCTTCGTAGATAGGGCTTGGTGCTCCTTCACCTCTCATCACTCTGTCAACCGCTTCAATAGCAAGTTTACCTGCATGAGCTGGTGCATAAGCTTTCCAACTTGAGATTTCACCTTTTCTTGATTGTCTAGTAGAAATTGTTGTATGTAATGCTTGTTGAACTGCTTGATAAATTGTTTCAGTATTTAACTTTAACATTGTGCCAAGTCCAGCTGCAACACTAGGTCCTAAATGAGCTATATGATCAACTTTGTGTTTATGTAAACAGATGCCTTTTACTAAATTTACTTGAACCTCATAAGCAGTAATAATTCCTTTTAGAAGGTCCAAACCGCTTTTTTTATTTTGTTGAGCAACACTTAATAATGGAGGGATGTTGTCACCAGGATGACTATAATCTGCAGCTAAGAAAGTATCATGAAAATCTAGCTCTCTTACAGCAGTCCCATTTGACCAAGCAGCCCATTCACAATCAAATTTTAATTTATTACTAACACCAAATAATAAAGCTCCATTTTTTCTTGAATGTTTTAGTGCCATTTCTCTAGAAGAAATAACAGGTCTTCTATTTAAAGATGCAATAGCAACTGAGGCATTATCAATAATTCTATTTATAGACATTTCAATTGCATTTTTATCTAATTTTGCATTATCACTTGCAATTTCTGCAATTTTCCAAGCAAACTGTTTTTTTTTGGGCAGGTGAATTTTAGATGGGTAAACCTTAACTTTATGTAATATCAAAATAACTCCTAATTTACGGTTTTGTTTTTAATAGTTAAAAAAAAATAATCAATCTTAAAGATATTTTATTACAATTTTTTCGATACCCACAAAGTCTCTTATCAAGTGATTATGATATATTTCATTAGTTTTTTTTTCAGTATAACCATCTTCTAGTAAAATTAACGGCATACCAGCATCTCTGGCAGCATTAGCGTCTGTTTCACTATCACCTATCATTAAACTTTTTTTAATATCTCCATTTAAAATCTCAATTACTGAAGTCAAATGTCGTGGATCAGGTTTACAATAATCAAATGTATTGTGACCAGCAACATATTCAAAAAAATCGTAAATACCAATTTTTTTTAAAAGATCGATTGCCAAATGTTCTTGCTTATTTGTACAGACACCCATTGAAATATTTTTTTCTTTAGCCCAAATTAAGAATTCTTTTACACCATTAATTAAAGTACTTTCATTAACAATATTTTTTCCATAAAAATCTATGAAATCTTTAACCATTTCTTTTTTAATTTTTTCATCTTGTACTTTTCCAAACTCTTTTTTTGCTTGTCCCCATATAGATCTTCCAAGCATAGCACCAGCTCCTTGACCAACTAAATTTCTTATCTCTTCAGTAGATTTTGTGGGATAACCAAACTTTTTCATAACATGATTATGAGCACGCATCAAATCCGGTGCTGTGTCTACTAATGTACCATCCAAGTCAAATAGAATAGTGTATTGATGTTTCATAGTTAAAAGTATTTTTAAGAAATATTATGTGAATTAAGAAATATATATACTTAATATAAAGAATTTCCTAGATGAAAGAATTTAATTTACAAAAACTTCAAAATAGACTTAGAAATAAATTTTTAAAATCAGGTGTAAAAATGCTTGGGTCTGAGACAATTTATTTTTCTAAAGATACTAAAATTGGAAAAAATGTAACTATTGAACCCTATGTGGTTTTTGGTTCAAAAGTAACTATTGGAAACAATGTAGTCATAAAGTCTTTTTCACATCTTGAAAGATGTAAGATTGAAAATAAAGTTGAATTAGGTCCTTACGCAAGAATAAGACCTAATACAACTATAAAACAAGGTGCTAAAATTGGTAATTTTGTAGAAATTAAAAAAAGCACAATAGAAAAAAATTCTAAAGTAAATCATTTAGCCTATATTGGAGATACTCACATTGGTAAATCTGTTAATGTTGGAGCTGGTACCATTACTTGTAATTACGATGGTGTTAAGAAAAGTAAGACTAAAATCAAAGATAATGTATTTATTGGATCTAATTCATCTTTGGTAGCACCTTTAACAATAAACGAAAACAGTGTGATAGGAGCTGGTTCAGTAATAACAAAAAATGTAAGAAAAAAATCTTTAGCTTTAACTAGATCCTTTCAAACGGAAGTTAAAAATTATAAAAGAAAATCAAAATAAATTATGTGTGGAATTATAGGAATAAATAGCAATAAACCAGTATCAGCTACAATTATCAATTCTTTAAAAAAATTGGAATACAGGGGATATGACTCAGCTGGGATAGCAACTCTTGATAGTGGATTAATCAATGAAGTAAAGTCCGAGGGTAGAGTTGATAATCTTGAAAAAAATTCATTAGTTCAAAATATGGAAGGAACTATTGGTATCGGTCATGTTAGATGGGCAACACACGGTGTACCAAATAGTATTAATGCTCATCCTCATTCTTCCCAAAATGTATCAGTAGTTCATAATGGAATAATTGAAAATTCAACAATACTAAAAAAATTTCTAGTTGGCAAAGGTCATAAATTTAAATCACAAACTGATACAGAAGTCATTGTTCATTTAATAACTGAACATTTAAAAACTGATAATATTGTTAACTCTATTAAAAAAACATTAAAATTATTACATGGAAGTTTTGCACTAGGAATCATATTTAAAGATCAACCTGATCTAATTGTTGGTGCAAGAAGAGGATCACCTTTAGCTGTGGGTTATGGTCCTAATGAAAATTATTTAGGATCAGACTCTTACGCACTCAAATCCATGACAAATAAAATAACATATTTAAATGATGGCGAATTTTGTATTATTAAAAAAGATCATGTTGAGTTTTTTAATGAGGAGGGTAGTAAAATAAATAAAAAAGTTCTTGAGCTTGCATCTGATGAAGAAAAATACGACAAAGGTGACTATAAATATTTCATGGCTAAAGAGATTGAGGAACAACCGGTTACTCTTAAAAATGGAATTCATGAATACATAGATAATATTAATAATGATATAAATATTTATAACTTTCCTTGGAATATTAAAGAAATATCTTCAATTACTTTAATTGGTTGTGGAACAGCTTACCATTCATGTTTGATGGCCAAATATTGGTTTGAAGAGCTTACCTCTTTAGATGTAAATATAGATATAGCCTCAGAATTTAGATACAGAAAAAATAAGTTTAAAAAAGAAACATTGTACATCTTTGTTTCTCAATCTGGGGAAACAGCTGATACATATGCCGCGTTAGATTTGTGTAATAAAAATGATATGAAAACTTGTGCGGTTGTAAATGTTATAGAGAGTTCGATTGCAAGAGACTCCAAGTTTGTTTTACCTATTTATTGTGGTACAGAAATTGGTGTTGCATCCACAAAAGCTTTTCTTGGCCAGATACTTATATTATATATTTTAATCTTAAAACTTGGCTTATTAAGAGAAGATTTAGAAAGAAAAACCTTTTCTGAAAAAATTAAAGATTTAAAAAAATTACCGAAATTAGTTGAAGAAACATTGTTAACTGATAACAAAATTCAAAGTATCACAAATACATTTAATGAAGCAAAAGGATCAATGTTTTTAGGAAGAGGTTTTTCTTATCCTATTGCACTTGAGGGGGCTTTGAAATTAAAAGAATTATCATACATACATGCTGAAGGATATCCTGCAGGGGAAATGAAACATGGACCATTAGCTTTAATAGAGGAGGGGATGCCGGTTGTGGTATTAGCTCCAAGAGACAACTATTATAAAAAAACAATTTCAAACATGCAGGAAGTTATAGCTAGAGGTGCAAAGGTTTTATTAATTACAAACAAAAGTAAAGATGAAGTAATTTCGGAAAATATTTGGGAAACTATAGAGGTAGAGAGCACTAACGAAGATCTTTTACCTTTTTTATTAACTGTGCCCTTACAAAAATTAGCTTATTATTCAGCACTTAAAAAAGGTTTTGATATTGATAAACCAAGAAATTTAGCAAAGTCTGTCACAGTAGAGTAAAAATTGATAATAAAACTCTATAAAGTTGTTCTCTTCTCTTTTCTTTTTTATTAATTTAGTTATATATACATCCTAAGGTTGAACATGAAAAATTGGAAAGTTAATAGTTGGAGAAAGTATCCAGTCAAACACGTACCTGCGTATGATAATGAAAAGGAGTTAAATAATGTTTTAAATAAATTAAAAACATTTCCGCCCTTAGTATTTGCAGGTGAGACTAGGCATTTAAAAGATCAATTAGCTAAAGTAGTGGATGGTAAGGCATTTCTTCTTCAAGGTGGTGACTGCGCTGAAAGTTTTGCAGAATTTCATCCAGATAATATAAGAGATACTTTTAAGGTCATTCTTCAAATGTCCTTAATTTTAACTTATTCAGCATCACTACCAGTGGTTAAGCTCGGAAGAATTGCTGGTCAATTTTCTAAACCAAGGAGTGCACCTACTGAGAAGCAGGGTAATAAAGAATTACCAAGTTACTTAGGAGATAATATTAATGCTATAGAATTTTCTGAAAAAGCTAGACGAGCAGATCCTAAAAGATTATTCAAAGCTTATTCACAATCTGCGTCTACACTAAATTTATTGAGAGCTTTTTCAAAAGGAGGTTTTGCTGATTTAAATAAAGTTCATTTATGGAATTTAGATTATATTAAAAAAAGTCCTCAAGCTAAAAAATTTAAAGATTTGGAAGACAAAATAGCAGACGCATTAGCGTTTATGGAAGCTTGTGGAATAACTTCAGATTTTAATAACAGATTATATACTGTTAACTTTTGGACATCTCATGAGGCTTTACATTTACCATTCGAAGAAAGTATGACCAGAGTAGACTCAACTACTGGTGAGTATCATGACACGTCTGCACATTTTGTTTGGATTGGCGATAGAACTAGACAACTTGATGGTGGACATGTTGAATTTTGTAAAGGAATTGAAAATCCGATTGGAATTAAATGTGGTCCAACTTCAAAACCGGACGAAATAGCTAAAATTTGTGAAGTTTTAAATCCTAAAAATGAAAAAAGAAAAATAACTTTAATATCTAGGTTTGGACATAAAAATGTTGAAAAATTTTTACCTAAATTGATAAGAGGTATCAAAAAAGAGGGTTTGAATGTTATTTGGTCATGTGATCCAATGCATGGAAATACTATGCAATCTACAACAGGTTTTAAAACTAGACCTTTTAACGATGTAGTTGGTGAAGTAAAAAATGTTTTTGGTGTACACCAGTCTGAGGGATCATATGCTGGTGGTTTACATGTTGAAATGACCGGACAAGATGTGACTGAATGCACTGGTGGTGCGAGAAAAATATCTGATGCTGATTTATCCAGCAGATATCATACCCATTGTGATCCAAGATTGAATTCTGATCAAGCTCTAGAACTGGCTTTTTTAATTTCTGATGAGATTAAGAAGAATAGTAGCTATTCTAAAAATGCTATTCAAGCGGCATCTTAGTCTATTGTCATAAGTGATAAGATCATTAAATATCTAATTATGAATACTCAAGAAAAAGTCAAATATATATCTAACTGGATCAAAAAATATGTTGATCAAATGCCCTCAAAAGCTCAATCTTTAGTAATAGGTATTTCTGGTGGTATCGACTCCTCGGTTTCAAGTACGTTGAGTGCAATGACAGGCCTAAAAACAATTGTTTTAACAATGCCAATTAAACAAATAGAAAATCAGCATGATTTAAGTTTAAAACACCAACAATGGTTAATTAAAAATTTTAAAAATGTTGAGGGTCATACTATAAGTCTAGATAAATTATTTGAAACCTTTTCCTCTACATTAAATAAATTTGATAATGAGCATGGGTTTGCTAATTCTAGAGCAAGGTTGAGAATGACCACTCTTTATCAGGTAGCCGCAGCTAACAAAGGTATAGTTGTTGGCACTGGAAATAAAGTGGAAGATTTTGGAGTTGGATTTTATACAAAATATGGTGATGGAGGTGTTGATATTTCACCAATAGCAGATTGCAACAAAACTGAAGTTTGGGAACTAGGTAAAGAATTAGGAATATTAAAAGAAATCATAGATGCTCCTCCAACTGATGGTCTTTGGGATGATGGAAGAACTGATGAAGGTCAACTTGGATTTAATTATAATGAATTAGAGGATGCAATGATTAATCCCGATTCACCTCACAAAGCTAAATACGAAAAAATTAGAAAACAAAACTTGCATAAAATGGACCCTATTCCTGTATGCAAAATTCCTAGTTAATCAATTAGATTAACAAATCATAAAATAAGGTATATTTCTT
The DNA here is from genome assembly GCA_902518835.1 of uncultured Pelagibacteraceae bacterium. Lineage (GTDB taxonomy): Bacteria > Pseudomonadota > Alphaproteobacteria > Pelagibacterales > Pelagibacteraceae > Pelagibacter. The sequence continues at coordinate 15,352 of CABYHH010000015.1, forward strand.
AATCTATTACAATGGATATTTATTTAACAAATAATTTAACTAATAAAAAAGAAAAATTCGTTCCTAAAGATAAAAAAAATATTAAAATGTATGTGTGTGGTCCCACAGTTTATGATGACCCTCATATTGGAAATGCAAGACCTTTAGTTATTTTTGATATTTTGTTTCGACTTTTAAAAAATGAATTCAATGCAGTCACTTATGTAAGAAACATAACGGATATCGATGATAAGATTATAGAGTCTTCTAAGGAACAAAATATTTCTATAAAGGATTTGACTGAGAATATAACTAAAAATTTCCTTGATGATTGTTCTTATTTAAACTGTGAAAGTCCAACTTATCAACCTAAGGCGACTGAACATATAGATCTTATGATCAAAATGATAAATGAACTATTAAAAAAGGGTTTTGCCTATGAAAATAATAAACATGTTTATTTTGAAGTTAAGAAATTTTCTGATTATGGAAAATTATCAAATAAAAAGTTAGAAGATTTGATAGCTGGATCAAGGGTAGAGGTAAGTGAAAATAAAAAAAATTACGAGGATTTTGTGCTGTGGAAACCATCAAATGAAGATGAGCCATCATGGGACTCTCCATGGGGAAGGGGAAGACCTGGTTGGCATTTAGAATGCTCTGCTATGTCGAAAAAATTTTTAGGAGATGAGTTTGATATACATGGGGGAGGTATAGATTTAATATTTCCTCATCACGAAAACGAGATTGCACAGTCAAGATGTGCAAACGGAACAAAAAATTTTGCTAATTATTGGGTACATAATGCTTTCATAACTATGTCAAATGAAAAAATGGCTAAGTCTCAAGGAAATATTTTAAAAATAAAAGATTTTAAAAAAAAAATTAATGGACAAGTTTTAAGACTAGCCTTAATGAGTGCGCATTATAAACAATCACTTGACTGGAACGATAAGCTTTTACTTGAGTGTCAAAATACTCTTGAAAAATGGTATCTTGTATATTCTGATAATTTAAAAATAACAGCTAAAATTTCCGATAAAATTTTAAAGCCTTTATATCAAGATCTAAATACCCCTGGCTATATTGCGAATTTACATAATCTTTATGAAAAAGCTAAAAAAGGTAAAGATAAGGAATTATTTATTTCTGCATGTAAATTTGTTGGTTTATTAAATGAAAATACTGAAGTTTGGCATAAATTTAAAAAGGACAAAGCATCAATTACTGAACATGAGATTAAAATTAAAATAGAATTAAGAAATAAAGCAAGAAAAAATAAAGATTATAACGAAGCTGACAGAATTAGAGATGAACTTTTAGATAAAGGTGTTTTAATAGAAGATAAAGATGATACAACACTTTGGAAATTTAAATGAGTAAAGAGCGATTATATATATTTGATACAACATTAAGGGATGGTGCCCAAACTCAAGGTGTACATTTTTCAATAGATGAAAAAACCAAAATTGCAAATGCCTTAGACAATTTAGGTGTTGATTACATCGAGGGTGGTTGGCCTGGTGCGAATCCCTCAGATACTGAATTTTTTCAAAAGGATTTAGAATTAAAAAATTCTAAATTTACAGCTTTTGGAATGACAAAAAAATCTGGACGTAGTGCTGAGAATGACCCAGGTTTATCAGCAATTATGAATTCTAAAACAAAATCTGTTTGTTTAGTCGGAAAGTCTTGGGATTTTCATGTTGATATTGCTTTAGGAATTTCAAATGAGGAAAATTTAGAAAATATTAGAGAGACAACAAAACATTTTGTTAAAAATGACAAAGAATTTATGTTTGACGCTGAGCATTTCTTTGATGGGTATAAATCAAATTCAAAATATGCATTAGAGTGTATAAAAGCTGCTTATGATAATGGAGCTAAATGGGTAGTTTTGTGTGATACAAATGGTGGAACTTTACCTCATGAAGTTACAAGAATTGTAAAAGAAGTAACAAAACATATTCCAGGTGGAAATCTAGGTATACATGCCCACAATGATACAGGTAATGCAGTAGCAAATTCTATTGCAGCCGTTTTGTCAGGCGTTAGACAAATTCAAGGTACAATAAATGGTTTAGGTGAAAGATGTGGCAATGCCAATTTAATCTCAATAATTCCAACATTTCATCTTAAAAAAGAATTATCAGATAAATATGAGATTAGTATAAAAGAAAAAAATATCAAACACATAACTCAATGCTCGAGATTGTTAGATGAGATATTAAATAGAAAGCCTAACAAACATTTACCCTATGTTGGTGCCGCTGCATTTTCTCATAAAGGAGGTTTACATGTCTCAGCAGTACAAAAAAATCCTAGCACTTATGAGCACATTAACCCTGAGCAAGTAGGCAACAATAGAAATATAGTGGTTTCAGATCAATCAGGAAAATCAAATATTTTATCCAGACTTAAAACAATAGGAATTGAAATTGAGGAATATGATCCCAAAGTAAAGAAATTACTGGAAGAAGTAAAGGATAGGGAGTTCATTGGTTACAGCTATGATGGAGCCGACGCTTCTTTTGAATTATTAGCAAGAAGAGTAATGGGAGAAATTCCGAGATATATTTCAATTAAAGAATATGATGTTTCTGTATCAAAAAATGACAGAGATCAAATAATATCTAAAGCAAAAGCTAAATTAGAAGTTGACGGAGAACATATTATTTGTGAAGGGGAAGGGAATGGTCCAGTTCACGCTTTAGATAATGCTATAAGAAAAAATGTTACTAAGTTAGTGAAATATTCAGAGTACCTAAAAGATCTGAAACTTGTTGACTATAAAGTGAGGATTTTAAATACTGGAACAGAAGCAACAACCAGAGTTTCTATTGAGAGCACAGACTCTAAAGGAAAGAATTGGTTCACAATAGGTGTTTCTCCTAACATAATAGATGCTTCTTTTAAAGCACTAATAGATAGTCTTGATTTTAAATTGTTTAAAGATAAAGCCCCTGCAAGCAAATAGATGAAAATTATAAATTTCATCCTACGAGGACCATGCTCTGACTAATAAAGATGTCAAAAAACAATATTTCATTTATTCTTCATAAACCTCAATTATCTGAGAATATAGGTGCATGTGCAAGAGCAATAAAAAATTTTGATTTTAAAAACCTAATTTTGATAAATCCAAAACCTATTTTTCCTAATGATAAAATTTTAGCAACTTCAGTAGGTGCAAAAAATATAATTAGACAAAGCAAGGTTTATCAAAATATTGAAAAGGCAATTGAAAATTTAGATATTGTTATTGCTACATCAGCAAGGTTTAGAAAACAAAATATTAAACATATTGATTTGGAAGAAATCAAAAAGATAGATTTTGAAAAAAAGGTCGGTTTTTTGTTTGGTTCAGAGGCTTCAGGACTATCTAATAATGAGATAAGTTATGCAAATTATACTCTACAAATTTCTACCAACCCTGAATTTAAATCTTTAAATCTTTCTCACAGCTTAATAATTATTGCTCAAATTATCTCTAATGTCCTTAAGTTTAAAAATAAAAAATTTTCGAGATCAAAAAAAATTAAGACTGCCTCAAAAAAAGAAATTCAATTAATGATCAATCTTTGTATAAAAAATTTGGACGATATAAATTTTTTTAAACCTAAAGAAAAAAAACCAATAATGTTACAAAATTTAAGAAATATTTTTTATAAGATGGACTTATCAGATAAAGAAACACGTATTTTATCTAGTGTATTTGCAAGTTTAGGTAAAAAACGTTGATTGACAAAATTTAGAGTAAGTTTATAAGACCCATTATTGATGACAAAAAGATTAAACTCTAAACACAAAGTTGATAGAAGACTGAAAGTGAATTTATGGGGACGTCCCAAAAGTCCTTTTAATACTCGTGCTTACGGTCCAGGTCAGCATGGTCAGACAAAATCCTCAAAACCCTCTGACTACGGAATTCAATTACAAGCAAAACAGAAATTAAAAGCATATTATGGGAATATAAATGAACGACAGTTTAGAAATATTTATAAAAAAGCAGCAATGCTAAAGGGAGACACTGGAGAAAATTTGATTGGTCTTTTAGAAAGACGACTAGATGCTGTAATTTATAGAGCAAAGTTTTCAACAACAATTTTTTCTGCAAGACAATTAATTAACCACGGCCATGTAAAAGTAAATGGTAAAAAAGTAAATATATCAAGTTATTTAGTTAAAGAGGAAGACTCAATAGAAATTAGAGATAAATCAAAACAATTAGCTATTATAGATATTGCGTTAGCTAACAAGGAAAGAGAAATTCCTGAATATATCCAAATTGATCAAAAAAATAAAAAATTTAAGTTTATAAGAATTCCAAAATTTGAAGAGGTTCCTTATCCTATTATCATGGAGCCCAACCTAGTAATAGAATATTACTCAAGATAATTGATTAAAAGTTTAAAAAAAAAGTTAACAATTTCATCTTTATTTTTAGCTTACATCCTGGTTGGTTCATTCCTAAGTGTAACGACAGGTATCACAAGCGACGAATACCATGAACAAAAAAATTGGATTGTAAATTTATCTGCAATAAAAGATTTTATTCACACAGGTGAATATGATAGTTTTTTAGAATATTGGGATCGCTATCATGGAATTGCTTTTCAATTGATCAGTCAACCTATTCAATTTTTCATTAAGGATTTTATAACTAATATAAATAATGTTACTGATTATGGTGGATTATTAATTTCAAAGCACTTTGTAGTATTTTTAACTTTTGCAGGTTCTGGAATATTTTTTTTTCTTATATTGCTTAAGATTACCAAGGATGAAAATATCTCATTAATATCAACTACAATTTATCTTTTATATCCCTACCTTTTTGGCCATGCTCAGTTTAACCCTAAAGATATTCCATTTTTATCATTTTGGCTAATAACCACATATTTTTCTCTTAAGGTTTTTGAAGATTTATTCCAAGAAATAAAAATTGGATTCAAAAGTATAATTATTTTTTCTTTATCTACAGCTTTTTTAATAAGCATAAGAATTGCAGGTTTTTTAATTTTTATTCAAATTTTTATATCTTTATTTATATATTTAGAAAGAAAAAAAATTTCTTTTTACTCTTTTTTAAAAAGAAATTATAAAAATATAATATTATTTTCAGCTGCCTTCTTGATATTTGTAATATTATTTAGCCCGATATTTTGGCATAACCCAATAGAAATTATTAATTCAATTAAATGGATGGGTAAATATCCGCAAAATGTAAGTA
>CABYHH010000016.1 GCA_902518835.1 uncultured Pelagibacteraceae bacterium
AGATTCAAAAGAAATATATGAGGAGAATAAAAGTATAATTACCCATGGAAAGTTAAAATTAGATCCCTCCCAACTAGAATGTGAGTGGGATGGCAAACAATTACCTGAGAAATTAACAACTACAGAATTTTTATTAGTAAAAGAATTAGCTAAAAGACCAGGTATAATTAAGGAAAGAGCGCAGTTAATGGATATTGCTTATAGAGAGGATACTGACATTGAGGACAGAACTATTGATAGTCATGTTAAAAGAATTAGGAAAAAATTTAAAAAAGTTGATCCAGAATTTTCAGCTATAGAGACTAGATATGGTAGTGGGTATAGATGGAATGTTAGTTAATGTTTAGTGATCTTCTTAAAAGTTTGTCAATTTTAAAAAAATTTTTATTTATAAATTTTATTTTTTTTACAATAATTGGTTTATTTACATTTTTGTATTTAAAAAATGTACAACCAAATTTGATAAAAAAAAAATCATCAAATCATATTGAAGTTATAAATAATACGATCGACAATCTCACAAGACTAAAAGTTAAATTTATAGAGGAAGATATTAGAGGTTTCCTTTTTTCAACAAGATTTCTCTTTCAAAATTTAGATAGGGTAATATTTTTCGATAATAATTTAAATTTAGTTGGGGATACTGATACATTGGACTTAGATCCAAGATCATTCACAACAAGATTGGATATTATCGAATTTGAAATATTAAGCGAAAAAAAAACAAAAGAGATTACAGAAAAAAAAAATATAGATATTGGCGAAAATAATACATTTTCTTTAAAGGATATTTTATCTGAATATGCTAAATCAAAAAACTTTGGCATTCCTTTTACCTTTACTCAAGAAGAATTTAATAAATTCAAATTAACAACAATCAAGAATGTCATGCTTGAAGGAAAGAATATTGGATATTTGGCAATCTCTGAGAATGCAAATGATATTAAAGCTGCTATAGATGAGAGAAAAACTTTCATATTAAGAACAGCAATAGCTGTTGGAATAGTAATTTTGATTTTTTCATTTGTTTTAAATAGATATTTTCTTAAACCAATTAAAAATTTAGTAAGTTATACAAAAACTATTAAAGATAAAGATAATAAAATTACAAATATTGAGGGACTTAAATTGAGAAACGATGAGCTGGGCCTACTATCAAATTCATTGGATGATATGACATTAGAATTACAGAAAAGAATTTCAAATGCTGAAAATTTCTCAACAGATCTTGTTCATGAGATAAGAAACCCATTGGCTTCTTTAAAAAGTGCATCAGAAATATTACATGATACAAACGATTTTGAACAAAGATCTAAGTTAACAGATATTATGAGTCACGACGTACAAAGAATAGAAAGATTAATTACAGATTACTCTCAAATGTTGAAGGATGAGGTAGCATTGAGTAAAGAAAAAATTAAAAGATTAGATATTGAACCGATTATAAAATCAGTTGTTGATGACTATAACAATATCTATAAGTTAAAAAGAGGTATTCAGATACACTATGAGAATGATGGAAAAAATAATTATTTTGTAAACGGTATTGAAAATAGAATTGAACAAATAATTGCTAACTTATTGGATAATGCAATTTCATTTAGTGAAAAAAATAGAGATGTTATTGTCAAAATTTCTAAATTAAATGATGATAAAGTTGTAATTAATATCTTAGATGAAGGTTTGGGTTTTAAAGAAAAAGATACAGATAAGATATTTAAAAGATTCTACAGTAATAGACCTGATAAATTTGGAGAACATTCGGGTCTTGGATTAAACATAGTTAAAAATTTGGTTGATTTGCATAATGCTACAATAAAAGCATCGAATAGAACCGATAAAAATGGAGCGATGATGGAAATAGTATTTCCTAAAGTTTAAAGTGATCTATTGATTAATTAATTCTTATTTGTTAGAAAGCCTCCCATGGAAGATTTTAAAGTAAAAGATTTATCCCAAGCAGATTTTGGTAGAAAAGAAATTTCAATAGCCGAAAGTGAAATGCCAGGTTTAATTGCCTTAAGAGAAGAATATTCTGGAAAACAACCTTTAAAGGGGGCTAGGATTGTAGGTTGTCTTCATATGACAATACAAACAGCTGTGCTAATTGAAACGTTAGTTCACCTAGGTGCCGAGGTAAGGTGGTCCTCTTGCAATATTTTTTCAACTCAAGATCATGCTGCAGCAGCAATAGCAAAAGCTGGAATACCAGTATACGCATGGAAGGGTGAAACAGAAGATGAATATTGGTGGTGTGTAAAACAAACAGTAGAAGGTAAAAAAGATTGGAAGCCCAACATGATTTTAGACGACGGAGGTGACCTTACAGCTTTAATGCACAAAGACTATAAAGATTTAATGAAAGATATCAAAGGTTTGTCTGAAGAAACAACAACAGGTGTTTTAGCATTAAAAAAAATGGAGAAAGAGAAAACTCTTTTAGTCCCTGCAATAAATGTAAATGACTCGGTAACAAAATCTAAATTTGATAATTTATATGGCTGTAGAGAAAGCTTAGTTGATGGAATAAAAAGAGCAACAGATGTAATGATGTCTGGAAAAGTAGCTATAGTAGCTGGCTTTGGAGATGTGGGTAAAGGCAGTGCAGCTTCTCTAAGACAATCCGGCGCAAGAGTAATGATAACTGAAACAGATCCAATCTGTGCATTACAGGCGGCAATGGAAGGTTATGAGGTGGTAACTATGGACGACATGATTAGCCAAGCAGACATTGTTGTCACTGCTACTGGAAATAAGGATATTGTAACAGCTGATCACATGCGAGAAATGAAAGATAGGGCCATCTTATGTAACATTGGGCATTTCGATAATGAGATCCAAGTAGAGGCGCTTAAAAATTATAAGTGGGATGAAATTAAACCCCAAGTTCATGAAATTACGTTACCAAGTAAAAAAAGAATAATATTATTAGCCGAAGGAAGATTAGTTAACCTAGGTTGTGCGACTGGTCATCCAAGTTTTGTGATGAGTGCGTCATTTACTAACCAGGTTATTGCTCAGATAGAATTGTGGAATAATCATAAAAATTATGAAAAAAAAGTTTATGTGCTTCCGAAACATTTAGACGAAAAAGTTGCAATATTACACCTTAAGAAAGTGGGAGCTAAATTAACTAAGCTATCTAAAGATCAAGCAGACTATATTAGTGTAAAAGTAGAAGGTCCTTATAAGCCAGATGCATATCGCTACTAAGAGTGGAAAAATAGATTTACTCTTCGAAAATGACACTAAAAAATTAGCAAACACTATTTCCAAAAAAATTAAAAAAGGGGATATTATTTATTTATATGGTGAGATAGGTGTAGGAAAAACAACTTTTGTTAAATATCTAATAAATAGTTTGCAAAAAAAAAATAATTTAACTGTAACAGAGGTGATCAGCCCTACCTTTGCGCTCTTAAATGAATATCAGATTAAACAATTTAAGATTAATCATTTTGACTTATTTAGAATTAAATCATCTAAGGAGATAGAAAATTTAGATTTATTTACTGATAGATCAAGTTCTATCACTTTAATTGAATGGCCACAAAAAATTAAAAAAAAACCAAAAAACCTAATTGAATTAAAATTCAATTATCAAAATGACTACCAAAAAAGATCTGTAGAAATAAAAGGATTAAGTTTATAGTTTTTCAAATGATCAATTATAAAAATTTGAAAAAACTTAAAGGTGATGCATCTTTTCGCAAATTTTATAGAAAAAAAAATAAAATTTTTTCATCCATTTTAGTTTACTCAAAAAAAGAAAAATATACAAATTTGCTTGTGTATGATGCGATAAACAAAATTTTAATTAAAAATAAAATTTTAGCTCCAAAACTGTATAAAGAAAATTATGTAAAAAATTATATTGAAATTGAAGATTTTGGTAACTTAACTATTCTTAAAGCTTTTAAAAAAAAAAAAATCAATAAATTTTTATATTTCAAAAAAATTATAAAGTTATTAAATAAAATTCAATCAATCAAAGATAAAAATATAAAAAACTTTATGAGTGAAAGATACAAAATTCCAAAATATAGTAATAAGATCTTAATACAAGAAGCTAACTTATTTTGTGATTGGTATGTAAAAAAAACTCTACTGAACGATAAAAAAAACTTTATTCTAAAGTTTAAAAAGATAATAAAAAAAATTGTAGTTAATTTAAAACTTAAAGATGAAGTATTTGTTCATAGAGATTTTCACATATCAAATTTAATGTTGGTAAAAAATCAAATAGGTATTGTAGACAGCCAGGATACCTTAATTGGAAACAGAGCTTATGATTTAGCTTCACTAATTGATGATGTAAGATTTAAAACACCAAAATTACTAAAACAAAGGATTTACAAAAATTATCTAAATACCTCAAAAAATTTGAGCCACATAAAACTAAAGAATGATTTTGAAATTTTGTCGATTTTGAGAAATCTAAAAATAATTGGTATTTTTACCCGTTTAGCTTATAGAGACGGAAAAAAAAGTTATTTAAAGTTAATCCCTTATTGTTGGAAATTAATAAATGAGAGAATTAATGAAAATAAAATTTTTACAGATTTAAAAATTCTTTTATCAAAAAATTTTCATGGTAAAATAAAATGAGTATTAATATAGCACTGATATTATGCGCTGGATTTGGAAAAAGATTAAATCCACTTACATTAAAAGTACCAAAACCTCTATTAAAGTTAAATAACAAAACATCTTTAGAGATTTGTATTGAAACTATAATAAAACTTGGAATAAAAAAAATTTCAATTAATACCTTTTATTTAGGAAGTCAAATTTCAGAGTACGTAAAAAAAAAAAATTTTCCAATAGAAATTAAAATATTTGATGAGGGAAAAGAAATTCTAAATACTGGTGGTGGAATTTTAAATATGATTAATCAGCTTCCAGATAATGATTATATTATTTTTAACCCTGACACGGTTTGGGGTGAAAATTATATTGGTGACATTAAAAAAATGCAGAGTCATTACGTTTCTAAAAATTTAAATAATATCCTTCTAACTACAAATAAAAATTTGAGTTTTGATAAAAGTTTTCAAGGTGATTTTGAGTTAAAAGATAATCTATTAAAAAAAGGTAATAATAAAGATTTTATATACATAGGATGCCAGATTTTAAATAGAAAAATATTTAAAAAGTACAAGGTAAAAAATTTTTCAATTTCTAAGATTTGGAATGATTTATTGAGTAAAGATGAATTAAATGGTTTTGAGAGCAAAAATAAATTTTATCATTTAACAGATTTAGAAATTTTCAAAAAACTAAAAGATCTTTAGCTCTTTCTTTGTCGAGATATTCAGAATTCATTACTTGATTATCATTGAATTCTAAGACTAAAGGATTTCCAGTAGGTATTTCTAAATTAGAAATAATATGATTGTCTAATTTAAATAAATATTTGCATAATGCTCTTATTGAATTGCCATGAGCAGATATTAGTACATTTTTATTTTTTAAATGATTACAAATTTCCTCGTTGTAATATTTTATTACTCTTTCATAAGTATCTTTTAAAGACTCAGTGTTGGGAATTACATTTATTGGTAAATTTTTATAAGTTTCAATGTTGGCTGGATGAAATGGACTACTTTTACTTAAAGGATCAGGCTTAACATCCCATGATCTTCTTAATTCATGAACTTTTTTCTCACCAATCTTTTGCATCATTTCTATTTTATTAAGACCAGTTAGAGCGCCATAATGTCTCTCATTTAATTGCCATGCTTGTGTAAAATTTTTATTATCATTTAAAATATTTTGAATTATTTTTAATGTATTTTTTGCTCTTAATTGAAACGATGAGTAATAAAAATCTATTGATAAATTCTTTTTTTTAATTAATGCTCCCGCCTTTTTCGCTTCTAATATACCATTTTCTGTCAAATCTACATCAACCCATCCAGTGAATCTTTTTTCTAGATTCCATTTACTTTGACCATGTCTTATCAATATTAAATAGTTCATTACTTATAGTAAATTTTTTAATATAATTAAAATACTATAGATGTTTAACAAATTTTTTTCATATTTAAAAAAAATTTTCTACTTAGCTAATGCGGTACTTATCATACTCTATTTGTTTCCAGGAAGTATATTAGGGTGGATATTATATAATGATGCTGGTCTTCAACCACAGATTACCTCAGATTTTATTGTATCATCCAATCACGTTTACGCTTTTATAACTTTATCATTATTAGGCTATATATCATATGAAAGAGAAAAATTAAATTTGTTATTTGTATATTTGTTTTTTATTTCCATAAGTCTAGAGCTCATGCATATTATTATCCCAAATCGGGGTTTTGAATTTTCTGATTTATTTGGAAATGTTGTGGGTGTATTAATTATATATTCTTTCTGGAAAATATATAATTCTTTTAAAAATTATAAAAAATGAAAAGAAAAAGTTTCAATAAATTTTTAATTCTATTTTTTCTTATTTTTTCAGCATGTTCCTCAATACCAAAAAATGTATCTAATAGTTGTGATATATTTGATGAAAGATATTTTTGGTATAAACACGCAAAAAAGGTCGAGCAAAAATGGGGTACCCCAATATATTTGCAATTAGCAATAATAAGAATGGAGTCTGATTTTGATTGGTTAGCAAAGCCACCAAGACAGAAAATATTTAAAATTATTCCTTTTAAAAGACCATCAAGTTCATTTGGCTATTCTCAAGCGGTAAAAGGTACATGGGAACAATACAAAAGGGAAACGGGTAATAAAGTTGCCACTCGAGCAAGATTTAAAGATAGCGTTGATTTTATTGGTTGGTATACAAATAAAACTGAAACTATTCTAAAAATTTCTAAAAAAGATGCTTTTAAACAGTATCTTGCATACCATGAGGGATGGGGCAATTATAAATATTATAAAAAAAATGAAAAAGTTATTAGATTAGCAAAAAGAGTTGAAAAACAATCTAATATTTATAAAAAACAATTATCAAGCTGTAAGGATTCTTTAAATAAAAATAGATATCTTATTTTTTAGATAATTCTTTTTTCAATTCAATATCTACAGCATCAATTCTTTTAGTGTTTTGTGCCAGAGCCAAGTACATTGAGGGAGTTATATACAGAGTAAAAAAAGTAGAAATAATCATTCCACCCAAAATAGTCGATCCCACAGCTAATCTTGATCCTTCACCTGCGCCTGGACCAATATTTCCTATGACTAGTGGCATCATTGCAATCATTGTGCTTAGTGATGTCATAATAATTGGTCTAAATCTTACAGAACAAGCCTCCCTCACAGCTGTTTCGATACTCTTTCCGGTAGTTCTAATTTGATTAGCGTAATCTACAATTAAAATGCTATTTTTTGTTGAAATACCTATCAGTATAATCAAGGCAATTTGAGAGAAAATATTTACTGAGCTGTTGAGAAATAAAATAAATACCAATCCTCCAAAAATAGCAAGTGGGACAGTCAAAATTATTATAAACGGATGAATAAAAGAATTAAAAGTTGCTGCCATTACTAAATATGCAGTTAACAAAGCTAAAGCAAAGATTATAAATAATTCATTACTTGTCTCTTTTAACTCTTCAGATTTTCCTTTCCATGTGATTTGATTTTTTGGAGATATATCAACCATAACATTTTCAAAGAATTTTATAGCCTCTGCTAAAGTGTAGTTTTCATTAATATTGGCGGAAACAGTCACAGCCCGTTGCCTATTGTATCTAGCTAATTGTTTAGCAGCCCCTTCATCTTTGAAACTGACTAGATTTGCTAATGAAATAAGTTTTCCGTTAGTTTCTGAGCGTATAAATATTTTCGAAATTCCATTCTTATTTCTTCTATCTGATAAATATTGTTGAACAATTATTGGGTATTCTTTACCAAGTTTATTAAAAGTAGTTATTTTCTTGCCTCCATAAAGTGTTTCTAAAGTTTCCCCAATTGTTTTTGTTGAAACACCTAAATCTTTTGCTTTACTCTTGTTAATTATTAATTTCACCTCTGGTTTGTTTCGATTATAATCAGACTCAATTCTTGAGAGATTTTTATTTGATCTAAGTTTTCTTATCACCTTTTTTTGGATTTCCTCTAATTCGGAATAAGTATTTCCGTAAATTACCATTTGTACAGGTTTATTATAATTGGATACTCTTATGGATTGTGGTGAAATCGGAAAAGCCAATGCTTGAGGGAGAGTAACAATTTTTCCTATCGCTTCTCTTAAAACAACTTGCTGACTTTTTTTTCGATTTTTCCAATCGTCAAGTAGTGCTATGATTATGAAACTATTATAAGAATTAGCTGAACTCCCAAAACCAGGTACTCTCATTATAAATCTAGAATAGGGGCTATCTTCAGTTTGCAAAAGTGGGAGCAATCGAGCTTCAACTTTTTGGGCTTGTTCCTGAGTATATTCGAAAGAACTTCCTTCATCTGTTGCGCCAATTATTAAATAAGCTCCACGATCTTCCATAGGTAAGAGTTCTTTCTTTGAGAATGTAAATAATAAAATTGATGAAAAAATTATAAAAATAATAAAAAAACCAACAATCCTTGTTTTGTTAACGATTATATCTAGAGTTTCTTTGTAAAAATTAGCAAAGCTTAAGAAAATTTTCTCAAATTTCTGAATAACTATTTTTTTTGACTTTCTTTTATATAAAAATTTACTGGCAAGCATAGGAGACAAAGTTAGAGCTACAAAAGAGGATATTATTATAGAAAAAGATAAAGTTATTGCTGTTTCTTTAAATAATGTTCCTGATATTCCCTCTATAAAAATTAGAGGAAGAAAGACAGCTACTAATATTAAAGTAGTAGCTATTATTGCAAATGAAATTTGTTTGGAACCTTTGTATGCTGCAATTAATGGTGTTTCACCATTTTCTATCCTTCTATATATTGCGTCAGTCATAATTACTGAATCATCAGTAATTATTCCAATAGCCAATATAAAACTTAAAAGAACAAAAATATTTATTGAAAGTCCAAAAATATAAAGACCCAAGAAGGAAGCTATTAAGCTTACTGGAAGAGCTATAGCTGGTACTATTACAGCTTTAAGATTACCTAGGAATAAATATATTATTAATACAACTAAAATGAATGCAATAATTAGGGTTTTGTAAACTTCTTCAATTGCTGCCTCTACATAGTTTGCCCTATTAAAAGATACCCTTAAATCTAATTCTTCAGGTAAAGATTTTTTGACTTCAATAATTCTTTTTTTTATATTATCTGAAAGTTCGACTGTAGATGCTCCGCTTCTTGCGTATATACCAATACCAACAGTTTTTAAATTTACTTGATCTTTGGTTTGAGCTTTAAATAAAGTTTTCTCTGAAACTGGACCAAACTCAATATTAGCAACATCTGCCAACAAAATAACATTGTTATTTGTCTTCTTTATTGGGAGTTGTTTTATAGAATTTATATCGTTATAGGATTTATCTAAATTAAGAGTGAGATCAATATTATCTGCTTCAAGAGTGCCTGCTGGCAGACTAATATTTTCACCTCTTAAAGCTAGCTCTAATTCTTGTATTGTTAGATCGTTTGCTGCTAGTTTAATTGGATCAACCCAAACCCTAATACTCAATTCTCTTAATCCACCCACCCTTATTCTTCCTACATTTTTAACACTTGAAAATTGATCTATTAAAAAACGCTCAGCATAATCTCCTAATTCAAGATCACTCCATTTAGATGATGACAAAGACAACCACATAGTAGTGGTAAACCCAGCAGCTCTTTTTAATATTTGAGGTGGATCAGATTCTGATGGTAAATTATCCACAACCCTTGCAACTCTTTCTCTTATATCATTTGCTGCATTATCTAAATCCATACTAGTATCAAACTCTACATTAATAGTGCTTCTGCCATTCTCTGATTTAGAGTCTATATTTTTGATACCCTCTGCACCTCCTATGACATCTTCTAAAACTTGAGTTACCTCTTGATCTATAATTGAGGCAGCTGCAGATTTATAATCTACTTGTATTTGAACAACAGGTGGTTGGATCCCATTAGGTAGTTCTCTTACAGGTAGTTTCCAAAAAACAAATAAACCAAATATAATCAAAATTAGAGACATCACCCAAGATACAGTTGGTCTTCTAATGCTTAGTTCTGTGATAAACATCTATTTACTTATAGGTTTTATTTTTCCTCGAGGTCTTACTTTTTTCAAACCCTCTGCTACAATAATATTACCCTCATCTAATCCAGAGAGGATTTCGATATTTTTATTAGATCTAAGGCCAGTTATTACCTCAGTTTTATTAGCAACATTTTCATCTGTAATTTTGTAGACATATGATTTATCCCCTTCTATCATTACACTTGTATCAGGAACACTTAATGAATTTCTTAAGTTAAATTTAACGCTCACCTCTAATAAAGATCCTGAAATCAAATCTAAGTTCTTATTATCTACTTTTATTCTAGATAGTAAACTTCTTGTGTCTGCGTTAATTCTGCTTGAAACAAAATCAATTTCACCTTGAAAAATTTTATCCTTGTAACTAGATATTTTAACATTTACAGGCAAACCTTTTTTTATTGAAGTTGAGTATTTTTCAGGAATTTTTATATCAGAATATATCGTTGAGTTATCATCTAGTGTTATAATAATTATATTATTTGATACAAGAATATCCTCCGTTAGACCAGTGTAGCCCAAAACACCATTAAAGGGGGCTAAGATATTCCCACTTTTTAATTTTATTAAGATATCTCCTTTTTTTACGAAATTTCTTAATTCTAAATCCTCAAAAAGATCATCTTTTTTAATTTTAAATGTTTTAGATTTTTTTGAAACAGCAGTGCCAAAAGTTTCAATTTTTTCTGAAAATTCCTTCTTAATAACTTTTGTAACCATTACTCCAGGGGGAGGTCTTTTGCTAAACTTTTTTTTAAAATGATTGCCGATCATTACTCTTCCAATAATCACAATCGCTATGACTAAAAAAAATACTAATAGTATAGAAATAATTTTTTTTGATCTTTTCATTTTAATTTAAATTATGCCGTATTCAGCCCAAGAGCCATCATAAATACAAGGATGATATTTATCATTTATTAGCGAATAAGCTAGTGCCAAAACACACGCAGTAACTCCTGAACCACATGAAAAAACTATATTTTGTTCACTAGTATTTTTTAAGTAAGATTTAAAAATTATTTTAAGGTCTTCTTTATTTTTGAAAGTTCTATCAAGATTTAAACATTGGTTGAACGGTATACAAAAGGAGTTTTTTATATTTCCACTTCTTAAACCTTTTCTTGGTTCTGGAACTTTTCCTTCAAACCTCTCTTTACTTCTAGCATCAATTACTTTAAATTTTCGATTACTTATGTTGAGATTAATTAATTCTTTATTCTTAACTAATTCTTTTCTTTCTAAAGCTTTATATTTAGATGTCTGAACATTTGTTAATTCTTTAGTAACTCTTCTCTCCTCATAAATCCACTTTTTTAATCCCCCATTTAAAACATGAACTAGTTTAGGGTCATGTCCAAAATATATGAAGTTAAACCAACATCTACATGAACTGATTACGTCTGAATTATCGTAAATGATAATTTCATCTTCTTTTTTAATTCCCATTTGAGACACGATTTTTTCCCATTCTTTTATTTCTACTAACATATGAGGTAGATTGGTATTTTTTTTAGAATTATTATCTAAATCAAAAAATATTGCATTTGGAATATGTTGATTTTTATATTCATCGAGACCAACTCGATTAGTTTGAGGCATGTGCCAGGAACAATCAATTATTTTTACTTTATTAATATTTTTATCTAACCAATCCGACTCAACTAAAGACATTTATCTTTTTTCTAAATATTTTTGGTGGTACTCTTCTGCAGGGCAATAATTTTTTAAAAAAGAAATTTTAGTTACAACTTTTCCCGATAATCTTTCATTCACGTCTTGCAATATCTTCTCAGCTATCATTTTTTGTTTATCATTTAGGTAAAAAATTTCACTTCTATACTGAGTCCCAAAATCTGGCCCCTGAGAATTGAGAGTAGTAGGATCGTGAATTTGAAAAAAAATTTTTAAAATTTTTTCGTAAGTTATAATTTTTTCGTCAAAATCAAGCTTAACAACTTCAGCATGATTTGTTTCCCCTGAACAAACTTCTTTATAGGTTGTCACAGAACTATTACCACCACAATATCCTACTTCTGTTTTTATAATACCTTCAATTTTACTAAATTTAATTTCTGGTCCCCAAAAACACCCAAGAGCTAAAACTGCTATTTCCATTGATTATAAATTAAATTAATTTACAAATTATTCTTATGTTAAGTAAAAATCAATTAGGCTTTTTGTACATGTTTATGTCTGTTTGTGCTTTCTCGATTATGGATGTAATAGTAAAATGGTCAACTGCTTATCCAATTGGACAAGTTTTATTTTTTAGAGGATTTTTTGGAATAATTTTTTATTTTTTCATAATCCCTAGAGAAAGATTACATAATTTCTACCTCACTAAGAGAGCAGGACTTCATTTCTTAAGATGTTTGTCTGGATTAATTGCTTTAGTAGCTATTTTTATTGCATTAAGAAGCTTACCGTTAGCAACTGTTGTAAGTATCTCCTTTGCTGCTCCAATTTTTACAACTATTTTTTCAATTTTTTTGTTAAATGAAAGGGTCGGTGTATACAGATGGTTAGCAGTGATAGTTGGATTTATTGGAATTTTAGTCATTACTGAACCTGGTATTTCTTCTTTGAATATTTATTATATTTTTCCAATAATTTTTTGTTTAGGACTCTCATATGTTGCGATAGCCATTAGACAACTTTCAACTTCAGAACCGGTTTGGCTTATCTCTTTTTATTTTTCTCTAGCCATAACTATTTTGAGTTTCTTTAGTATTCCACAGGGATGGGTAATGCCAGATTTTAAAGATTTTTTATTATTATCTATGGTTGGTATATTTGGTGGAGTTGCAAATTTATGGTTAAGCCAATCATTTAAGTTATCAGAAGTATCTTTAGTTACACCGCTTAAATATTTGGGTCTAGTTTTTGCAATTTTTTTTGGTTATTTCATTTGGAACGAAGTACCAACAATCAAGACGTTATTTGGTGCTGCTTTGGTTATAATTTCTACTATGATTATTTTTAGAAGAGAAATTTATAAAAAGAAAATTACTACTTCTGAAATAATTAATGACTAAAGTTCCAAAATATTGGAGTAAAGCAAAAAAATATTTGTCAAAGAAAGATAAGATAATGTCTAAATTGATTAAGAATTATCAAAGTCCGTCCGAGACTATTTTAACGTCTCGAAGAGATATTTTTTTCTCTCTTTGCAAAAGTATTATTGGACAACAAATTAGTGTTGCAGCAGCTGATTCTGTTTTTTTAAAATTTAAAGTAAAATGTAAAAATAATATTAATGCCAAAACTGTTTCAAAATTAACTTTTTCCCAGATAAAAAAATGTGGTTTAAGTCGCCAGAAAGTTTTAGGTATAAAAAGTCTTGCTAATCAAATACTCGATAAATCATTTAATCCCAGATTATTAAATAAAATGTCAGATGAGGATGCTATTAATTATTTATCAAAATTGAGGCAAATTGGAAGATGGTCTGCAGAAATGATTCTTCTGTTTACATATAATAGGTCTAACATTTGGCCTATTCAGGATATTGGACTTTTGAGAGCAATCTCAAAAAATTATAAGAAAAAATATTTACCTCCAAACAAATTTGTAAATCTGCTTAATAAAAGATTTTCACCATACTGTTCTGTTGCTACATGGTATTTATGGAGAAGTATTGATCCTAAGCCAATACAATACTAATTGCCTTCTATAATCTGGTGGTGTCTTACAACTGTATTTTTTAATAAATCATGTGCTGTTTTGTATTCAGTAGAATAAAAAAACTTTTTTGCTTGGTCAAATGAGGAAAATTCTATGACTGCTGTTCTTACAAATTCATTCCCTTCAGTGGTTATTTTTTTGCCTCCTCTTATTAGAAATTTTCCACTATGTTTTTCTACTGCTTCTTTAGCTTTTAGAGCATAATTTTTCAAAGCATCTTTGTCTTTAACAACCTCATAAACACACACAATATAACCCTTCATATTCATTCTACTCACTATTTAATTTTTTTTTACTTTTATTTAGTTATATTATAAAAACTTCCATG
This sequence comes from uncultured Pelagibacteraceae bacterium, assembly GCA_902518835.1. GTDB lineage: Bacteria > Pseudomonadota > Alphaproteobacteria > Pelagibacterales > Pelagibacteraceae > Pelagibacter. Next base: position 14,169 of record CABYHH010000016.1, read on the forward strand.
GCAGACAAATTAATTATTAGCTTTAACGAATATAATAAAATTGTAGAGAAATTAGCATTACTAATTCACAAGAATTATAAACCCACAGTTCTTGTCGGCATCATGAGAGGTGCAGCACCTATAATAGATATTTTATCAAGAATATTAAAGTTACCAATAGCATACATAGTTATTCAAAGTTACTCAGGCAAAGGTATCGAGGATAAACAAGGTGAACTCATGTTTGCTCGGGAAATAAGTTCTTTAGCAAATAACGAGGATTTTAATAGAGTACTTCTAATAGATGATTTATCAGACACAGGTTTAACCTTAAATAAAAGTATTGAATGGTTAAAAAATTACGGTCCAACCAAGGATTATATTAAAGAGGTTAAGACAGCTTGTTTGTGGAAAAAGAAATCATCATCATTCGAGCCAGATTTTTGCCCCATTAAATTAAATTCAGATCCTTGGATTGTGCAACCAACTGAGCATTATGAGGAATTATCAATTGAAAAAATTATTGAAATTAATAAACAGGGCTAATTGATTAGCCCTGTTTATTTTTTGAATCAAGCAACTACAAAACTTAAGAAACTTAAAATTGCAATAACCCAAATAGCAGGAGAAGTTGTTGAAAACTTTCCAGTGCAAATTTTGATCAAAGCATAGGAGATAAATGCTAGTGCGATACCATTACTAATACTGTAAGTTAAAGGCATTGCTATCATAGCTAATACAGCGGGCGCAGACTCAGAAATATCATCCCATTCAATATCAGTTATATTTCTTACAAATAAAACAGCGACATAAAGCAGTGCTGCTCCATCGATTTCTTTAGGAAGACTTGTTGCAAGCGGAGAGAGAAACAAGCAAGCTAAAAATAATATACCAATAACTAATGATGTCATTCCAGTTCTACCACCAGCTTTTACACCCGCTCCTGACTCCACATAACTTGTAACAGTAGTAGTACCCATCAGAGCTCCAGCAACAGTCCCAACACTATCAGACATCATCGCTTTCTCTATATCTTTTACTTTTCCATTTTTATCAACTTTGCCAGCCACATTAGCAACAGAGGTTAATGTTCCTGCAGTATCAAAGAAATCAATAAATAAAAGAGTAAATATAACTGTAGACATGCCTGCTGTAAAAGCAGCAGTTAAATCAAAATCCATCAAATAGGTCATTGGTGGTATACTCCCAACAACGCCATTAAATTTAGCTAAACCAGATATCCAAGCAATTATACTAAAGGCAATTATTCCAATAATAATATTTCCTTTAACATTAAGTTTTTCCATCACAATCATGGATACAAATGCTAAACATCCCAAAATTATTAAAGGGTTTTTAATATCACCTAATGTAACTAATGTTACTGGATGATCAGCAACCACACCCATAATTTCTAGGCCAATGATTGCTAAGAATAAACCTATTCCTGCCCCAATACCAAGTTTTAGACTTTTTGGAATTGAATTAATTAACCATGCTCTTATAGGTGTTAAAGAAATAATTAAAAATAATACTCCTGCTACTAGGACTGCTCCTAGAGCTGCTTGAGGCGTATAACCCATACCAGCCACAACCCCAAATGCTACAAATGCATTTATACCCATTCCAGGGGCAAGTCCAATTGGCCAAGTTTTACCGTAAAAAGCCATTATGAAACATGCAAGAGCTGTTGCAACTATTGTTGCAGTAAAAACTGCACCGAAATCAAAAAAGCCTTTTTCAGGTCCTGCAAATTCACCTGATAATATGAATGGATTTAAGAACATTATGTATGCCATTGTTAAAAAAGTCGTAACTCCGGCTATAACTTCTGTTTTAAAATTTGTTTTGTGTTTTTTATATTCAAAATATTTATCTAACATTATTCCTCCTGTAAGTGTTTTAGATATTTGATTCTTCACTAAATTACCTTACAAAATCTGATTTTATTCACATAATTCAACTTAGAAGTTTATATTTTTGACATAAATTAATTGATAATGTTAAATAGTGAAAAATTTGAAATTAATAATTCTTCTAGTCATTTTTTGTTTCACGCTTTTGAGCTGTCAAACTGTCAAAGAAAAAACAGATGCAATTGTTGAAAAAGAAAATAAAAAATTATCAAAGTTCATTGGGCAGTCTTCAAATGAGTTAAAGGTTGAATTAGGAAATCCAGATGAAAGTTATAAAAATGAAAAAGGCAATACAGAATTTATTTATAAAACAAAAAAGTATGGAATTCCTTGTGAAAGAAAATTTGAAATTAATTCTAGTTCTATTGTAATAGGATTTGTTTCAAATGGTTGTTTTTAATTTTACCTGCGGAGACTAAGCTCCGCAAGCAAGGTTTACTTATTTAATTTCTATAAGTTTTTTCTTTTTATGATCTGGCACTATTCTTTCACAAGATATTGTTAAAAGACCATCCTTCAGCTCCGCATCATTTACTTTTACATCGTCTGCAATAGTAAATGATCTAGCAAATTGTCTTTGCGAAATACCCTTATGAATAATTTCACCATTTTTATTTTGATCTTGAGACTTATTTATTTGTTTTGTTCTAACAGTTAATAAATTATCCTCAAATTCAACTTCAACATCCTTTTTATTAAAGCCAGCTAGCGCAACTTCTATCGCATAATTGTCTTTACCTGTTTTTCGAATGTTGTATGGTGGATAGTTTGACTGCATAGTCATCGTACCATTCCCTAGCATATTTTCAAATTGATCAAACATATCGTCAAATCCAATTGAAAACGGTCTTAGGGAGTTAAATATAGATAGATCCTTACTTGTCATATTTCCTCCTTTGTTAAGCAAGTTTTATTTTGAAAGTCCCATTAGGCGACTAACTGATTATATATGGTAATCTTTAAAATATTTTCAAGATTTAAATTTAAAGTTTTTTTGCAATCTTTAATGCAAAAGCATAATCTAACGATATCTCCTCTATCGCACCATCTCTTCCAGATTTTCCACCATGACCAGCATTCATTTCAGTTTTTAAAAGTAATAAATTATTGTCAGTTTTGTAGTCTCTTAGTTTAGCTGTAAATTTTGCAGGTTCATCAAACAAAACTCTGTTATCACTTAAACTCGTAGTTATTAGCATGTGAGGATAGTCCATTTTCTTTATATTATTATATGGAGCGTAAGAAAATATATATTCAAAATGATCTTTATTTTCTTTAGCATTTCCAAATTCATCAAACTCTCCGACAGTCAGAGGTAAAGAATGATCAAGATTTGTGGTTAGTGAGTCTACAAATGGAACTGCCATTATCATACCTAAGAATAAATTTGGCACTTTGTTAACGACGGCTCCCATCAACAGCCCTCCTGCTGATCCACCCATACCTATAATTTTCCCCTTAGATGTATATTTTTTTTCTATCAAATATTTAGCAGCATATATATAATCTTCGAAAGTATTCTTTTTGTTTATTAATTTTCCCTCTTTCCACCATTTCATGCCTTTTTCCATGCCACCTCTAATATGTGCTGTCGCCCAAATTATATTTCGATTAATTAAACTTAATCTTGTTGATGAAAAACTTGGACTCATTGAATTTCCATATGAACCGTAACCATAAAGCAATAAATTAGCTGATCCATCTATTTTAGTTTTTTTATGTCTCGTTATAGTTAAAGGGACTAATCTTCCATCATGAGATTTGAATTCTACTCTTTCTACAATGTAATCATCAGGATTATGTCCAGAGGGAATTAATTGTTCTTTAACTAATTTTTTTTGTTTAGTAGAAAAATTATATAAATAAACCCTTGATGGAGTTTTTGGAGAGGAATATCCAATATACACTTCATCTGTATTTCTATCTTTTTGTCTAAAAGAAACGTTGGGTACATAGACTGGTTCGTCTGAAAAGATTATTTCTTCCTCTATGCCCGAATTAATATTTTTTACAAATAGCTTATCTAATGCATTGGATGTTTCTGATCGAAGTATCCAATTTTTTAAGAACATACAACTGCCAATTAAAACTTCATTTTTAGCCGCTACAAAAGTCCTCCAATTCTGTTTTTCAAGACTATCAGAGATATCAATTTTAAAATCTTCGGCATCTTCATTAGTGTGGTTATAAAATTTACTATCCCACGAATTAATTGAATAAAGTATACCTTTGCGTCTTTTTTTAATTAATTTAGGATTTGGTATTTTCTCATCCACATCAAAATAGTGTTGTTCTGAAGTATTATGATCTGAAGATGATATAAAATAATACTTTTCGTCTGAGCTTAAATTAATACCTACTGTAAAAGCTTCACTTTTTTCCTCAAATATTAAATCATCACTCTTATCTAAATTACCCAATCTATGTCTATAAATTTTTCTTGCTCGATGATTATTATCTAACTTAGAATAAAATATATATTTATCATCTAAACTAAATGTAATACTTCCTGATGTATCATAGATTTCTTTTGTAATTATTTTATTAGTTTCGATTTCTCTTACAAATATAGTGTAATATTCTGATCCTTTAATATCCAATGAGTATGCAAGGAATTTATCATTATGGCTAACTTCAAGATCACCAACCCCAAAGTATTCAACTTCTAATTTTTTTTTTTCTTTATCACCATTCCAAATTTCCTCTACCTTATTTGAATTTATTCTTTTTCGGAGTTTGATAGAATAATTACCCTCAATAGTAGTCTTGGTCCAATATTCATAAGTATGGTCTTTGTATGGAAGAGACTCATCATCAAGCTTTATTCTTCCCTTGATTTCATCAAAAAGTTCTTTTTGTAAATTTTTTGTATCCTTCAAATGATATTCTGTATGACTATTTTCCTGTATTAAATAATCTTTTACCTCTGGATTAAGCTTATCTTTATCTTTAAGCACCTCTAAAATATTAGTTTGATGGATCCAGCTATAATTATCTTCCCAAGTAATATTGTGACAAGATTTTATTTCCAGTTTTTTTCTAAGTTGTGGTACTTTCATAGATAGTAGGATTATATGAATATAATAATTTATACAGTAGTAATATTGTTAATTTTTTATTTTCTCTTGAAATTTATTAGCAATATCTCATCCAAAAAAATATCTAAAGGTCTAAGATTTTTAATGATCATTGGCTTTATATTTTTAGCAGTATTATTTGCTATTGGAGGAAAATTTCTATTAACATTACCCTTAACACTCGCAAGCCTTGCATTATTAAAATTAAAAGGTCTATCCATATTTCAATTGATATCTCTTTTTAGGTTAATTCAAACTTTAAGGAGAAGTGGTAGATTTTCATTTAATCAAGCGCATAGAAAAAGCTTTTCAGATCTCTCAGTTTCAGAATCATATAAAATATTAAATTTAGATGAAAAAAAAAAATTAACTAAAGAGGATATTAACAAAGCATATTTAAAGATTCAAAAAAAAATACATCCAGATGTTTCACCAGAAACTGCACGACTGTCATCTATTGTAAATGAAGCAAGAGATGTATTATTGAATGAAGTTAAATGAATTTTTTGATTTCATTCATTACCATCTCTACCGAAATAGAATTTGGATTTAACTTAGAGTCGTGAGAAATTTCATTCAAGTCAATATTTTGTGGAATAATTTTTATTTGATTGACACTATAGTCCGTATAGGCTCTTGGAGTGTCTAATAAGATTACAAAACTTGGTTTACCCATTTGCGAGGATATATGATGTCCAAAAGAGTCGTTACCTATATAAATGTCACTTAGATATATATAATTTTTAATATCGCTAATACTTTTGTTGCTCAGGGACTCACAATATTCTTTTCCGACATCTTTGATAATTTCTTCCGCGTCATTACTTTCATCAGGCCCACATAGTAAATAAAAATAAAAATTTTTATTTTC
>CABYHH010000017.1 GCA_902518835.1 uncultured Pelagibacteraceae bacterium
TGGAACTCCAAAAGGAATAGTCAGAGATATAGGTGGGCATATTGTTGCTTTAAAATGGACTATGAAAAATATTTATAACATTGATGAGGATGATATTTGGTGGTCAGCAAGTGATATTGGTTGGATAGTGGGTCACTCATACATTGTCTACGCTCCATTGTTTAAAGGATGCACAACTGTATTATTTGAAGGTAAACCGGTAGGCACACCTGATGCTGGAGCTTTTTGGAAAATTATCTCAGACTATAAAGTTAAATCATTGTTCACGGCACCAACTGCTTTTAGAGCAATTAAAAAAGAAGATCCTGATGGTAAATTTTTCTCAAAATATGATTTAAGTAAATTTGAAAGTCTTTTCTTAGCTGGGGAGCGTGCAGATCCTGATACAATTAAGTGGGCAGAAAATTTATTAAAGGTTCCAGTAATAGATCATTGGTGGCAAACAGAAACGAGCTGGGCAATCAGCTCAAATTGTACTGGAATTGAAATGATGAAAACTAAATATGGTTCAGCATGTAAAGCAGTACCTGGTTATGATGTAAAAATCATTAAATCAGATCAAACTTTGGCTAAACCAAATGAGATGGGAGATATTGTTGTTAAACTACCATTGCCACCAGGAACTTTTCCGACTTTATGGAATGCTGATCAAAGATATAAAGAAAACTATATGACAAATTATGATGGTTATTATCAAACTTATGATGCAGGTCATATTGATGAGGATGGTTATATATGGATCATGTCTAGAACAGATGACATAATTAATGTTGCGGGTCACAGATTATCAACGGGAGCAATTGAGGAAGTTTTATCTGAACATCAATCAGTAGCTGAATGTGCTGTTCTTGGAATTGCAGACAAACTGAAAGGACAATTGCCTATTGGCTTAGTTGTTTTAAAAGCAGGCGTTGATAAAAGTCACGAAGATATCTCAAAAGAGTGTATCCAAATGGTCAGAGAGAAAATTGGTCCAGTTGCTGCGTTTAAAATTGCAATAGTTATCAAAAGACTTCCAAAAACAAGATCTGGAAAAATACTAAGAGGAACAATAAGAAAAATTGCTGATAATGTAGAATATAAAATACCCCCAACAATTGATGATCCTGCAATACTAGTTGAAATTAAAGAAGATTTAATAAAAAACAAAATACTTGTCTAAACTAAAATCATTATTAATAACACCTATTTCTTTTAAAAAATACATAATAAGAATTTTACTTTTAAATTTTTTAGGTTTAGCTTTTTTATCTGACTCAATCTCATTTGACCAAGGCATCTTTTCTTTACAAGGTTTAATCTACTCATTAAATAAATTTATTTTTCTTATTTTTATTCTAATTGAAACCACCTCAGTTTATCTTCAAGAATATGAATTAAATTACGATTTTTTAAAATTAATAATCAGAGATTTTTTTTCACTTAATTTTAAATATAGTTTTTTTGTATTATTCGAAAAGTATCGTTATTTAATTTTCTTTTTTACATTATTTTTTTATGTATCCTATTTTGAAAAAAAATTAATTGAAAAATTAACGATTAATCTTAATTTCTTTATTAAATTACTAGTTTCAATCTTCACTTTACTCACAATAGTAGTTTTCACTCAAATAGAAAGGTTGGATCTTTATTTTAATAAAATTAAAAATTATGATGATCTTTTTATAAAGTATAATATTTTAAGAAACGATAACTGGTATTTACAATCAATTAATTATTTAAATTATGAGAAAAAAAAAAATGATTTAATATTTGAAAATATCAAATTTGAAAATATTATAGATAAAAAAGCAGACAATATTTACATAATAATAAACGAATCTTATCCATTATTTAAAAATCAAGAAATCAATGAAAAGATTTTTTATCCATTATCAGACTCAAATTTGAAAATTGAAAAATTTAAAAAAAATTGGAACAAAAGTTATTCAACTCAAGGATCTGAAGTCGAGCTATTTTGTAATTCAGATAAGTTTTTTGAGAGATTTAAAAATGATTTTATAAATCTTATTAATGAAAAATGTTGGATAAATAATTTGAAAAATAAAAATTCTGTTTTTATTCATACCTATGAAAAAACATTTTTTGATAGAGGCAGATATGACAAATTCTTCTCAAAAACTTTTTTTTTAAAAGATTTAAAAAAATTAAATTATCAAATGTGTCCGGGTATGTATAAAGGTATTTGTGATTATGAGGTATTAAATAATTTAGAGAAGTTTCTTGATAAAGATAATAATTTTTTAATTTTTTTAACATTACAAAATCATCATCCAACAAAATTATATCCTGTAATTAAAAAAAAAGATTTATCAGCCTGTAAAGATTTTTATCCACTAAATATTTTAGATCAATTTTGTTATTTATATTTAAATCAAACATATTTTAATCAATTAATTTACGAGAATATTATAAAAAAAATGAGTAAAAATGATATTTTTATTATGATCTCTGATACACCTCCTGCTTTTCCAAAAAAATGGAAAATTTTCTTTGAGGATTATGTTGAAGTTATTAAAATTACAAAATGATTAAAACTTATTTATTTCTGATTGGTGCAATTTTTTTTGAAGTTGCGGGAACAATGTTACTTCCTGTATCACAAAATTTTACAAAATTAATTCCAACCACTTTACTGGCTATCTTTTATTTGAGTGCTTTTTATTTACTTACTTTTGTAGTTAATAAGCTTCCTATAGCAATTGTTTACGCTACGTGGAGTGGACTTGGAATATTTACAATAGCAATATTAGGGTATATTTTTTTTAAGCAAACTTTAGCTTGGCAAGCAGTACTTGGGTTATTCTTTATAGTTATTGGGGTAGTATTAGTTAATAGTTTTACAGGAAAAATTAACTAAATATTAATGGTGATCCCTCAGGGTCTCCTTGAATTTTGCCATCTTTCATTTTTATTTTTCCAGCTACAATAGTTGCCATAGGAGCACCTTTAAATTCAAATCCATCAAAAGGTGACCAGCCACATTTACTTTCAATGTTTTCATTTTTAATTTGAATTCTTTTATTCATATCTACAATTGTAAAATCAGCATCATAACCTTCTTTAATGAATCCTTTATTTTTTATTCCAAAAATTTTTACCGGATTTTCACACACAAGATTGATTAATTGGTTTAAAGATAATTTCCCATCATTTACGTGATTAAGCATTACAGGCATCAACGTTTGAACACCAGGCATTCCAGATGGCGAGCTAGGATATTCTTTATCTTTGTTTATTTTAAGGTGTGGAGCATGGTCTGAGCCAATAGTATCGTTTAAATTATTTTTCACAGCGTACCAAAATCTATCATAATGTGATTTATCTCTTATAGGAGGATTCATTTGAGCATATGTTCCAAGTTTATCATAACAATCAGGTGCATAGATCGTTAAATGTTGTGGAGTAATTTCAAAAGTAATATTCCCTTTATGTTGAGACAAAAAATCTATTTCTTGCTTTGTTGAGATATGAAGTACATGAGCTTTTTTATTATAACGTTCTGCAATTCTTACGATTCTTCTTGTTGATGACATTGCACACTCTTCACTTCTCCAAATTGGATGGGTATGAACATCTCCTTTTTTGATTAATTTTTTGTTCATTTCTAACATTGCTTCATCTTCTGAATGAACTGCTACAACTTTAGAACTGTTTTGAAATACTTTATCAATATCTTTTTCATCTGCCACTAGAAGATTTCCAGTTGAAGAACCAGCAAATAATTTAATACCACAACATCCTGCTAAATCTTTTAATTCTGCTAATTGACTAACGTTATCGGCAGTTGCACCAAAATAAAAAGCGTAATTACAATACATTCTGTTTTTAGCAAGATCCAATTTTCTTTGAAATTCTTTAATACTCGATGTTGGTGGGTTAGTATTAGGCATTTCAAATACAGCAGTTATACCTCCCGCAATCGCTGCCCTGCTTCCAGAATTAAGATCTTCAGTATCGGTTGAACCGGGTTCTCTAAAATGAGTTTGAGTGTCTATACAGCCAGGTAAAACTGTTTGACCTTTTGCGTTATATCTTTCTTTAGTATCCTCAGAGATTTCACCAATTTTAAATATTTTACCATCTTTAATAGCAATATCTTTATTTTCTAGTTTTCCGTCAATATAACATTGACCATTTTTAATTATTAGATCTAACATTTTAAAAAAAAGTAATTATATTAAAATCTGTTAGTAATCAAACATGAATAACAGTGTTTTTATATTAAAAGATAGATCCATACTTTATATAAACGGCTCAGATGCCAAAGATTTTCTTCAAAATTTAATAAGTAACGATATCAACAAGGTTGGAGATGATTATAGCTGTTTTGCATCCCTATTAACTCCTCAGGGAAAATTTCTGTATGAGTTTATAGTTATAAAACATAAGTTAGGTTATTTTATAGATTGTGAAAAATCTCAATCAGAAGAAATTTTCAAACAACTTAATATGTACAAAATTAGGTCAAAGGTTGAAATTTTAAATTTAAGTAATGAATTTGTTGTTGCTAGTTTTGGGTATGAAAAATATCTGTCAATTGAAGGCGCTAAAGATATTCAAGGATTTACTTTCAAATACCGAGAAGATCCAATTGTTTTAGATCCTAGAAATAAATCGCTAGGCGCTAGATTAATTATTAATTTAGAGAAACTTTATCTATCTCTTAAAAAATTAGGTTTAAAAGATGACAAAATTGAAAAATATTATAATCAAAGTCATAGACTTGGAATTGTTCCTAAAGATCTTAATAAACTCAAGAATAAATTATTTGGAATAGAGTGCAATTATGAAGAGCTCAATGGAATAGATTTTAAAAAAGGATGTTACGTGGGCCAAGAAAATACTGCTAGAATTAAATTAAAAAACAAACTGTCAAAAAGACTTTTACCAATAGAAATCATTGATGGTCAATTATCTGAAGATGAAAAAATTTTTAATAACGACGTAGAAATAGGAAAAGTTTTAATTGATAAGAATTACCCCTTTGCACTAATCAAATACTTAGATAAAAATTTTGACAAAGATCAAGTATTTAAAGGTAAAACCTGTTCATTTAAAGTTTTTATACCTGACTGGTTAAAAATCTAAAATTACCGGTTTAACGTTGGTTTGAAATTTTTAAATACACACCATAATCAGGATCAGATTTTAAAATGTTGTAATGAGTGTCTAAATTTATTTTAAAGCCATTCAATTCATTACTGTGAGATAACTTTGTGTTAAAGTTTTGAACAGATAAAGTATAAAATGATCTTTGAGAATTTTTATAATCTAAAGCAACAATAAAACTATCGCTTTTAGTAGATTTGGCTTGGTCTCTTGTAAATTTTGACATTAAAGATAAACCATTTTCAGAAATAAAATCAAATCCCATACTACTAATAATATTATGAGTTGAGTTGTTTATATTTTTTAAAGTATATGCAGTTCCATCTGATGCGTAAGAAAATGTTTGTTTGGAAGATGGACTCATATCAGCATAATATTCAAAATCAAAGAAAGGAACAAATGTTCCAGCCTCTAATTCATAAGTGTTGTCTAAAACTGTCCCTAATGAAGAGGTAACGTTTCCAATATATTGATCATCAAATTGTAAGTTTAATCCTGTGGCCCCTGTTTCAGTATAAGCTGCAAAATGAGTAATTCCATAATTCATTTTTAATTTTGGTGTAAAGTTAAATTTATTATTTGAAAAAGTATCTCTAAGACTTAAAGATCCATATAATTGTTCCCCAGATCTTTCACCGATGGTAGATATTGAGCCGCTGTTGTTTATTAAATCAGAATTTATGAAACTTGCACCTATCAAATGATCAATAAATCTATTTTCACCTCTAGGTCTACTTTCATAAAATGTTAAACTAAATGAACTCATATCTAAAGCGCTGCCTAGATTTCCAACATCAACATCATCATTACCAAATCTAAATGCTATGCCTCTCATCATATTGTTCTCACTTTTTTTATCTATTCCCAAAGTGATTGCAGATGTATTAATTTGTTTTGATGAAGAGTTAGAATTATCTCCTACTTTACCAATACTGATTGAGCCTTCGCTCCAAAAAGACCAGTTTGAATTTTGATAATTTGACTTAGTTTTATTGTCTTCAGAAAAATAAAGCGGTATCAAACTATTTGATAATGAATTTAAAATTTCATTATTAAATTGAAATTTAATATTTTGATTTGTCAAACTTACTCTATCACTGTTTCGTCTCAACCATTCCATACGATTAAGAACTGGGTAAGTGTTGTGTTGGATCAATTGTTTTGCAGCATTTGATTGTGCTTCAACTGAAGCCACATCATCTTTGTCATTAGTTGGATCTGTACAAGTTTTTACACCAAATCCACAAGATAAAGTGTACTCGTGTATATCATTATTGTGGAAGTCTGTATGAAACATTTTTGAACCATCGTTATTAAAAGTTAGTCCAGTGAGCTTAAATTTTGCAGCGTACCCAGGCTGGAAGTCACCATTGTTAGTAGGATTAGTAATATTAAACGGTGAACTTAAAGAATATTCTCTTATGAAATTTTTCGAAGCTACAGGATTGCTTCCGTGGGTTGCAGAATTTGTAATAAATAATTTATAACCATCTGAACTAAAATCTATTCCCTGACGTCTACCAACCGTAATACCTAATGACAATGTATTTGAAAGAACCATTCCGCTTAGGTTATATGCAGTTGATAATTCATATTCATAAACTTTTCCATTTGATTGTTGATCTACAACAAATAATTTTTTACCATCATTGGAAAATTTAAATCCTCTTGGATTAACACTAGTTATCTCAATATCTGTGAATACTCCATCTGTAGCAGTAATATCGCTAATATCGTAAGGTGTGTTTAAATTCCATTGATGAATTCCATCTTTTAAAGCTTCAGTTCCAATTATAAATAAAATAGTTCCATCAGAATTAAATGCTATATCTTGAGGACTTCCTTGAGCGTCTGACAAATCTATTTCGGCAGTTTCTTCGCTTGCAGTTGACAAATCAAATCCAGTGCTTAGAGAATATTGTCTTAGCTTTGTACTATTAACACCGACATGAAACATTGTCTTTCCATCAGGACTAAATTTAACACTTGTAGGAACAATTTCATCACTTTCATCTAACTCATCAATATGATTAGGATCTGTAAATGCAAAAGCTTTCACACTGAAAAATAAAAAAAGAAATAGTAGTAAGAATGTTAGTTTAAATATTTTCACAAAACATTTTTAAACCATAACTGACATTTTTTCTTCGATTAAAAATGTACGAAAATTGTTAAAAAACAAGTATTGGTGCGGCTAGAGAGACTCGAACTCTCATGGACTAGGTCCACACGGCCCTCAACCGTGCCTGTCTACCAATTTCAGCATAGCCGCAAATATGACCCACATTAAATCAATGACAATTAGGTTTCAAATTGATAAATTTTATTATGGAATTTAGTCAAGAAGTAAAAAAAGCAACTGATCCAATTTATCAAAAGATTTCAAAGGTTATGCCTGAAATTGAGTGGTCAGTCCATGCACCTTATATATACAAAATTAATAAGCTTAAAAAAGAAAAGAACGCTGTAATTTTAGCTCATAATTATCAAACACCTGAAATTTATCATGGCATCGCAGATTTTTCTGCAGATTCTTTGGCGCTTGCAGTAGAGGCTTCTAAAACTTCTGCAGATATAATTGTTATGGCCGGGGTTCATTTTATGGCTGAAACAGCAAAATTAATGAGTCCTCATAAAAAAGTTTTGTTGCCTGATATGAAAGCAGGTTGTTCATTATCATCTTCAATTACAGGAAAAGATGTAAGACTATTAAAAGAAAAGTATCCAGGTGTTCCAGTTGTATCTTATGTAAATACCTCAGCGGATGTAAAAGCTGAAACAGATGTTTGTTGTACTTCAGCTAATGCTGTCAAAATTGTTAAATCTTTAGGAGTTAAAAAAGTAATTTTTTTACCTGATGATTATCTTGCAAAATATGTAGCGTCTCAAACTGATGTAGAAATTATTTCTTGGAAAGGAATTTGCATCGTTCACGATCAATTTAATGAAAAAGAAATAATCAGTATTAGAAAAAATAATCCTGGTATTAAAATAATTGCTCACCCAGAATGTCCTCCAGAAGTTATAAAAGCTAGTGACTTCGCAGGATCCACTTCAGGTATGATTAATTATGTTAAAGATAATCAACCAAAGAAAGTTATGATGGTAACTGAATGTTCAATGAGTGATAATATTCAAGTAGAAAATCCAAATGTAGAATTTATAAGACCTTGTAACCTATGTCCTCATATGAAAAAAATCACTTTACCAAAAATATTAGATTGCTTAGAAAATGAAACTGGTGAAATCTTAATGGATCAAGAAACAATAAATAAAGCAAGATTATCTGTAGAAAAAATGGTTGCTATAGGTAGATAAACCTTTGTGTCAAAAATAAAACTTAGCGAAAATTTTATAAAGAATACAGTCAAGCTTGCTTTAAATGAAGATCTATATCCATCAGGTGATATTACCTCAAGTTTAATAAAAAAGAAAAAAATCGTCAATGCAAAATTATTGTCAAACCAAAATGGATTAGTTGGGGGATTACGTTTTGCCAAATATGCATTCACATTAATTGATAGTAAAATAAAATTTAAGATTAAAAAAAAAGACGGTTCTTTTATTAAAAAAAATAGTTTAATTGCAACTATTCGAGGAAACGCTCAAAGTATTTTGATTGCTGAAAGAGTAGCTTTAAATTTTCTGTCACATATATCTGGAATCGCAACTAAAACCAATGAATTAGTAAAATTAGCAGGAAATAAATGTAAAATTTGTTGCACAAGAAAGACAATACCCAATTTAAGAGTGATCCAAAAATATGCTGTAAGTCTTGGAGGCGGTACCAATCATAGATTTAATTTAAGTGATGAATATTTAATTAAAGATAATCATATTGCAAGCTCAGAATTTAGAGAATTAATATCTTTAGCTATAAAAAATAAAAAGGGAAAAAAAATTACTGTTGAAGTTGATAATTTAAAACAGTTAAAAAAAATTATTGGTTTAAAATTTGATACAGTTTTGTTTGATAATATGAATATCTCAAATCTTAAAAAGGGAGTAAAACTAGCCAAAAAGTATTATGAAACTGAAGCCTCAGGAAATATTAATATAAAAAATGTAAAATCAGTTGCAGCATCTGGAGTAGATAGAATTTCTATAGGCGCTATCACTCACAGCGTAAAAGCAATTGATTTAAAATTAGAGTTTAATTAACAAATTTTGAGAGATCTGGCTTAAAATAATTAGGGCCTTTCATAACTTTTCCAGACTCATTATAAATAGGCTTACCCTCCTCGCTTAACTTACTCATATTTGAATTTTGTACCTCATCAAAACACTTATCTAAATCAATTCCAAACGCGTGTCCTGCTCCATAAGTGACATAAAGAATATCTGTTAAAGCATCAGCAACCTCTAATAAATCTTTATTTTTTATCGCCTCTGTGAGTTCCTCAAGCTCCTCTTTGATCAAATCAATTCTTAATTTATTGATTTTATCGCTACTAAATGAAGGTTTATTTTTCACTTCTTGCCCAAAAGTTTTCATAAATACTCCTACCTTGCTAAAATTTGACATAATGCTCCTGTAAGTTTTTATAAAATTAATGTATATTAATAATAATTTACTAAGTGCTTATTAAGCAATGAAATTAAGAAAAGAATATGACAGTATTGGTAAAATCAATGTTCCAAATGATAAGTATTGGGGAGCATCAACGCAAAGATCTAAGAAATATTTTGATATTGGTGAGTTTTTAGTAAGACCAGTTTTAATAAAATCTATCGCCATTATCAAAAAGGCAGCGGCAATAGTTCATAATAAAGATAAACAAATTTCATCACCCATTTCTAGAGCTATAATTAAAGCCTCAAATGAGGTTATTAACGGCAAACTTGATGAGCATTTTCCTTTAAAGGTTTGGCAAACAGGTTCTGGTACCCAAACAAATATGAATGTAAATGAAGTTATTGCCAACCGAGCAATTGAAATTTTAGGTGGTAAAAAGGGCTCAAAAAAACCTGTACATCCTAATGATCATGTTAATAAATCGCAATCTACTAATGACGTCTTTCCTACAGCGATGCATATAGCTATTGCAATTGAAGTAAAGAAAAAATTATTACCATCTTTAGATTTGTTAAACAAAGAGCTAAAAAGAAAAGTTTCAAAATTTAAGAGTATAGTAAAAGTTGGTAGAACTCATCTTCAAGACGCAACCCCATTATCATTAGGTCAAGAATTCTCTGGATATCAATCTCAATTAGAGGATTGTATTATAAGAATTAAAAACGCTTTAAACGAAATATATTTTTTAGCTCAAGGGGGTACAGCTGTCGGTACTGGTATAAATAGTAAAAAAGGATTTGATAGAAAAATCATAAAGGAAATAAAAAAAATTACCAAATTGCCTTTCAAACCTACAAAAAATAAATTTGCTGCTTTAGCAGCTCATGATCAAATTGTAAATTTTTCTGGAACATTGAATACTACAGCTGTATCTTTAATGAAAATTGCTAACGATATTAGATTTTTAGGATCAGGACCTAGAGCTGGATATGGAGAGATAATTTTACCATCGAATGAACCCGGTTCATCTATAATGCCTGGAAAAGTAAATCCGACTCAATCTGAAGCAGTTACAATGGTTTGTGTAAAAGTAATTGGAAACCACAACGGAATTACAATGGCAGGTTCTCATGGACACTTTGAACTTAATGTATTTAAACCTTTGATTGCCCATAATATTCTTCAATCTATCGATTTGTTAGCTGATAGTATTAGAAATTTTTCACTCTATTGTATTAAAGGTATCAAGGCTGATAAGAAAAAAATTAAGTATTATTTAGACAATTCTTTAATGCTAGTTACCGCTCTGGCACCCTTCATTGGTTATGACAACTCAGCAAAAATTGCAAAAAATGCTCTTAAAAACAATACTACATTGAAAGAAGAAGCTATTAAATCAGGCCTTATTAATGAGAAAGATTACAATAAAATAGTAAATCCAAAAAAATTGATTTACCCAACATAAGAAATAATAAAATCATTAACAAAATTTTTTAAAATTATTTTGTTAAATCTTTTATTTTTATTAATTAAAAAATCGTCCATATATTTTTGAACTTTTGGGTTAGGAACACTGTTAATTTTAATATTATCAAAACTTATATTATTATTTTCAAAATTATAATTAAAATCTAGCTCAACTTTATTAATATTTTTTCTAGCACTTTTTTTTATTTGAAAAGATTTATAAAAATCCTCAATATTCTTAAAATCTAACTCCACTCTACCTATTAAATTAATATTATTTTGATCGTAAACTAGTATTGTTTCTGAAAAATTTATTCTTAAATCATCTTTCCACATAATACTAGAATTTGAGAGATCAATTACACCATCTTGTACTTTAATATTAAATATTAAATTATTAAGTTCATCCATATTTGTTATTTTTTTTACATTGAGTGAAATAAATGTATTTAGATTCTTATTTACGAATATTTCGTTCTTAATTAATTCAACAAAAATAGAGTCATTATTAAATAGATCTTTAGTGTTTAAGCTATCATAATTAAAATTTGTCGATAAATAAAAAGGTTTAAAATCGATTGATCCTCGGTAACTATTCTTCAAAGCAGTTGAATTAAAACTTAAACTATCTTTATCTATTGAATAATTTAT
Source organism: uncultured Pelagibacteraceae bacterium (assembly GCA_902518835.1). Lineage (GTDB taxonomy): Bacteria > Pseudomonadota > Alphaproteobacteria > Pelagibacterales > Pelagibacteraceae > Pelagibacter. The sequence continues at coordinate 11,747 of CABYHH010000017.1, forward strand.
TTTGGTATTTTTATTAACCAATAAAACCTCTAACAATCCTTTAATTTTTTGATTATTGTAATCTAATTCGTTTTTAATATTTAACCTTATCTTTTTTGAATTAAATTGACTTAATACTTTTTTATTAAATCTATCATTTTTTATTTCTAACTTATATGGGATTTTAAAAATTTCGTTCTTAGACAAAAAAATATTTTGTAAATTATTTGCGTCATAATAAAATTTTCCATCTGCTATTTTGTTAATAAATAATACATCATTAAATTCATCATAAAAGAAAATTTTACTATTAGAAATAATAATTTGATTTTTACTTGGTTCTACATTTAAAAATTTATAAAAAAAGTTGTAGTCTTTTTTATTAAAAGAAAACTCTGTTTTATTAAGTATGATATCTTTTATTTCAAAATTTTCAAAAGATATTAATCTATCAATTGATATAAAAATTTTAAAATTTTCTACATTAGCTATAACTCTTTCGTTTTTAATAATAGATAGATTTTTAGTTTTAAAGTGTGGCCTTGGTAGTAAAGAATAAGTAATTTTTTCATTAAATTTTATTTTAAAATCATATTTATTGTAAATTTGATCCATGATCATTTGTTTAGTTCTGGGTCTGTCATAAGCTGTCGGTGCCAAAAAATAACTAATAACAATAATTATAAATATACCCGAAACCCAAAAAAGTTTATTATACCTGTCAAATTTAGCTTTTAAATTTTTTGGATTTAGACTTTTAAGTTTGTTAAAATTGTTTTCTAATGAGACATTAATTGCGAAAATTTGTTTCTTTATTTTTTTAATTAATAAATTATGTTTTTGCATATAGAATTGATCAACTTATAATTATTTATTTTAAATGGTAAACTCAGAATATTTAAAAAATCTAAATGAGGCACAAAAAGAAGCTGTTATGCACCTAGATGGGCCCTTATTAATTGTAGCAGGAGCAGGATCTGGTAAAACAAAGGTGCTTACAAGTAGAATTGCAAATATTATTCAAAAAAAAAAGGCTTTTCCTAACCAAATTCTTGCTGTGACTTTTACAAATAAAGCAGCAAAAGAAATGCACTTAAGAGTAAGTCAGATACTAGGTTCTGGTGCTACTGGTCTTTCTTGGCTGGGAACTTTCCACTCTATTTGCGCTAAACTTTTAAGAAAGCATGCATCTGCTGTGAATTTAAATTCAAATTTTACAATTATTGACTCAGACGATCAAATTAGATTAGTAAAAAATATATGTAAAGCAGAAAACATAGACATCAAACAATTGTCACCTAGATATGTTTTAGCGATAATAGATCGGTGGAAAAATAAAGGTTTCTATCCTGATGAGGTAATAATTAATAAAAAGGATATTTATGAAAAGACTATTTTACCAATTTACAAAGTTTATCAACAAAAATTGTTAGACCTTAATACATGTGATTTTGGAGATCTAATTTTACATTCTGTTAAAATTTTTGAAAAAAATAATGATATAAGAGAAATATACTCAAATAATTTTAAATATATCTTAGTAGATGAATACCAGGATACAAACTTTATACAGAGTAAATGGTTGAATCTACTCACAAATAAAAATGAAAATATTTGTTGTGTTGGAGATGATGATCAATCAATTTACAGTTGGCGTGGTGCGGAAATAAAAAATTTTTTAGAATTTGATCAAGTTTATAAAAATACAAAAGTAATCAGATTAGAAGAAAATTATAGATCAACACAAAATATCTTGTCTGTCGCATCCAATTTAATATCACATAATCAAAATAGAGTAGGAAAGACTCTTAAAACGACTATGGAAGATGGTGAATTATTAAAATTAAACTGTTTTAAAAATGGAAAGGAAGAGGCAATAGGGATCTCAGATGAAATTGAAAAATTAAAAAAAAAATTTTCGTTCAATAATATCGCAATACTGGTAAGAGCAATATTTCAAACTAGAGAATTTGAAGAAAGATTCTTAAAAATTGGCCTCCCATACAGAATTTTAGGTGGAACTAAATTTTATGAAAGAGCTGAAATAAAAGATTGTGTTGCGTACTTAAGGTTAGTTAAACAAGATCAAGATGATCTTGCGTTTGAAAGAATAGTAAATAATCCAAGAAGATCTGTAGGAGATAATACACTTAATTCTATACATATGTATGCAAAAAAACATTCTATCAATTTAGAAAAATCTGCAAGAAAAATGATTGAAGAAAACTTAATCAAACCTAAGACAAAAATTGGGCTTACTCATTTTTTAGAGTTAATAAATAAATGGAGAAATGATTTAAATAATAAAAAGATCAATCCCGTAAAACTTTTACAAATCATAATGGATGAGTCTGGTTATTCTGCAATGCTAAAAAATAAAAAAGATTTAGAAAACGAAAATAGAATTGAAAATATTAAAGAACTTTTAAGTGCAATGAAAGAATTCGATAATTTAGAGAGTTTTTTAGAACATGTGTCTTTAGCGACATCTGTTGATCAAGAATGGGATGGTGAAAAGATTAATATGATGACAATGCATGCATCAAAAGGTTTAGAATTTGATGTAGTCTTTTTACCAGGTTGGGAGGAAGGTTTATTTCCAAACCAAAAGTCAATAGAAGAGAAGGGACAAAGTGGGCTTGAAGAAGAAAGAAGACTCGCTTATGTAGGCGTTACTAGAGCGAAAAAAATAGCAAACATATCATTTTCAATGAATAGGTTTTATCAAGGAGATTGGATTGATAGTATGGCTTCAAGGTTCATTGAAGAGCTGCCAGAAAAATACATAGAGAAAAACTCTTTTTTTGAAGAGGCAAACGATAATATTGAAGATTTTGAATTTAATCAGGATTTTGAGGATAACGATAATATTAGAAGTCCTGGATGGATAAGATATCAAAAAAGAATTAAATGATACATGAAAGAATAAAAAAACTTAGATCAAAATTTAATTTGCTTAAAATTGATGGATATATAATTCCAAAAAATGATGAATTTTTCTCAGAATATTCATCAAAAGACAGACTTAAAATAATTTCCAATTTTAGTGGTTCTGCTGGTTATGCAATTATTTTAAAAAGAAAAAATTATTTATTTGTTGATGGGAGATATACTCTTCAAGCTAAAATAGAGTCAGGAAAATTATTTCATATTACTAAATTTGAAAAAATTTTTAATTGTAAATTATTTAAAAATCTTACACTGGGAATTGATCCAAAACTTTTTACATCTCAACAAATTAATCGCTTTTTTAAGAAAAAAACATTTATAAAAGAAATTAAACATAATCTTGTTGACTCAATCTACAATAAATACTCTTTGTTACAAACAAAGCCTTTTTTTTCACTTGACAAGAAAATTGTGGGAGAAAACCATATAAAAAAAATTAAAAAGGTTTGCCTTTTTTTAAAAAATAATAAAATGGACTATTTGTTTATTAGCGCTCCTGAAAATGTTGCATGGCTATTAAATATTAGAGGTTTCGATAACCCATATAGTCCAATTCCAAATTGTCGTCTTTTAATAAATAAAAATGGAAAATTTGTTTTGATTTCAAATCTAATTAAATTAAGAAAACTGATTAAAGAGAAAAAATTAAAAAAAAAGAATATTGTTGAATTAAAAAATTTTGAAGTATTTATTAGTAGATTAAAGAATAAAAAAATTATTATAGATAATATAAGTTGCTCTTTATATTATGAAAATTTTTTTAAAAAAAAGGCAAAAGTTTTTCTTAAAGAAGATCCAGTTTATCTTCTAAAATCAATCAAAAATAAAACAGAGATTAATAATATGATTAATAGTCATATTTTTGATGGTGTAGCGCTTACACGATTTCTATATTGGATCAAGAATATAAATAAAAAAAAAATAACTGAATTTGACGCTCAAAAAAAACTTGAAATTTTAAGAAAAAAAAACAAAAATTATCTTTTTCCAAGTTTTAATACTATTGCTGGAACTGGAAGCAATGGTGCAATAATTCATTACAGAGCTGAAAAAAATAATACAAAACATATTGATAAAAAGGATATTTTTTTATGTGACTCTGGAGGACAATATAAATATGGAACTACTGACGTGACTAGAACAATATGTTTTACAAGACCAAAACAGAATATAAAAAGTATTTTCACTGGGGTTTTAAAAAGTCACATTGCGGTTACTACAGTAGATATTGATAAAAATTTCAATGGTGCATTGATTGATAAGCTTGCAAGAAAAAATTTAAAACTAAAAGGTCTTAATTATGAACATGGAACTGGACATGGAGTAGGTTTTTTTTTAAATGTACACGAAGGTCCTCAAGCAATATCTAAATATAATAAAATTAAAATAAGAGAAGGTATGGTTTTAAGTAACGAACCTGGTTTTTATAAAAAAGCAAAATTTGGAATAAGGATTGAAAATTTGGTTTACGTTAAAAAAGTTAATAAAAAATTAATTTTTAAAAATTTAACTTTAGCACCAATAGATAATGAGCTCATAGACTATAAAGAGTTAAATAAAAGGGAAAAAGAGTACTTATTTAAGTATCATTTAGAAGTTTATTTAAGATTATCAAAATATTTAAGTAAACCTGAAAGAAGATGGTTAGCTAGTTTTATTTAAAATTTTAATAAAATCTTTTTGAGTTAAAATTTCAATATTCATTTCATTTGCAGCATCAATTTTTCTTTTTGTAGGCTTGTCCCCAACTATCAAATAATTCAATTTTTTTGAAATATTACTGATTATTGATCCAGAATTTTGTTCAATCAAAGATTTTGCTTCAGCACGACTCATTCCAGTAAGTTTTCCAGTAAGCATAAATGTCTTATTTTTAAGAGGACCATTTTTTTTTGTGTCAAAACTGTTATTTATCTGGAGAATTTTAAATAGCTCGTTAACAACTTTTTGATTTATCTTATTAGAAAAAAAACTTTTAATTGAATTAATTTGAGTTTCTCCTATTCCATCAATATTCAATAATTCCTCGATTTTATTTGATTTTGAAAGATGAAGGAAATTAACTGGAGATTTAAGATTTTTTGATATTAGCTTCGCATTTTCTAAACCAATATGTCTAATACCAAGAGAATAAATAAACTTTTCAAACGATATTTTTTTTCTTTGATTTATGGAATATCTGAGATTTAAAACTGATTGATCACCCCAACCTTCCATTTTTTCAATTTTGTTATAATCCAAAGTAAAAATATCTTGAGGTAATCTTACAATTTTTTGTTTAAAAAAGTTTTCTACAATCTTCTTTCCTAATCCATCGATATTAAATGCCTCCTTTGATACAAAATGTTTAATTTTTTCTATTACTATTTTTTCACACTCAAAACCCTCACTTGAACACCTTCTTACTGCATCCTTTTTTTTTGTTATAGTGTTATACTCTTTGATAGTTTCAGATCCACAGGAAGGACATTTTTTTGGAAAAGAAAATTTAATTGAATTTTTGATTCTTTTTTTTAAGTCTACTGAAATAATGTGTGGGATCACATCTCCAGCTCTCTCAATTTTAACTGTGTCTCCGATTCTTACATCTTTTCTATTAATTTCGTCCTCGTTGTGTAGCGTTGCATTAGAAACTGTCACACCCCCAATATTAACTGGATTTATTTTAGCAACTGGAGTGAGAGCGCCTGTCCTGCCTATTTGAATATCAATATCTAAAATTTTTGAAATTCCGCTGTTTGCGGAAAATTTGTGAGCAATTGCCCATCTTGGGGCATTTGCAACAAAGCCTAATCTTTTTTGTAATTTAAAATCATTTATCTTATAAACAATCCCATCTATATCAAAATCTAGATCACTTCTTTTTTTTTCTATTTCGTTATAATTAGTCATTAAATTTTGTGTTCCAATAATCGTTTTATTTAAATTATTTGTTTTAAATCCCCACTCACTGAGTTTTTTTAGAAAATTTTCTTGATTTTGAATTTTTAAACCTTTTTCAAAACCGAATGTATAAGCAATAAATTTTAAAGGGATTTTTTTGGTGTCATCAGCATTTTTTTGTCTTAAAGATCCAGATGCTGCGTTTCTTGGATTTGCAAATTTATCTTGAAGTTTTTTAAAATCACTATTCTTAATAAATACCTCACCTCTTATGTCAATTTCCTTAGGAAAATCTTTTGCATTAATTAATTGTGGAATATCAATTATAGTTTTAAGATTTGCAGTAATATCTTCTCCGGTTTGACCATCTCCTCTAGATAATCCAGTGACAAATTTTCCATCTTTATAAATTAAAGATGCGGATATCCCATCAATTTTAGGCTCAGCACTATACTCAATTTCAAAATTTTTTTTTTCATTCAAAAAATTTATTATTTTTTTTTCGAAATTCATTAAATCATTTTCAGTAAAAGCATTTGCAAGTGACAACATAGGCACTTTATGGTTAATCTTTTGAAATGTCTTAGAAGGTTTAAAACCAACTATTTTTGATGGGGAATTTTCATGATCTAAAAATTTAAATTTTTTTTCTAAATTCAAAATTTCATTTTTAAGAAGATCATATTCAGAATCTAAAACTAATGGAGAATTTTTATCATAATAACTCTCATTCAGTTTTGCAATTTCTTTAATTTTTTTTAAATAATTCTTTTTAATCTCATTATTTCTCATATCATTTGAAAAGATCTTTAAATTTATTAATTATTTTATTGCCTTTTTCTTTTTTAATTCTAGTCACAGGGTCCTTATAATCTTTATTAAATACTCTATAAGACTCTTTATACCATTCGCTACTTTGGTAATTATAGCCTAACAAAACTGCATATTTTTTAGCCTCTTCCTCAAGTCCTAAAATATAGTTTATTTCCACCAATCTATGAATTGCTTCTTCAACGTACTCTGTTTCTTCATAGTCGTTAAGAACGTTTTTAAATCTATTCATTGCAGGTATCCATTTTCTTTTTGTTAAATAGTATTTTCCAACATAGATTTCTTTTGATGCAAGAATATTATTAATTAATAACAATTTAAATTTTGAGTCTAAGGCGAAATCTGTATTTGGATATTTTTCTATTATCAAATTATAATAATTTTTCGATTTATCTATTGAAGAAAGATCTTTTTTTTCATCAACGATTAATTCATAGTAACATGTGGCTAATAAAAAATATGCATATGATGTATTTTCATTCTCAGGATAATTTTTAATAAACCTTTTTAATTCAGCAATTGCATCTCCATAATAATCCTGGGAATAATAAGAGTATGCTGCCATTAAAACAGATCTTGGCGCCCAAATTGATTGTGGATAAATATTTTCAACAATATTAAAATTTTTAGCTGCGAAAAGCACATCTCCTTCTTCTAATGCTTTTAATCCCTCATTATATGCCTCCGTCATCTGAGATTCTAAATCTTTACTATCAAGAACAATTTTTTCTTCTTTTTTTGATTTACATCCAACAAAAAAAGTAAGTGATGTTAAAATTAAAAAAACCAAAAAGAATCTCATAATACTTTTTTAAATGAAAAGATATTTTATGCTATTGATTTTAGCAAATTCTTTTGAATAAATGAATGAGGTAAATTTTTTTCTTGTATCTCAAAAATTGCAAAATTTTCTTGATTATCAAATACTTTTCTTAATAGTTTATTTGTAAGATAATGGCCTCCTTGAGAAGACTTAACATCTGCCAAAATTCTGTAACCAGAAGTATACAAATCTCCAATACAGTCTAAAATTTTGTGATTAACAAACTCATTTTTATTTCTTAAACCGTTTTCATTTAATATTTTATCATCTTTAACTACAATTGCATTTTCTAGACTTCCACCTTTGGCTAAACCATTTGATTTTATTTTTTCAACATCTTCAAATAAGCAAAAAGTTCTTGAATTATATATATCAGTCAAATCATCCTCATAAACTTTAACTTTATTCTTAGGATTTCCTATCATTGGATTGTCATATTTCAATTCAAATTCAATGTTTAAACTAAGTTTTGATGGCTCAATAGAAATAAATCTTT
>CABYHH010000018.1 GCA_902518835.1 uncultured Pelagibacteraceae bacterium
AAAATTTTTTGATGAAAATTTGTTCATTAAAAAACCGTAATTTCCTGAATTTATACCGTAAAAGCTATTATTTGATTTTTTATTATTTTTCAAAGTTTTAAGCATAAAGCCGTCTCCACCTATCACTATTGTTCTTTGAAGATTTAGAAATTTAGTTTTATTTAGTTCTTTTAAAACTTTTTTTTTAATCTCTTGAGATTTTTTATTTTTATCTGAAATAATTTGAATTTTTTTCATTGGTTTTGGTGCCCTCGGCCAGACTCGAACTGGCACTCCGCAAGCGGCAAGGATTTTAAGTCCTTTGTGTCTACCAATTTCACCACGAGGGCATTATTTGAGTTGTGTTTACTTACTTTTTTTATCATCAAAAATCAAATTTTTTATTTATCACTACTACACTAGAACTACACTAGTTTTAAATTGAAATTTTTCTTTTTTTTAAAACTTTTTTAATGTTTTCTTTATAAATTTTCAACTTACCACCAAATATCTTGTAAATCTTCTTTAATTCTACATCGCTTAATTTTGCTTGACCCACCATCAAATGTTTCAAATTATCTAAATTTTCAATTGTAATATTTTTTTCGTGATTATCGTAAAAAAGTTCCTCAAGTTTTTTAAAATTTGGAATTTTATTAGACTTAATTTTTGTATCTAATATTAATTTTTTCAAATTAGGGAATTTACTTGGTGTAATAGTGTCAAAATCAACAATTTGACCATGCGAGATATACAATAACTCAACCTCCTCCGTATTTATTGATTTGGGTAAAGTAAATTTTTCCTCTTTAGGTCTTAAAAAATCATGAGCAATTTTATAAAAATATAAATTTTTTATATTATTAAATACATAATTTTTTTTTTGTTCTAAAAATTTCTTTTTTGTAAAAACAAAGTAATCCCAGTAATCTTTTTGATTTGGTGGCATATAATCTGTCAAAATCAATTCATTAGGAGCAAAAAATAATTCCCCAAAAAAATCATGAAAAATTTCCTCTTTATCTTTTGGTGGACCCTCATCATTAACTTCCCAGTCCCAATCTAGGTTCCAACTAGGATTATCAGGTTCTAACGATATTTTTGTTTTTCTATCTTTGATAAAAATATCACCTTTTATAGGTACATAATTATCAATACGTGGAAGAACACTCTCTATATTTCTAAATGATTTAAATTTTTTTGAGAAACTTTGATCGTCTAAAACAACAAGTGTATCTGTATCAGTATATTTCATTAGTGTACCTAACTTATATCGTTCTACCTCTAGTGTAGTAAAACATTTCGTCATTCTACCAACTACACTAGAACTACACTAGTTCAATTTTATTAAAAAACGTTGAGTTTATTAGTGGAACCTTAGATTTGAATACTTTTTAAGTCCTTTGTGTCTACCAATTTCACCACGAGGGCATGAGTTATTTTCATGAGTATTTATGCTAATATTTATAATTGAACAAGATGAATAAGTAAATTTTTTTTATTTTATCTCTCTATGTCCGAGAATGGTCCGAGAGTTGTCCTATAAAATCCTATTGCTATTAAATTTTTTCACAACGTTCAACGGATGAAAATAGTCTATTTTTTAAATTATTATTTTCAACATCTAAGAACATTTGAGTAAGAGGAACAAGATATGCCATGAATTTTTGATCATCATATTCTTTGTCCATCAATTTTATAATAGTAGCAAGACTGTCGTAATCTTCCTGTTGATTGATACTGATAAAAATTGACTTCAAGACGAACTTTTCATCATTCAATTGATATAAAAATCTTTTAATTAATATATTGTGTTTTTTTTTATCAAACTCAAAACCTTCTAAAGTGTTATAATAAATATATATATAGGGGTAATTCCTTCCATCTATATTTTGATTTTCATACTCATATACAGTTGAATAAGGAAGTCCATAATAACCATCATTATTATGGAAATGTGCGGCAACAAAGTATTCAGTTTGATTTGCTTTCCATTCGAACCTTTTAAAACCAATTTGCTTAGAAAATTTACTATCATCAAAACATTTAAAATTTAAATCTAACTTTTTTTTCTTAAAAGTAATCTCTCCAAAGGCGCTAGTGACCCATAGCAATAAACAACCTATAAAAATTATTTTTTTCATAAGACGCTTCTATTTGTATTCACTAAAAAAGGCTTTTTGACTTGATTGAGCCTCAATAAGTTTTTTTATATTACCATAAGTCATAAAACATTCCAAATACACAGTACCACCCAAGATAAGATCTCTAAGTTCACTTTTTGAAAGTACCTTTGAATTAGGATTATTTAATTTTATTCGATTTGAAGACACAAAAGTTCTTAAGGTTGAGGATTTAATCCCAAAATTAAAACTCTCAACACCTTGCTCTTTTCCATAAGCTGCTACCGCTACACCAATAACATTGCCATAATTATTAAGTATTGGACCTCCACTGTTACCTTGGTTTAAAGCTGCATCAGTTTGAAATTCTGAGTAATTGTCGCCAAAACCAGCTAATGCAGTAATACTGCCTTTCGATGTTTTAATTGCAGAACTTACTTTTTTACCCAATGGAAAACCTGCTATAATAATATCATCTAACAATGCAGCATCTTCTTTGGAAACAGAATAAAATTTTGGTGAATTAATTTTTGCTTTCAACACTGCTAGGTCATTTATTTTATCTATTGCTATTGTTTTAGTTTTATAAGTTTTAGCATTGTAATTTAATTCAACATATTTACATCCCTCAATTACATGATGATTGGTAATTATAAAACCATCGTTTGATACAAAAAAACCAGTGCCAGAGGCTGCAGGTAAAACTTTATGATTAGGTATATTATCTTTAGGTTTTATTTTTTCTGTGGGAGCCTTGTTTTCAGGTTTGTCTTTTTTTGCATATCTTTTATCACTTTTTTTAATTTTTAATCCAAAAAGTTTTACAATTCTCACATTCCATTTTTTTCCATTTTTTTTTATATTATCAAGAGTTATTTCAAAATCTTTACCTACAGTTGTTTTTTTAGAAATTAAATTTTTATCAGGCTTACAACATTTCAATCCATGAATTTGTGTAATATTTTCAGTGCCGTCACCTGGCTCGATAAAATAGTTCATTCTGAAGTTGTCCACAAGATGTAAGACACCTCTATCTTTGCCATAATCAACTTTATGAGTAAATTCGACAACAAGATCTGTAATTATATAATCAGTTGACATATTAACAAAATGAACTGATAAAAAAAGATTACCTGTTTTCCATGAATTTAAAACTGTCCTACTAATAGCAACACTGTCTAAAGGAATTTCAGCTGCATATTTAGTTATACATCTATCCTTTTTACTATCTTCGCTAATTAAATTTGAAGATTTAAAAATACACTCTTCTAATTTAGCAGTAGTATTATTTTTAAAAAAACTGTGTGCATTGCTATTTAGAAAAAAGGTTATGAGAAAACAAAATATTAATTTTTTCATTGTACTATCATATCATTTTATCTCTCTATGTCCGAGAATGGTCCGAGAATCTGAAAATTAATTGTTTAGATTTTCCAGTATAAATAATTCAATCATTTTAAAACATATAGGATTTTAAGGGTTTGAGACTATTTGAGACCATTAGAGACTACAAAATTCCTCAACTCAAACTATTTTAAGTCCTTTGTGTCTACCAATTTCACAAAGAGGACACTAATGAATTTCATAAGTAATAATGTTTAGGTAGGACAAAATTGATGATGATTAAATATCTTTAATAATTATTATTATGAATAATGAAAAAAGATATTGTTAAATCTCATTTAAAAAAAAAGTCACAATCAAAGGTTGCTTTATCAATCAGCCTATTTATTGTACTTTTAACCTCAACGGGATACATATTTAATTCTAAAGAAATAATTTTTCTATTCTATATTTCTTGTTTTGTATTTTGCTACAATTTAGTAATCCAATTTTTATTAGAAAGGTTCGATATTAAATCATGATTAAAACACTTATTAAAATAAAGATATTAAAATTAATACTAATTGGTGGTGTATCATCAGCTTATGTTTTTAAAAGATATTGTGACCAAAAAAATGAGGTAAAAAGTAAAAAAGAAAAAAAACTTTTAAATTAAAATAAATACCAAGCAAATCATTTGGACAAAATTAATTACTACTGAGATAAAATGTGAATATTTAAATTTTTTATCCTGTTTTTCATCTCTATATTTATTAATTAACGGCATTAATAAATAGTTTGATGTAGCGAATAAAATTGTAATTAATAAAATTAAATAAAAATCAACACCTAATTTACTTAAAAATAAAAATATTAGGAGAACAACAAAACTAATCATTAAATTCACATTATAATAAAAAGGAAATATTCTTCTTATAAACTTTCGAGCATTATCCTCATCTAGAGTAGTAAATACTACTGGAGCAATCACAAACGAGAAAAATAACATTATCCCCAAAATCATTGCTGTTAAATAAATACTAACCTGTTCAATCATAATTTATTTTTCTATTGAATTTTCTTCTTTCATCAATATTGGTCTTCCATCATGAGCAGTATTAAGTGGTATAATTTTACCTTTATACTTTGCACATAAAGTGGGAGCATTTCTAATTTTGTCTCCTAACTTTACCTCTAAATCAACAATAACTAATTTTGCGTCATTTAATTCTTTTAATATTTTCATTTTTTTCTCCTATAATTAAGTTTTGTTATATCATTTAATCTTTATCATAAGATTTTTTCTCTCCAAATAGATCTTTTTTCCTCAAGGTGTATATTCTCTTCTTTCTTTTTTGTATGCCTGATATTCGTTTCAAATGATAAAGAAGACGGAGGTAGCTGATAATTTTTATCTATAAAATTTATTATAGACGAATAAGATGGATAAAAGTCTTCTTGTTCGTCACAATTATTAAATTTCTTGTAATTTCTTGAAAATAAACCATTACCATCATCATAAAATCTCTCAGTGGTTAAACCATATTTTTCATAAGGGTAATAATTTAAATCCTCTTTATTTATGTGGTTTACCCAACTGGCATAAGTCCAATATTCACCAAAAGAACCATATATATTTGTAGCTTTTATTACTAACTCAATCCAATTTTGATCAGATCTAAAATGATCTTTAAATTTTAATTTAAGACTTTTTAAATACTTTTTTTTAAAAACCATATGATGTGAAGTAAATGTTCCTCTTATGTCCTCAACAGGATTAATTTCCAATACATTAGTAATTAAATTTTTCCACGAATTCAAAACATCTTGATTTCCATATGATTTATCTTGTAATAAAGCAAACTTTTCCTTTCTTTCATCAAGTATTGGCCATGATCTTACTGGTAATAAATCTGAATCCCATACTAAAAAAACATCGTCTAATTCGTCTATAACATCATTGGCTCCTAATTTAATAATCTGTTGGTACAACCATCCAGGAGAGTAATTGAGTTTATTTTGAGTAATTTGAGAAACGATATCAGTTTTTGTTAAACCATATTTATTTAAAAAAAAATTATCCTCGTCCAGCAATGTTAAATTTTCAATATCCCAAGAATTAGATTTATCTTTAAAAATTTTTACCTCATGATCCGATGTTACGACATAAATTTGTTTAGGTTTATATTTTTGAGAAATTCCCTCGAGAACTGATCTTGTACTCCAATTCACATGGTGAATTGGAATTACAAATTGGTACATTGTATTAATTTAATTTCGCTTCTTTTTCTATATTTTCATTTGCTTTAAAAACAGTGACTGGATCTTCAAGACCTGCGTCTGAACAAAGAGGTTCAACACCCAATCCCTTTCTAGGGTATTTTGAAACTACTCGTTTATATTCTTGTATAATTTCTTTTAATTCAGGTTTTGTTAAATCATTGATGTATTTACACTTTCCGATGGCAATTGGAACTGGAATAGCTAGGTTGCCTCCTCTTTTTTGAAGAATTTTATCAAAACCTTCATTCATGCATTTCTCATCTAACAATATGTCATGCCATAAACTTAATTCGAATTTACTAAATAATTTTAAAATTCTATGCAAATCTTTTTCACTTAACCAGCCTCTTTTGTAAGACATAAAAGAACTTAAAGTCATTTCAACACTAATGGCATGACCATGTAATAATCCTGCTTTAAGTTCAAAGTTTGCACTTAATCCATGACCAAATGCATGATCTCTGATGCTGTGAACTTCGTGTAAATTATCATATTCACTCTCAACATAGCTTTTTAAAGACAATCCGATAATTTTTTTTGATTTAGATACTATTTCATCTTTAGAATTACAATTTATTGTACCAAAGTGAGTTTTCATCAAATTAAAACCTGTGTCCTCAAGTAAAATAAATAATTCTTTGTCTCTAATTACTGCCATTTTATGAATTTCGGCAATCCCATGCCTAACCCAAGAAGTTTTCAAGCTTTTAAAGAATGATCGATCAGATATATTTAGCACTGGAGCATGAAAAGAGCCTAAGAGGTTTTTAAATCCACCAGCATCACAACATGATCTCGGACTTGGTCCACTATCTATTGCACTTACAACTGATGTTGATAACATTATATACGGAGTGCTTCGATGATAAATAGATGCAGCAAAAGCTCCAATATCTCCAATAACTCCTCCTCCAATTATCAAAATAGGTTCATTTCTGTTTACACCTAATTTTCTAAAATCCTCTACTATTTTTTCCACATTTTTAATATGTTTATCAACCTCCATAGCTCTATAAACCAATTTCTCTAATATAATAGAATGATGATTAAAATAATTTTCAATTTCTAGTCCATAATTATTCTCAATATTTTGATCTATTAAACAAACACATCTTCCGAATGATTTATAATTATCTCTTAAGAGGGGATTATCGACATTTAAGGTGTCCTCTTCCACCTTAATTGAAGTAAATGTATTTAAATTCATTGTTGCTTCTATTTGTTGATAATCATTCGAGCTAACAACATGTCCATTAGAATTTCTATAACTGGAAGTTGGATACAAAGCTAAAGGATTTTTTTCCTCATAATCTAAAATAAGCTGTTTATAAAAAGCATGTTTGGAGCTTTTAAGTAAATTTGAGATTAATTTAGAGTTCCCAAATTCTGTTTCACTTATACTTGAGGATAAAAATTTTAAATTTTTTGATAAATCTTTATTAAAAGGCATTACTAAATGAGAAAGCTCAAGCAAAAATCTTTCGGTTGTTAAATTTAGAGAAGTTTTCAAAATCCTTAAATGAGGTAATGAAGAAATAGCATTTAGTTTTGAAAACTCGTTTGCTATTTTTACATCATATGGATTTATTTCTGTAAGACTTATTAATAAATTTTCAAAATGATTATTATTTACAAAATTTTCTATTAAATCTTTATCAATTACAAAATTTTTTTTTTCTAAAATAGAATACTCTGAGAATTTGTTAATTGATCTTAATATCATAAATTTTATTTAAAATACATAAAATATTAGTCAAACTGCACTATGTCTCATGTTTGTATATCTCAACTCACAAATTCGTCCTCTACTAGAAATTATTAATAGTTAATAATATTTTGATTGATTAGTATTACTCTTTCACACTACCAGCTGTTAGACCGCTGACTAGATATTTTTCAAAATATATGAAAATAAAAAGTACAGGTAAAGTAACAATTACTGAACCTGCCATTAAGTATTGACGTGGTGTTTCTGCATCCCCACTCAGATATTGAATAGCTCTTGATAAAGTAAAGGATTTAGGGCTATCTAAAAACATCAAAGAAAAAAGGAATTCATTCCAAGCAATCATAAAGACATAGAGTGCAACAGATGCAATAGCCGGCAAACTTAAAGGAATAACAATCTTTAAAATTATACCAAACCAATTCTGACCATCCATAATTCCTGCATCTTCAATTTCTTTTGGAATACTCTTAAAATATCCTTGCAACATATAAATAGCGACCGGCAAGGTTGTGGCTGTATAAACAATCAAAAGACCAAAGATTGAGTTTCTTAATCCAAGTTGACTAAACACAGTATATAGAGGAATCACTAAAACTATAGCTGGAAACATATAAATAATTAAAATTGAGGTTGATAAAAAGTTTTTGCCCAAAAAATTTAACCTAGCAATAGCGTAAGCTGCAGGGATTGCAAATAACAATGTAACTATAACAGTTCCAATAGAAACCACAGAGCTAATTAAAATATATCTACCAAAATTATAAGTTTCAAAAATTACAAAATAAGATTTAAACAAGTCAGTTAAGCTTTTTGTAAAATCTAGACTAAAGTCTAATGGATTAACTAATAAAGCTATTTGAGTTTTGAAACTTGTAACCAACATGATGTAAAATGGGAATAAAATTACAAATGCAAAAAAAACAATGCCAAACAAGGTGATAAAATCAAAAATAATTTTTTCAGATATAAAATCTTCTTTTAAAGATTGCATACTATATTTTTTGAGATTGTTCGTAAAAAATAAGATAATTAAGAAAACTCCAAAAATATACCAATATGGTGATGCCTCATTTAAGTAAAAATATAAAATTGAAAATAAAAATGATAATGAGAAAATCTTTATTGAATGATTAATCTTATTACCAATTAAAATAAATGCTAAAGATAGCAGAATACCAATTAAAAAAACTGGTGCGATGTTTAGATTAGTAAAACTTAAACCCTGCAATGTAGACATAATCTTCCAAATTGACAAAATACATGTCAGAAAGAAAGACGATATAATTAAAAATATTGAGAAAGATTTAAACTTCATTGACCCTCTTTCCTATTAACCTAAAATAAATAACCATGAAACTTAGAAGTAACATTACAATCACTATTGAAACAGCTGAGCCCATCCCAATATCTGATACCGCAAAGCCTTGTTGATAAACATTAATGGGGAGTGTTCTTGTTCCTGATGCACCACCTGTTAATAAAAAGATATCCTCAAATTTATTAAAGTTCCAAATAAACCTAATCATAAATAAAATTGAGATGATTGCTGTAATTTGAGGAAGAGTGATATGGATAAATTTTTGGATTGGACTTGCACCATCCACATCAGCTGCTTCATACAAAGTTTGTGGAACTGCCTGTAATCTTGCTAAAATAAAAAGAAAAGCGAGCGGAAAATAACGCCAAATCTCAAAAAATATTACCGTAGTTAAAGCCAGTCTTAATTTAAATTCAAAACCTAAAATACTCATAGTTATATATTTTTGGCCTAATAAATTTATTGGTGTTTCTATAATATTAAAATTAACTAATAGTGCATTAAGCGTTCCACTATTCGGATCTAATAATAGTGTCCACGTATAAGCCAATGCAACTACTGGTCCTACGTATGGAAAAAGCAAAATACCCCTCATATATGTTCGTCCGCGGAAATTCTGATTTACTAATTGTGCAGCCAAAATACCAAATATTATTGCACCTACGGTACCAAAAAAAGTGAAATAAAATGTGGTTAATAGCAACTCAATAAAATTATTTTCATAAAAAACTTTTTTGAAATTTTTAAGTGTAAAATTTGTTGTTAAAAGAGGATTTTCTGCTTTTCCATCTAAAATTGGTTTTTGTGATTTTATTATTGTTTTTTCTATTTTTTCACCATTTATATTTCTAATTTTGATTTCAAAATTTTCTTTATATTTTGGGTCCCAGTCCCCAAAGTCACAAATAATTTTTTTTGATTTAAAAATACATCTAGAGTCAAGATTAGTTGGAAGAACATTTTTTGGAAATTTATCCTTAAATTCAACATCTTTTATTCCATTAATTAAAGAGCTGTTTCTTAATTTATAAATTATTTCTAATTGTGACTCATCACCTGAAATTGATCTAACAATTTTTTTTGCTCTTGGTTCCGGAATTCTGATATCTTTTAGTTGAATATCTTTAAAGCTAATCCAAATATTTGCAAAAATTGGAAATAATACAATTGCAAAGACTAATAAAACTGCAGGTAAAACTAAAGTATAAGCAGTTCTTTTTTCAATTTTTGAAAGTGTGTCACTCATAAAAAAAGCGGATAATAAAATATTATCCGCTTTTATTTAATTTAGATATTTAAAATTTAGCTAATTCAGCGTTAATTTTCTTAACTGCTTCATCAACTGAAATTTGATCATCAATATATTCCCTTGTGATTCTATTTAAGAATTGAGAATTGATGATTTTAGATGCTCGAGAAAGTTCTCCCTCTTTAACACCCCATCTATTTGCAGTATCTAGACCCGCAACAATATTATCGATAACATCTGCAGAATAAAGTGCTGTCAAAGGTTTCTTTCTATCAACACCAACTGGAAGTTTACTCCATGCTTTAGTGTAAGCACTAGGATCACTTTTATTCCCTCTTCTTACTGGAAATTTTCCCTCAGGAGCAATTCCTAATGTTGCAGTATAACCTTCACTCATCGAATACTCTATGAATTTTTTAGCTTCATCAGTATCTGCATCTGCAGTTATTCCAAAGTATCTTACGTCCGCCCAAGCAGCACCTTTTTTATTGTTAGGACCACTAAAATTAGTAATGAAACCAGTTTTTGAGGCTAACTCTGGTGATGTTGGATCACTATTTATTGTTGGAGGAGCAGAATCTCTTAGACCTGCTAACTCATCCATAATAAATGGAGACCAAATAATCATTGGTGTTTTTCCAGCAAAATATAAGGCTCTAGATTGTTTCCAGAATAATTCTCCTGGAGGGCTTGCTTTAGCTATAACTTTATAAAATTCTAAAGAATTTTTTAAGGCTTTACCTTGTTTTTTTGTTCCACCTTTTTTAACAAAATTTACTCCATTAGCCAAAAGTACATGTTCAAGTACTTGGCTCATAAAGTTTTCATCTGTTTTTGTGGCAGCAACAAAGCCAAACATATCATTGCTTGATAATGCATTAACGGCTTTAACTATATTAGCATATGAAGTTGGCGGTTCTAGACCAGCTTTTGCAAATAAGTCTTTTCTATAAACGACCATTTGTGTCCAGCCATCAACTGGTACCGCTGCAATTTTTCCACCTTTCTTTGCCATATTAAGTGCGCCAGGTGCAAAAGTTTTTTTTCCTAATGATTTGACTACAGCGTTATTAGCATCAACATCTAAAATACCTGCTTCAGCCCATGGTAAAACATATTGTAGAGTGTGATAAATCACGTCAGGAAGATCTCCTGCAGCAGCAGCTGCGGTAGCTCTAGTTCCAAGATCTTTCTCTTCAATCGGTATGACTTCAACTTTAATTCCTGTCTTAGCTTGAAAAGCTTTGGCCATATCCTCTTGTTTCGCCATTCTTGCTGGCTGGACCTCTGTAGTCCAAAATTTAATATCGGCAAAACTAGTGTTTGAAATTAAAAATACTATCACAGATATATTTATTATGATTTTCTTAATCATATTGTTCCCCCTCGTTAGTTTTTATTTCTCTCCGTAATCACGATTTTTTCATTGCATAAATCTAGCAGTGTAATAAATTTTTAACAACATTTAATGATTACTTAGAATCATTTTAAACTTTACAAATGTCAAAAATAATTATTAAAAATCTCAAAAAATCCTATGGAAATAACGAAGTAATAAAGGATTTTAACATCGATATAAATGATGGGGAATTTATTGTTTTAGTTGGTCCTTCAGGATGTGGAAAATCAACTTTGTTAAGAATGATTTCAGGATTAGAAAAAATCGACCAAGGTGAAATTTTTTTAGATGAAAAATTGATAAATAACTTAATACCTTCAAAGCGTGAAATAGCGATGGTGTTTCAGTCTTATGCTTTGTATCCACATATGACTGTTTACGAAAATATGTCATTTGGATTAAAAATGGAGAAAATACAAAAAGATGAAATTCAAGAAAAAGTGACAGAGGCCGCTAATACACTTCAAATTCAAGATTTACTGCAAAGAAAACCAAAACAACTTTCCGGAGGTCAGAAACAAAGGGTTGCAATAGGAAGAGCAATTACAAGAAAGCCAAAGCTTTTTTTATTCGATGAACCACTATCAAATCTTGATGCTGCTCTGAGATCAGAAATGAGAGTGGAGATATCAAAGCTACATAAAAAAATGAATTCAAACATAATCTATGTAACCCATGATCAAATCGAGGCGATGACTTTAGCTGATAGAATAGTGATTCTTAATAAGGGAAATATTGAACAGTTTGGAACACCAAGTGAAATTTATTCAGACCCAAATAATATTTTTGTTGCAGAATTTATTGGATCCCCAAAAATGAATATCATTCAAATAACAAGGGAAAATATCCTAAATAAAAATACGTTAAAACTATTTGGAAATGAAATCAAATTTGAGAACATAGAATTTAATGATGAAATTTACTTAGGTATAAGACCTGAAGATATAAGTCTAAAAAATAATTTTGATATAAAATTAACTGTAAAAGTTGATCTTGTTGAAAATCTAGGCTTTGAAAAAATTATTTACACCTCATATTCAAATAACGAAATTAATATAAAATCATCAGTTGATACGAAAGAACAATCACTTAATATATCCTTCCCAAAAGAAAAGATTTTCTTTTTTGACAAAGATCAAAACAGGATAAGATAATTTATAGAAATAGATATATTTAGATTTAAATGAAAAAAAAATTTATTATTTTAATTTTCACTGATCTTGATGGATCGCTTTTAAATAGAGATACTTTTAAATTTGATGAAATCAAAAAATTTTTAAAAGATCTTGTTTCAAAAGGAATTTTTATAATTCCAAATTCCAGTAAAACTGAAAATGAAATAATTGATTTTAATCAAGAATTAGGTGAAAATTTAACTTATATTTCAGAAAATGGCTCAGTGATTAATGGTTTAAATTTATTAAATATAAATTTTCCTGACAAAATTGTTCTTAGTAGGGAAAAAAATGAAATACAAAAAATTTTTGAGTCTAAGATATCTAAAAATTTAAAAGATAAATGTAAATTTATAACAAAAATGGAAAAAAAAAAACAAATAGAAATATTAGGTCTGTCAAACGATAAATTAAAAAAAGCACTAAATAGAAAATATTCGATACCTTTTTTATTTTATGGAAACAAAAATGAAAGAGATAGATTAAATAAAAGTATTACAAAGAATGGTCTTTCTTTGCAAGAAGGAGGAAGAGTTATCAATCTTTGCGATAAAGTAAATAAAGTAAAATCAATGAAAAGAGTTATTAAGATATTTAAAAAAATTGAAAAAAATATTAAAGTTATTGCTGTTGGAGACAATTATAATGATCTTGAGATGTTAAAGAATAGTGATGTTCCGTGTTTAGTTTTTAATGACAGATTTAAATTAGATGAAATTTTCATTGATAATCTAATCATTTCAAATCATTCATCACCTTTAGGATGGGCAGATGTGATAAAAAAAGCGCTGGTTAAATTAGATTATAATGGCTAAAATTTGTAATGGGTGATTTTTCTCAAAATGGAATAATTTCAACTTTGCATGACTTTGGTACAAAGTCTACTTCAACAATTGAAAAAGAATTGCTTAAACATTCAGCAGAAAGAAAAATGGAATTAATTTTACCTTCACTTTACTCAGAATTAGAAGGTACAGCTTTACCTAAGATTGTTGAAGAAATAAGTAAAACCAAATATTTAGATCACGTGATCATTGGGCTCGATAAAGCCAATGAAAAACAAGCAAAAAAGGCCTGGAAATTTTTTAAAAAGTTAAAAACCCCATTTACAATTCTTTGGAATGATGGGCCTAATTTAAAAAAACTTCATCAAGAATTAAAAAAAAAAGATCTCGCGCCAAGTGAATTAGGGAAAGGTAGAAATGTTTGGTATTGTATCGGTATGTCTATAGCAAGAGACAGTGCTCGGTCTGTTGCTCTTCACGATTGTGATATAAAAACTTATGATAGGAGAATGCTTGCTAAATTATTTTATCCGGTTGTAAACCCACTTTTTAATTTTGAATTTTGTAAAGGATATTATCCGAGAATTGCTAATGAGAAGATGAATGGAAGAGTTGCAAGACTTTTAGTTTTTCCTTTATTAACTGCTTTGGAAAGAACTATTGGAAAAAGTGACTATATCGAATTTATGAAATCCTTTAAATACCCTTTAGCGGGTGAATTTTCATTTAGAAGAAACGTTTTACCAGAGTTAAGAATATCATCTGATTGGGGTATAGAAGTTGGAATTTTATCAGAAATGCAAAGAAGTTTTTCACCACAAAATATTTGCCAAGTTGATTTGGCCGACAGTTACGACCATAAGCATCAAAACCTATCATTGGATGATGAAACTAAAGGCTTATCTAGAATGTCAATTGATATCATAAAAACTTTTATCAAAAAATTAGCAACTCAAGGTAATTCTTTTAGTAGAGAAAAATTTAGGTCTTTGAAAGCTACATATTATAGGTCAGCTTTAGATTTAATTGATATTTATAGGAGTGATGCCGATATGAATGGTCTAAAATTTGACTCTCATACTGAGGAAAAAGCAGTTGAATTATTTGCTATGAATATAATGAAAGCAGGAGAAGCATTCATTTTAAATCCCATGGATACTCCTTTTATACCAACATGGAGCAGAGTAAAAAGTGCAATTCCAGATTTTCTTAAAAGATTGAGAGAAAAAGTAAATGAAGAAAACAAAACATACAGTTGATGGTATCTCACTCAGAAAAGAAAAAAATTGGATTAAGACTAAAAAATATTTATAAAAATTCAGTTTTTAAAAAAGATATTAAAACTTATCAAAAAGAAATAACTTATTTAATAGAAAAATTTAATAAAAAAAAAATTAATAAAAAATTATTAATTTCAGAGAAAACTTCAATGCTTATTTGTTATGGTGATAGTTTACTTTCAAATAATCAAAAGTATTCTTTAAGAAATTTTAAGTCTTTTTTGATAAAAAATTAAATAAATATTTCAACTGTATTCATTTTCTACCTTTTTATCCTTCTAGCAGTGATAGTGGATTTGCTGTGAAAGATCATTATAAAATTGATAAAAAATTTGGTAATTGGAACGATATATCAAAATTTTCAAAACAGAATAATATTATGGCTGATATTGTAATTAATCATTCCTCTGCTAGAGGATTATGGTTTAGAAATTTTTTAAAACAGCAAAGACCTGGTAAAGATTATTTTATTAAAATAGATAATAAATTTGATACTTCTAAAGTCGTAAGACCAAGGGATCATAAGTTGCTCAAGAAAATTGATATTTTTAAGAAAAGAACTTTTATTTGGAGAACTTTTAGTAATGATCAGATTGATCTTAACTTTAAAAATCCAGCAGTTTTATTAAGATTTATTAAAATAATGATAAATCTTTTAAATCACGGTGTAAAAATTTTTAGGTTAGATGCTATTGCATATCTATGGAAAGAAAGTGGGTCTAAATGTATTAATTTAAAACAAACTCATGAAATTATAAAACTATTTAGATACATATCTTGTCTACTAAAAGTGCAATCAATAATAGTTACGGAAACTAATTTACCAGAAAAAGAAAATATTAGTTATTTCGGCAAAAATAGTGATGAGGCTAACTGGATTTATAATTTTACTTTACCACCACTATTGATACATGCTTTATTATTTGAAAAAAGTGATTTCCTGAATAAATGGAGTAAAAAACTTCCTAATAATAAGCCTGGAAATAACTATCTAAACTTTATTGCTTCTCACGACGGGATAGGCATGAGACCAGTTGAGGGCATACTTAATCAAAATGATCTTAATAATTTTTTAAAAAGATTAAAAAAAAACGGATCAAAATTTTCTTACAGAAAGATTCAAAATAAGTTTAAGAAGGTCTACGAAGCCAATATTACTATTTTTAATTCGTTAAAAAAATCTGATTTTGACCAAAATGGAAATTTTTTTTTGGAAAGATATATAACTGCCCACTCAATTATGATCTCTTTTGATGGAGTGCCTGCTCTATATTTTAATTCTTTATTTGGTACATCTAATGATGAAGCAAAATATATTATTACTGGAAATAAAAGAGATGTTAATAGATACAAATGGAACAAGAATAATCTTTTGTCTAGACTAAATAATAAAAAATCTAAACAGAGTATTTTTTTCAAAGAAATTACAAAATTGTTAGAGATAAAAAGAAAACAAAAAGCATTTCATCCAAATGCAAAAAGAGAGAATATTGACCTAGGCTCAAAAATATTCTGTTTTAAAAGAGTTAGTATTGACAAAAAACAAACAATAGTTTGCGTATCTAATTTGAC
>CABYHH010000019.1 GCA_902518835.1 uncultured Pelagibacteraceae bacterium
TGGATGAATAGATATTATGTTCTTTTAAGAAATCGACCTAAGTGGTTCCCTTTTAATATATTAATTCATGAAATGTTAGCGGATGATCATGGCGAAGGAGTTCACAATCACACTTTTCCTTACATAACTATTATTTTAAGAGACGGGTATTGGGAGACAATCAGTTCAGGCAAATATTGGAGGCCTCCAGGATATATAGGTTTTAGATCAGCAAATAATTTACATAGAGTAGACTTAAAACCTGGAACAAAACCTCTTACAATATTCATTTCCGGACCTTTTGGATTAAGAAAAGGACCAAGATCAGAATATGGAATAGATTTTAAATCAAAAAAATGAATTTGAAAAATCTTTTTTTGGATTATTGTGAAAATCAACAATTCGAGATTAACCAAAATCAAATAGAAATCATAAATAAACTTAAAGATTACTATCAAAAAAATTTCAATCAAAATTTATTAGATAAAATTTTTAAAAGAAAAAATAATAAGCTTGGTTTTTATTTAACTGGAGATGTAGGTGTAGGTAAAACCATGATTTTAAATTTTTTTTTTGAAAAAATAAAACAGAAGAAATTGAGACTCCATTTTAATGAGTTTATGATAAGATTTCACGACTCAATTTTTTTAAATAATGAAAAAGAGAATGGAATAAATAGATTTGTTAAAAATTTAAATAAACAAGCTGATATTATCTACTTCGATGAATTCCAAGTGACCAACATAGTTGATGCAATGATACTAGGAAAATTATTTCAAAGAATCTTTGAGAAAAATATAAGAGTTATATTTTCCTCAAATATTATAATAAATGATCTTTACAAAGACGGTCTTCAAAGAGAACAATTTATACCATTTATAAAGATTTTAAAAAATAATTGCTATCAAAATAAATTATCAATTAAAGAAGATTATAGATCAAGTGAATATTCAAATTTAGACAGATATTTATTTCCAATCAATAAATCAAATAATTTTATATTTAATAAGTATTTTCATAAGTTTACAAAGAACAAAAAAAAATCAAGTAAATCTATAAATATTAAAGGTCGTGAAATAACTTTAGAAAACTTTTATGAAGGAGTTGTAAAATTTAAATTTGAGGAGTTATGTGGTCGGAATTTAGGATCTGAAGATTATATTATGATTGCAAAAAACTGTGTTTTTATTTTTATAGAAAATTTACCACATTTTGATGAAAATAACTCAGATCAACAGCAAAGATTTATTACATTAATTGATATAATTTATGAGAATAAAATTCCCTTGATGATTACATCTCAAATTGATTTAGGTTTATTAAAATCTTCAAAAATTATGGTTGAACCATTCAAAAGAACAGTAAGTCGTTTATATGAACTAACTTCTATGAGATATGTTTAATATATGAAGCAAGAGTTCTTTAATCTTTTAATTAAAACGAATGGTCAAAAACTTTATGACTTCACAAGCAAAACAATTGACTGGATAAAAAAAAATGACTTCCAAAATGGTATTCTTAACCTAAATATTCAGCACACAAGTGCCTCCTTAATTATTCAAGAAAATGCAGATCCAGATGTTCAGACAGATCTAATTAATTATTTTAATAAATTAGTACCAATGGATAATTCTCTTTATATCCATACTGTTGAGGGAAAAGATGATATGCCTGCACACATCAAGTCTTCTTTGACGAATAATCAAATTACTTTAAGTGTAAAAAATGGAAAACTCTTACTAGGAACTTGGCAAGGAATTTATCTTTTCGAACATAGATTGGAGCCAAAAAAAAGAGAAATAATACACCATTATTTAGGTAATTAATTTTTTTTTAATGATTGAAAAGCTTTTAATGCTGCCTCTCTAGCCTTTTCGTGAATAACAATAGGTTCAGGATAATTTTTTCCAATAACTGTTTTAATAGCTTCTTGAAATTTTAATTCCATTTCCCAAGGTTTATGAATAAACTTATTTGGAACTTTTTTAAGCTCTGGAACCCATTTCCTTACATACAAACCATCTTTATCAAATTTTTCTCCCTGAAGTATGGGATTAAAGATTCTAAAGTATGGAGCTGCATCTGCCCCACATCCTGCAACCCATTGCCATTGTGCTACATTATTTGCTTTATTAAAATCAAGTAAACAATTTCTAAAATGTTTCTCACCTTCGATCCAATTAATTCTCAAATGTTTTACTAAGAACGATCCTACTACCATTCTTATTCTATTATGCATCCATCCAGTTTCATAAAGTTCTCTCATTCCAGCATCAACTATGGGGTAACCAGTTAATCCTCTCTTCCATGCTTTTAAAAATTTCTCATTTTTTACCCAAGGGAATTTGTCAAATTCTTTTCTATAATTTCCTTTTAAAAACTCTGGAAAATAATTAATTAAACTATGTGAAAATTCGCGCCAACCTAATTCGTTGATATATTTCCTATAACCAATTCCTTTAGACTTTATCTCACTACATTTTGTCCAAATAGTTTTTACGTGAATTTGTCCATGTTTAATGTATGGGGATAATTTTGATGTGCCTTCAATAGACGGATAATCCCTTGCCGAACCATAATCTTTTATCTTATTATTTATCAAATTATTTAAAATTTTTTTAGTCTCGTTTTCTGATACTTCCCAATAATTTTCAAATTTTTTGTACCAATTGTTTTTTGGAAGTACATGTTTTGGCTCTATACATTTTTTAAAAAAAGATAGTGCTTTTGTCTTTTTTTTAACAATATAATTTTTACTTGGAGGTAGGCCCAAATATTTTTGCTCAGCATTTTTCCAAAAAGGAGTAAACACTTTAAAAGGTGTCCCGTCATTTTTAGTTACATCTTGAAATTCATTTAAAATATTTCCTTTAAAATACTTAAAATTAACTTCATTTTTAATAAATATATCTCTAATTTTTTTACCTTTAATAATCACATCAGGTTCATAAATTTTGTTCCAATATATTGAGACATTGTCTTTTTTTTTAATCTTTGAAAATATATCTAGTTCATCTCCTTGCAATATCTGAAGATTGATATTGTAATTTGATAATTCTGATTTAAATACCTCTAAAGATTTTGAAAGCCACCATTTTTGAGCTTCTCTTTTATCGTCAAAATCAGATTTGTTGTAAATATATAAAGCAATAACATTTTCATGATTTTGAGTTGCATAAGCAAGAGCAGGGTTATTTTCAATCCTGAAATCTTCTCTAATCCAAGCAATCGCATTTTTTGTCATATAAATTTTTATTTTCTGCCCTTAGATAGCAGTTGTTTGTAAAGTTTAACATCTGCATTTCCTTCGCATCCAATTAACAGTACATTTGAATTATGGTTCAGATTGATCAATTTTCGTATTTTTCTATTGTTGCACATTCCAATCAAAGCAATAATCCCAGGAGTTGCACATTCACCACCTATAATCGAAGTTTTACTGAATTTTTTGTCTTTTAAGTTTGCTATGGTTTTTGCTATATTTTTATCAGAAACTGAAACACAACAATTAGTAGTCTTTTTTAATATTTGCCACGGTACAAGAGACATTTCATTACATGACATTCCACCCATAATGCTTTCTCTTTTAATCTTTATTTTTTTTAATTTCTTATTCTTAATACTTTGAAATACACAATCAGCTCTATCCGGCTCTACAATTATGATTTTAGGAATTCTCTTAAAATATTTTGCTACTCCAGCTACTAAACCAGCAGCCAATCCACCAACACCAGCTTGAAGAAATATATGAGTAATATATTTATTAGTTTGCTTAGAAATTTCCTTTATTAAAATAGAGTATCCAGCCATTGTAAGTTGAGGAATATATTTATAATTTTTTGTGGAAACATCCTGAATAATTTTCCAATTATTTTTTTTTGATAAAATTTGACACTTTTTTAAAGAGTCTTCATAATTTCCTTTAACTCTAATTACCTCAGCACCAAATTTTTTGATTTCATTTACCCTAGTTTTACTAACATGTTGACTAACAAAAATTTTACATTTCAATTTTAATCTTCTTGCACCCCAAGCTACAGATTTTCCATGATTCCCAGCAGTTGCCGAAGATACGGTAATTTCATCGCCTTTTTTTGAAATTTTTTCTACTGCATAGGCCCCACCTAAAGCTTTAAAAGATTTTAAGTGAAATCTTTTAGACTCATCTTTATAAAATATATTATTAAGCTTAAGGAGTTTGTTCAATTTATCTAAATTCAATAAAGGAGTTGGATAATATCCTTTCCATTTTGATATACTTTTATACGATTCAATTAATAAATTTGATGGCAAATATTTCAAAACATAATCTCTACTAAATCTATAATTTTTATTTAGTAAGAATCTAGAGTATTTATATTTATACCTTTGCATTTTAAATTTTAGATAATTAATAAGTAACGATTAATTTTTTTATATTAAATTTCTTAATAAACCTATATTAATAACCATTATTGATTATTTTATAATCAGTAATTTTATATTAGTGAAATTTATGTTAAGCTTTATTCAAGTAGGGGTTGAAATTAATAAAAATATAAAATTTAAATTTAAAAAATTTTTATGGGGAAAATATTAATTATTGGTGGTGGAGCCATGGGCTCAGCTTTTTCAATTCCTTGTTTAGAGAATAATAATCAAGTTACTATTACTGAGCCTTATAATAAAATTTTTATTAAAAATTTAGCTTCAAAAAAAAAGTTTCACCCTTCTTTAAAGCTCAATCTTCCTAAAAAGTTAAAATTCAAATATTATACAAAAAATATACTCAAGGAAAAATTTGATTTAATTGTTATTGCCTTAAGTCTTGCTGGGATAGATTTTATTGGAAAAGAATTAAAAGATTTGAGAATTAAAACTCCATTATTAGTTTTAACCAAAGGATTAAAATATGATAAAAAAAAAAATAAAATACTAACAATTTCAAATTTATTTAAAAATAATTACAATGCATCAAATGTGTCAGTTTTAAAAGGACCTTGCTTAGCAAAAGAATTAGCAAAAAAAAATAAAACAAGCGTAATTGTAGCAAATAAAAATATAAAAATAGCTAAAATGATAGGAAAAAAAATCTCGACAAAATATTATATAGTTGAATTTTCAAAAGATATAATTGGTGTAGAGATATGCTCAGCTATAAAAAATTTATATGCCATGATTATTGGAGCAGGTATTCATCTAAACACATCCTCAAATCTGTTCCAGAAATCATTAAAAGAAATGAAATACTTAATTAAATTTTTTAAAGGAAAGGATGAAACAACCTTAGGTCTTGCTGGGTTAGGAGATTTATATGTTAGTGCTGCTGGAGGAAGAAACAGTAAAATGGGTTATTATTTAGGTAAAGGATATAAATTTGAAGTTGCAAAAAAAAAATTTATGCCAAATGATACTGTTGAAGGAGAGCAGCTCGCAAGAGAAATTGCACCATTTATATTGAAAAAAACTAATAGAAAAAGAATACCTTTGATGATTAACTTACTGAAATCAATTATTTACAATAAAAAGTTAAAAATAAATTAATTCTCTTTTTTTCTATATTATTTATATTCATAATTGACAAAATTTTTAATTTTTGAAGAGGAATTAAAATCTGAAAATTTGAAAAGGGAGTAAATTTTTACTTATTATAGTAGCCATATTTACGTAGTCTTACATCACCTGTTCTTGCATGTGCTTCCATGCCTTCATATCTTGAAATTCTTGCAGCTGTAGAACCAACTTCTTTAGTAGACTCTTTTGTCATTCTTTGAAAACTCAATGTTTTGATAAATTTACCAACGAATAAACCGCCTGTATATTTACCTGCACCTTTTGTTGGTAATATGTGATTAGTTCCAGAACACTTGTCACCATAAGCAACCGTTGTTTCCTCTCCAATAAATAATGAACCATAGTTTTTTAATCTTTTGTGAAACCATTCAAGATTTTTTGTTTGAATTTCTAAATGCTCAGGAGCATAGTCGTCACTCACTTTAAGTATTTCTTCATCAGTGTCACACAAAATAACTTCACCATAATCTCTCCAAGCTGCTTCAGCGCTTAATCTTGGAACTTCTGGTAATTTTTCTATCAATTCAGGAACTCTTTTCATGACTTCGTCTGCAAGTTTTTGGCTTGTAGTATATAACCAACACGGAGAATTATACCCATGCTCTGCTTGGCCTACTAAATCAACAGCTACTATTTCTGAATCTGCTGTTTCATCTGCGATAATTCCAATTTCAGTTGGACCAGCAAATAAATCTATTCCAACTTTTCCAAATAAAATTCTTTTAGCCTCAGCTACAAATTGATTTCCAGGACCTACTAAAATATCGGCTGGTGCATTTCCAAACATTCCATAAGTCATTGCAGCAATAGCTGGAACTCCACCAAGATTTAAAATTATATCTGCACCACATAAATTTGCCGTATAAATTATAGAGGGGTGGGCACCGACTCCCTCTTTCGGGGGACTACATGCAATAATATTTTTCACACCTGCAACTTTTGCAGTTGTCACACTCATCACTGCAGATGCTATGTGAGCGTATCGTCCACCTGGAATATAACAACCTGCAGTATTTACAGGAATCAATTTTTGACCCGCATATAATCCTTTCGAAAGTTCAACTTCAAAGTCTTTTCCAAAATTAGCAAGTTGTGCCTCAGCAAATTTTCTAACTCGATCGTGGGAAAATTTAACATCATCTTTTGTTTTTTGATCTAAATTCTTATTTATCTCTTCAATTTTATCTTTTGAAACAATTATTTCTCCATCATATTTATCAAATTTTTTAGTTAATTCTTTACAACCATTCTCTTTCGACTTCTCAAGTTCTTTTAAAAGATTTTGAACTATATCTCTAGTTTTAGTGTCATCTGTTGACGCGGTCTTAGATGCTTTTTTTAAATATTTTATTGTCATTTTTTTTAAATTTATATTGTTTTATTAGTCTAATGCAACCACAGCAGCAGCAATTGAAGCTAATCTAGCTGATGC
The DNA here is from genome assembly GCA_902518835.1 of uncultured Pelagibacteraceae bacterium. Lineage (GTDB taxonomy): Bacteria > Pseudomonadota > Alphaproteobacteria > Pelagibacterales > Pelagibacteraceae > Pelagibacter. The sequence goes on from CABYHH010000019.1 coordinate 6,965, forward strand.
CTCATCTGATCTACTTGTAATAACAACTGGCACTTTGCCTCCTATTACAACACCCGCAGCACACGCACCCATAAAATAAATCATAATTTTAACTAATGCATTTCCAGTCTCAACACTAGGTACCAACAGCACATCAGCATCTCCAGCAACTATGTTTTTTACTCCTTTAATTTCTGCAGATTTTTTTGAAATACTGTTATCAAAAGCTAAAGGTCCAAACACATCTGCATCTAAATTTTCTTTCTTTGCAAGTTCAGTAATTTCATTTGCTTCCATTGAACTTTGAATACTATCTAAAACTTCCTCTGTTGCAGACAATATAGCCACCTTTGGTCTTTTATTTCCAATCCTTTTTGAAAAATTAATTACATTCTTTAATATATGCATTTTTGTTTTTACATTTGGCAAAACATTTAAAGCACCATCTGTAATAATTAATGGTTTATCATTTTTTTCTAATGTCATATGCCAAACATGACTCAATCTAGTTTTACCAAGAAGTTTATATTCTCTTTTTAAAACTTCTTTCATCAAGATATCGGTATGAATGTGACCTTTTACTATAATTCTAACCTTATCTTGCATTGCTAGCTTAGCTGCAATAACTGCTGTATTATTTTCTATTGGTTCATGAATTAATTCGTAATCTGAAATATCAAATTGAATTTCATTAGCACATTTTTGAATTTGATCTTTATCTCCTATAAAAATTGGTTTAATCAAATTTTCTTTAACAGCATTCATAACAGATTGCATGGGAAGTGGTTTTCCAGCATTTACAATTGCTGCTGTAATTTCCTTTTTTTTATTTGCTGTGCTCAGTAAGTTATTGGGACAGACAATTTCTTTTTTTGAAAGCATTTTATCTTTTTAAAAAATCTAAATCTTTTTTTGTATTTTTTGTTAATTTTATCTCTTTTTTAAAATTCACACTAAATCTTTTATATTTATTTTGACCAGGATACACTATCTCTTTTACACCTTTTATTTTAGGTAATTTTTTAATCTTTTTTATGTTATCTTTAATTCTTAAATTGTAATTTTTGACAAATAAGTTTGTTTTAAATGTGATAAATAAATGTCCAATATTTTGCGGTCCTGAAAAGTCATCAAAAGGATCTTTTACTCTTCCAGAATGATTTCCTCCAGTTAAAACTCCACTTAATATATCAACCATCCACGCTAAACCAGATCCTCTAAATCCTGCTATGGGTAATTGAACACCTTGCAAGGCTTCTTTTGCGTTAGTTGTTGGTTTTCCAAATTTATTTAATGCAACACCTTCCGGAATTTTTTTATTATTTTTCGCCGCAAATCTAATTTTACCTCTATTAATCATTGAAATTGACGTATCTAATATAAAAGGAACTTTAGAACCTGTTGGTGAACCAAAGCAAATCGGATTAGTTCCAAATAAACTCTTAAGCGCACCATAAGGCGCAATAGCAGGAGGAGCGTTTGTATAAATCATAGTTATTAAATTTTTTTTTACTGCTTGCTCTGCGTAATATCCTGACAAACCGTAGTGACCACTATTTTTGACACCAACCAGTCCTATTCCAGTTTTTTTTGCGTTTTTAATAGCTTGTTTAATTGCTAAATCTGCAGCCACAAACCCAATGGCATCATCAGCATCAATATGAGAAATAGAATTTGAAATCTTTTTTATTTTAATTTTTGGTTTTGGGTTAATTAAATTTTTTGAAATTCTTTCACAATACATTCTAAGTCTTGAAAGACCATGTCCGTATGCTCCAACTAATTCAGCATTAATAAGAGCATTAGTTGATATAAGAGCGTGGTTTTTATTTAAACCAAATTTTTTGAATATTTCAATAATTTCTTTTTTTAGATTTTGAGTTTTCAAATTAACCTTTTCCACGCCAAGGAATTGTTTTATTAATTATTTTTCTTAAAGTTATATCGAACAAAAGACCAAGCAATCCCATGATAAATATAGTTATCCAGATAACCTCATATTGAAAATATTTTTTAGCGACATTTTCAACAAATCCAATTCCAGTTGTTCCAGCTAAAAATTCAGCCGCTACTAATGTTCCCCAACACATACCAACAGCTACTCTAATTCCTGTTAAAATTTCAGGTAATGAATTAGGAAAAATAACGTATCTTAAAATTTGTTTCTTGGAGGCTCCTAATGAGTGGGCTGCATGAATTTTTGAAAGTTGTGTACCTGATGCACCAGCCCTAGCAGAAATTATCATAATAGATAAAGAGACCATAAATAATAAGAATACTTTTCCTGTATTATCAATTCCTAAAACAGATATTATAAGTGGAGCCCAGGCAAGTGGAGGAACTGGTCTATAAAGCTCAATCAAAGGGTCAAAAAAACCTTTTGCAAATCTATTTAACCCCATGAATAAACCAAGTGGCACTCCAATCAATATTCCAAAAATTAGACCTAAGAAAACTCTTAAAAAAGAGTCCCAAATATGTCCATAAGGAACCGGCACTTTAAATAAGTTAAAATCACCCGTCACAATTTTTAAAACTCCACCTTTGAAGTTTTGTTTAACTATCCCATCTTTAGTATGAACAGGATATTCACCTGGTAAAATATCTGCAATCCAATCTGGTAAAATGAAGCCAATCATTTTACTTACATCAACCATTTGAATCCACAAAAGAGGAATATCTTTATAACCTACGCTGGGTTTTGACATTAATATAAATTTATTTAAAGTGTCAGATGGTTTAGGTAACCATCTTCCTGAACCTTGTTCTGAACAACTCGGACCACTAGCAACTATTGTTCCTGCGGGGAACAAGAACATATCTATGAATCTCAGTCCTCCTTGAGCATTTTTTTGTGCATTTTCAAATTTAATAATTGCCGCTTGCATGTTATCTAATGCATTTGGAGGATAGATACTTGCGAATTCAATTCTTCTAGCAATCTTTACAATATTCTTGGCGTATGTGGATGCTATTTCTTCATTATCACTTAAATCTTTCCTATAAGATTTAATTTCATTTTTTAATTCTTTAATTCTATTTTTAAATTGCGGGTTATGATTTCTTAACTTAAAAAATTCGTCACTTATTAAATTTAGCTCTTTTGCTGCTGCGTGAAATTTAACACCTCTTTCTGTTGCCGGCACCAAAGGAACTTCCAAAGTATTTTCAATAGATCCAGAACCCGCATCTACTTTAGTAATACCCCAGCCACCTTCTTCATCAACGGCCCTTAGTCTTTGGCTAAGTTCTTGCTCGGTTTCAAATGGATAATCAGGTTTTTGAAAATTTTCAGTTAAAAGGTTAATTTTTCCAGTTATGTCATTTATTTTTTGTTTAGTCACATTTTCGATTAAATCCTCATTGGTTAATAATGGGATAAGTTGATTAGTTTTACTTATAAAACTAATTAGTATTGTCTTTTGTTGATTATTAAGCTTTTCTGAATTTTGAATTTCATTTTGAATTATTCTTAAATTTTTATTTTCTTTTTTTATCTGTGAAGTACTTTTGAATTCTCTCTCTTCTATTGGAAATTGGTATTTTAATCCAAGCAATGAGTCATTTACTTTTGCTACTTGACATAACTCATTTGCAGATTTTGGATAAAATCCTTTAGCTATATCCCAAGAATAATAGAGCCAAATTAAAAGTAAAAAACTACTTCCGACAATGATCCAGTGAGTGCCGCCCAATGCTCTTTCTGGGTTTCCGAAGACCGCATCAACCTTTTCAGTTTTAATTAATCTCCTTCCATAAAGAATACAGCCAATTACAGCAAAAAAAATTAGAAAAGTTACTATTTGAGTTATCATCTAATTTTCTTTACCCATTATTTCTTCTTCCATATTCCAAATCATTTCAAGAATTTCCTCACGTTTTTGAGAAAAATCCTTATTTTTTTTTATCTCTCTTAAGTCTTCTTTTAATCCCATTGAAGCAAATGGAAGATTATACTCTTTATGAATTCTTCCGGGTCTTGGAGCCATCACATACAATCTTTCACCAAGCAATAGGGCTTCTTCAACTGAATGTGTGATTAAAATAATTGTTTTACCAGTTTCTTTCCAAATTTTCAAAACTAGTGACTGCATTTTTTCTCGTGTAAGCGCATCAAGAGCACCTAAAGGCTCATCCATTAAAATTAAATCCGGATCATTTATTAAACATCTTGCAAGCGCAACTCTCTGCTGCATGCCACCAGATAATTGATATGTGGGAGTATTTCCAAAACCTTTTAATCCAACAATTTCCAACCATTCATCAACTTTTTTTTGTGTTTCGATTGGATCCTCTTTTTTCATTCTTAATCCAAAGTTTACGTTTTCAGCAACTGTTAACCATTCAAACAAAGCACCTTGTTGAAAAACCATTCCCCTTTCAACTCCTGGACCATCAATTTCTTTATCGTTTAAAGTGATACTTCCTGATGTCGGTCTAATAAATCCTGCAGTAATGTTTAATAAAGTTGTTTTTCCACAACCTGAAGGGCCTAGAACTGTTAAGAGTTCACCCTTTTTAAGAGTAAAATTTAAATCTTTTAAAGCGTGAACAGTATCACCTTTAGGAGTTTTAAAAATCATATTAAGATTTTGAGAAATTAAATCACTCATAAACAATCTTTATATTTGAAATTTTTATAAAAAAATAGGCACCAATTTATTGAAATTGGCGCCTATTTTAATTTTAGTTACCTATAAATTATAAAGGCAAGAAACTAGTATCTACATTTCCTTTTGGTGTTCCCATACCATCTAAGAACGCTTTAAGGTTTCCACTTTCCATAGATTGTTTAGTTTCTTCAGGCGAAAGAAATTTAAAGCCACTTAAAGTTTCTTTCATGTCAGCAACTTTCATTTCAGAAGCTTTTGACATTGCATTCATATCAGCTTTACCAGCTTTATATCTTGCGTTAGCTTCATGAGTTACCTCTATGAAAGTTCTAAGCATTCCAGGATTTTCCTTCATAAACTTTGTAGTTACAGAAGTAATATCTATACCCAAGATACCCGCATCTCTTGCTTCTTGAACTGTAAGCAATCTTGATCCAACAGCAGTTGCAGCTTTAATAGAGTTACCTCCAAATAAACATGCCATTACAACATCACCGCTTACTAACGCAGCAGCTCCTTCTTCAGGATCCATTTGAATTATATCCATTTTTCCTCTATCAGCTCCAACAACTTTCATACTTTCATCAAAAACGTATTCAGCCATTGTACCTAAAGGAACAGCAACTTTTTTACCCTCTAATTCACTAGCGTTCGCTTTTGTAATACCTGATGCATTAGAAGTAACACAAGTTGTTCCTCCCATCCCATATTCCATTGCAATATCAACTAATTTGATGGGTGCTTTAGATTTTACAGCATTAATAAATGGTACCAATCCTTGTGAGTAAGAAATGTCAATATCTCCTGCTAACATAGCATCTGTCATTGCACCACCGTTAGTAAAGTTTGTCCATTTGACTGGAACTCCAAGTGCCTTAGCGAATGCTTTTTTTTGCATATCCTCTAAATTTGGACTTGGCCACTCTAGAAAGTAAGCAACTCTAACTTCGTTTGCTGCTGAATTAGCAACTGAAATACTTAAGTTAAGAGCAACAAAACAACCTAAAAGAAAACTAATTATTTTTTTCATTTATTCCTCTTTGTTAAATTTAATTAAATTAGCCACATTTAAGTTCAATTTTGAGGAGAAGTAAAACAAATTTTATAAGAGGGTAGAGTTGCAAAAATTTCAATTGTACAATTAAAAGTTGTACTATATAAATCGACTAAATTGAGTTAATAGAAATTTCTAGCAAACAAAGGAATTTAGTCTATGAATTTAAT
>CABYHH010000020.1 GCA_902518835.1 uncultured Pelagibacteraceae bacterium
TTATTTAAATGAGTAAAAATAAAAACGAAAAAGGTTTTACTCTAGTTTTATCTCTCGTTTTATTGCTAGCAATGTCTTTAATGGGAGGAAGTCTAATTGTTATTGCATCAAGCGATCATCAAAGCAATAACAGCAGTGATGAGTATCAGCAAACTTTCTATGTTGCTGAAACAGCTTTAATGCAGGCAGAAAAAAGTTTAATTGACACTATATTAGGACCATTGAATATCGCTAATGGTAACAGAAATACAAATCCAGGTCCTAAACAATTACCAATTAATGAATTAACTTTAGATACTGATAAACTTACACCTTGTTATAAAAGTTTTAGAAATTTAAGTAGGTCCGAAAATTTTAAATATGTTGAGCATGTTAAATCAAAAAAATTTCTTGATTTATTTGACCCTGATGAAGCGATTGTTACTGATGATAATGAGAGAAAAAAATTAAGTGAATTCACTTATGAATATTTTTCAGTTAACTCTGGGACCCAAATTTATAAAGCAGTTGGCAGCAGTTTGAAAAAAACTTCAAGCACTGCTCAAAGACAAGGAAGCACATTTAAAATATATGGCTGTGGTATGATGGGGGATACTTCTAAACCTGAAATTTTAATTCCGTTGGAGACTATTATTGTTTTATCCCATTAAAAAAAGTAAGTTTTTAACTTAAAATGCACAATAAGCTTATTGAAAAATATTGTAGAAAAATTAATATTTATAAAATGAAAAAACTCATTCTATTTTTATTTCTTAACTTTTTATTATTAAATAAAAGTTTAGCTTGTGAACTTTTAAACGTGCCTATTGGAACACCAATAAGTAAAGCAGAGCAAACATTTAGCTTCTTAACAAGTTATGATCCTGCTTCCATTGAAGAAAAATCCTCGGTTAAATATTTAGATCATGCAGCAGACTATTGTGAGAATGATGGTTTTGATAATACCGAAATAGAAGTCATAGTTTACGACTCCAAGATTGCAGCGATAAATTTTATATCGTCTGATGCAAAAAAGAATGAAATATACAATTTTACTAAAGCTAAAATTAGCGACCCTGGAATCGAAGCTCAAAAAAATAATTGGCAAGGAGTGGTTGATTTAAGTATTGGAAGTTTATTTATTACTTACGGAAAATACTTAAAAAGAGGGAAGATTTATGAGTCTCTTGAAATCACGAATGATCAGATGATAAATTACGTATATGGAGAACAAGTAACACAGGCGATATGGTAAAAAAGATTATTAAATTTTTTGTGTTCTCTTTAATATTTTTATTTTTAGGAAATAAATTATATGCAAAACCTATACCACCAGGAGCTGGAAAAGGAGATGTTCCTGCAAATATTTTATTTTTAGTTGATAGCTCTGACAGTATGCATTCCTGGATCGGTGAAGATGGTTTAGAACCTATTCATAGGGCTGTTTACGACTCAAATGGTAATTTTTTAATATCTCAAGGAGATAGACAAAGAGGGATCCTAAGATATACAGCGGCAGGGGAGAGAGATAGTGACTTCAATATAGATTTCATTGGTGAAAATGGTTGCAATAATCTAATTGATACATCCTCTAACACTAAAAATAAATCTATTAGACGAAATGCAAGTATTAATTTTGTTGAAAATTTAACTTCTGAAAAAACTAATATTTCAGGTGAAAATATAATTTTTTTTAGAGCTTGGGAGAAGAATTTAAAGCACCTTGTTTTTGGTTATTCGGAGGATGGTCAAAATTGTAGAGTTGCAATCGGTACAACTTTAAAAAAAGCTCAAGTGAGAAGAGTAAAAACTAAAATAATTGGTGGCACTCCATATTTATTTATTTTGGGATCTTGGAAGCAGGGTGGTTTTTTAAAAATTGTAAATCTTAACACAATGGGATCTCAGACTACAACGGATTGTAAAACTTGTAGATTTAAAAATGTAAATAATTTTGATATTAACAATGAAGGAACCCTCATTTACTTTGCAAGATATGGAGGTGTATTTTCTGTACCTGTTACCCCCAAGGGTGATTCTTTTGAGGTGTCAAAAGGAGATGCGATTACATATTGTTCGCATAACAATAGTCCTAATTTAGCTAATCAGATGATGAATGCTGTCGATGTGATGATTGACCCCGATGATAGCAATGTTGCTTACATTAGTTCTAACGTAAGTCATTCTATTCAAAAAATAAATCCAAATACATGTGTAGTTGAAACATATATAGGCAAGGGGGCAAAATCTACTACATCAAATGATGGGGTTTCTGGATCTTTGTTAGGTGATTTAGTCGGATTTAATAATCCATCATATATTTTTGTAGATAGTGAAAAAGTCTTGGTTGGATCTCAATCTGGATATTTAGACGAGATAGATAAATCAAAATTTACTTTAACAGAGAGAGATACTGCATGGCTTCAACAAATGGGAGGACCACGAATTAAAAGATGGGATGGAGTCAAAGCAGCTATTGATGCTGTAGTTAATGACTCAACATTAACGACTGGAGCTTACTTTGGTTTTGGACATTGGAATTCTGGAGAAGTATCAACGAAAAAAAAAGGTCCTAGAGGGGGCTGGCATTGTCATCACAATGATGACTGTAATTATTATATTAATTGGGCTGGTGGTAAAACACACCCACAAGGAACTTCGCAAAGATGTAATTCTAATTCGTGTTTAAATGTGGCTGTGAGCCCTCAAGGTGCTAGCTTGATAATGAACACATTTGATCCTTTAGAGACTGCTTGGGGTACTGATGCTCAAGCATTTTCACAAATTGCACTTAAATACTTTAAAGATGAAAGAGCAGGAAAGCAATTACTTCCTCCAGAAAATGCAACAGACGATGAAAAAGAGTGTTCACGAAATTTTGTAATTGTTATTGGTGATGGAGCAATGAAGAATACTGGAGTAAAAGGTCAGCCAGTTCTAATGTGAAAGTCAGAAATTTTTTTATTATTTTTTGCTAATTCTTCTAATTTTTCAAACATCGTCGTTATATATTTTTATATTTAAAATTTTAATTCAATAGAATTCATTATACATAAATTTTCAAATAAAATTATTAGTTTTAAAGGAATATTACAATACAACTTCAGATAGTAAGAGACCAAATTGGTTTTTAAGGCAAAATATCAATAGTAAATTGATAGACACTTTTAAAATTTTCTAATAAATTTTAAATTTATAAATGAGTACAGAGAACATCAAATCAAAAAGATACAACGAAATAATTACTAGCTCAAATATAAATTCATATATTGGGGAACGCTTAAGAGATATTTCGAATGAAAACAAAAGTTTAGGCTATTGGAAACTTTATGACAAAAGTGATCCCAAAGAGGATGGGGACCAAATTAGAGCTGTGTTTGGTATATGTTTTATGATTGGCGTTCTTTTCACCTTGGGTTGTTATTCTTTCTTTGGTTGATTAGTCCTTTACTTTCCAATCTGTTGGAAAGGTAACATAATTAACTTGAATACATCTTCTCTCTTTGACAATTTTTTTTTTTTCCATCCCGTGCCAGGTATTTGGGCCACTAGTGAATAAATAACCATAATTATGTTTGTAAGGAACTGTTTTTACTTTTTCTAACTTGTCATTATAAAAATCTGTTCCTAAATCCTCAGACTCATTTGCCTTATTAATAAAAATTAAACCTGACATTAATTTTTCTTTAATATCACAATGAGGTTTTAGCCAAAAACCCTCACGGTCACATATAACTTCAACTCGAACATAAGAATTGGACAAATCTTTATTAATCATTTTTGAAATTTCATAATATGTCTCTTTAGATTGTAGTTCCTCTATAAATTTTACTAAGTGTGGAAATGACGATGAATTTTCTTTATTTATAAAACATCTAAATTTTAGAGCTTTACCACCTGAAGCAATCCCTGAACGAAATTCTGCACCACCATCATCTATCGCTCTTGTTCCATCATAAGTAAGATTGTGTTTACTGACATCTGGTATATCTGCATTAATTATCTCTTCAATGGCTTGGTCACTTAAAGCATTGTTATATTCCCAATGGTCAAAAGGAAATTCATGTTTTTGTGACTGATTTAAGATGGAATTAAGAAAAGTCATATTCTTTATATTTATTCTTTATATAACCTGATATCCTATCAGTTTCATTAAGTTTCTCATAGGTCCACTCATCCAACGAATCCTCTAAATTCTTAATAATATTCAAATCTCTAAACAATTTAAAAAATTTCTTAAATCTATTATTCTTTTTTATATTAGGCATTTGTGCAACATAAATGGGTTTTCCAGTCATTGCAGCCTCGGAAATCATTGAAGTAGAATCGCAAGTTACAACAATTTGATTAGCTAATTTTAATGAGGAAAGGTAAGCTTTTTTGTCTATATCCATTATGATTATTTGATTTTCATCAAAAAAATTTTTTGCCTTCTCAATAATATTTTTCGGAGTCCTCATCGATGGAATAAAAATTAATTGAAAACCTTTGTTAATGAACACGTTTTTTACCTTAATAAATATTTGTTCTAAGACAGACTCATTATAATCATAATATTTATTTGGACCACCAATAATTAAAGTTACTATCTTATCTTTGTTTACTCTTTGTTTTAAATAATCAGCGCTTTCATTTAACTCACTATTTCTCAAATAATGAATTGCTCCTTTGCTGGTGATTACATTTTCACCTACCAATCCATCGTGCTCAGGTGCTACAATTAAATCAAAATTTTTTAATGCAACCTTAGGGTCTTGAATATGAATATTCATAATTTTATCTTTAAACTTTTTTTTTAGATAAATTGATGGGATAACACTTTTTCTTCCACAAGAAATAACAATATTAAAATTTAAATCAATTTTATTTTTAAAAACAAAGCTTTTAATTGGAGTGAATTGTGGAGGAATTAAACTCCAAAAATTATTAAGTTCAATTTTTTCGTGTATAAAATCAAGATCAAGTCCTTTGGCTAATCCCTCTACTTGGCTGATCATACCGTGCATACCCTCGGTCAATAATAAACCTTTTAATTTAGTCATTTATCACTATATAGCTTCCATATGAGTCAAAATCCAACTAAACACACAAAAGTGTTGATAATTGGATCTGGTCCTGCTGGATATACGGCTGCAGTTTATGCTGCAAGAGCAATGCTAAAACCAATATTAGTTCATGGCTCTCAGCCAGGTGGTCAATTAACAACAACAACCGATGTTGAAAATTATCCAGGTTTTGCAGATGTAATCCAGGGTCCGTGGTTAATGGACCAAATGAAAGATCAAGCTAAAGCTGTTGGTACTGAGATGATCGAAGATCATATATCTTCTGTAAATTTAAAATCTAAACCATTTGAAGCTTCAGGTGATAGTGGTCAAAAATATACTGCGGATAGTATAATTATTTCAACTGGTGCTCAGGCAAGATGGTTAAATTTAAAATCTGAACAAGAATTTAGAGGATTTGGTGTCTCTGCTTGTGCAACTTGTGACGGTTTCTTTTTTAAGAATAAAGAAGTTGCGGTAGTCGGTGGAGGTAATGCTGCTGTTGAGGAAGCAATGTTTTTAACAAAATTTGCCTCAAAAGTTAAACTAATTCACAGAAGAGATGAATTAAGAGCTGAAAAATTGCTTCAAAAAAAGTTAATGGATAATAAAAAAATAGAAATAGTTTGGGACAGTGTGATTGAGGACGTTATTGGTGATCAAAATCCAAAAAATTTAAAAGGTATTAAAATTAAAAATGTTAAAACAAACAAAATTGAAGAATTAAAATTAGATGGTCTTTTTATTGCAATCGGACATGATCCTGCAACTCAATTGTTTAAAGATCAATTAAAAATGGATACTGAGGGGTATCTAATTACAAAACCTGACTCTACCGAGACCAATATACCTGGAGTTTACGCTGCGGGGGACGTAAAAGATAAAACTTTTAGGCAAGCTGTAACTGCTGCTGGAATGGGCTGTATGGCTGCCCTTGAAGCAGAAAAACATTTATCCTCAAAATAAAAATTTAAGTGAAAAATAATTTACACGTTTTCTTAGGTGCAACTGTAGCTGATGCGGCAGCAAGACCTTTGCATTGGGTTTATAATCAAAAAAAACTATTCTCTTATATAAAAGGAAAGAAAGATTTTTCTTTTTTAAAAAAAAACAAAAGCCCTTTTTACAATATTAAAACTGGAAAAGTTTCTGGTTATAACGAAATTGGTCAGGTCATGTTCAAAACATTAATTGAAGGTCACCGTAATGTAGATGAAAGGTTTAAAAAAAATATTACTAAAAACTTTGGTCCAGGAAGTATCTATTGGAAAAATCTTAAATTAAGATCAAAATATAGAAAAGTTAAAGACTGGAGAGGTATAATTAAAGGACCCTGGATACACCAAAATGTAATTGAAACAGTTAAAAACATTAAGGCTAAAAAAAAAATAACAGGTGGGGTTAAAGTAAATGAGTCTGATGGCTATTGTGCTGCTCTACCCTGTTTTTTATATGGCTATGATTTCAATAATTTAAAAAAAATTATTTCTACAGTAACGGTCTCAAAAATAAGTATGAAGTATGCTTTAGCAAAGTTTCATTTAATAGACTTAGCTTTAAAGGGTGCTAAGGATCCCGTAAATGAATTTATCAAAAAATTTAAAAAAAATTCATATTTTAAAAATATTGTTGAAGATATTAAAAAAGTTAAAAAATTGAAATCAAAACCCCACCCAGTAGTAGTGAAAAAATTAGGAATGGCATGTAGTTATCCTGGAACTTTTAATAGTTCAATTCACTCAATTATTAATTCTATGAATTATAAAGAGGCTGTTTTAAGAACTATAAAAGCTGGTGGCTGTAATTGTTCAAGGGTAAACTTTATTGGAGCCTATTTTGCAGCCTTAAAAGGAATTGATTCTATTCCAGAATCATGGATAAAAAAAACAGGTCCAGCAGAGAAGATATTAAATCAGAGATAATATAATTTTAAATTTCAGGAATTATTTAATTCTTCAATTTCATTAGACTCAAAAATATTTTGTTGAAAATCATTGTTTGCTATTTTTATCATTACTTTAGCTACAGTATCTGAATGAATTGGTCTTATTTTTTTTAAAGGCCCTAAGAGTAATGGTGAAATTAATTTAAAAGTAAAAATTCCCAATCTTTCACCTACTCTATTTTCTTTTCTATTTCCCATTAAAAATGAAGGTCTCATTATTCCAAGTTTTGAAAAATTTAGTCTTTTTAATTCTTCCTCTACCAGTCCTTTAAATTTTAAATAATCTCCAGAACTTTTAGAGTCTGCGTATCCAGAGGAAACAAAAAAAAATGATTTTACCAAATTTAATTTTGCTATTTGTGCAATCTTTTTGGGTATATCGAGTTCTACTCTCTTATATTCATCTTTATCTGGTGAATTCTTTTTCGTTGTTCCAATACAAAAAAAACAATCGTCACCTTTAATATTTTCTTTATAATTTTCTAAATTTTGAAAATCTGTCTTAATAATTTCTAATTTGTCATCGTTAATTTGCGGATCATTGCGAACAAATACTTTAATCTTTATGTAATTATTATCTTGGATTAATCTATTGAGAAGATGTCCTCCAATTAATCCTGATGAGCCAAATATTAAGGCTGTTTTCACTTTCTAACCCAAACCATCACAAAAAGATTTTATTCTTTGCATGGCTTTTTTTAATTGTTGCATTGAAGTAGCGTAGGAAATTCTAAAATATCCTTCTAAACCAAATGCCGATCCTTGAACAACTGCAACATTAGATTTTTCGAGAAGATTTCTTACAAAATCAGTGTCAGTTTTTAATTTTGTTTTTTTATTCAAAAGTCCTTTGCAACTTGGAAAGACATAAAATGCACCATTAGGTTTTAAACAGCTGATACCTTTAATACTATTTAAACTTTTAACTACAAAATCTCTTCTCTGTTTAAACGCATCAGATCGCTTTTTGATAAAATCTTGTTTCCCATTCAAGGCTTCAACTGCAGCTGCTTGACTTATAGAAGAAGGGTTTGAAGTAGATTGTGATTGAATTTTGCCGATAGCTTTAATTATATCTTTTGGACCTGCAGCATAACCTATTCTCCATCCAGTCATTGCATAAGATTTACTAACTCCATTCATAGTTAGTATTCTATCTTTTAGTTTTGATAATTGAGCAATTGTAAAAAAGTTGAAATTATCATATCTAACATGTTCATAAATATCATCACTCAAAATATAAACTTTTTTATTTCTTATTAGGACTTTAGCTAAATTTTGAATTTCTTTTTTTGAGTAACCTGCACCTGTTGGATTAGACGGCGAATTAAGAATGACCCATTTAGTTTTTTTAGAGATTGCTTTTTTGAGTTTTTTTGCTGTTAGTTTAAAACCCTCTTGTTCAGTGCACTTTACTATTTTTGGCTTTCCACCAGCTAATAAAACCATATCAGGATAAGAAACCCAGAAAGGTGCTGGAATGATAACTTCATCCCCTCTATTTAAAGTTGCCATAAAGGTATTGTAGAGAACTTGTTTTCCCCCAGTACCAACGGTTATTTGATCAATTTTATAATGAAGATTATTTTCTCTTTTGAATTTTTTGATAATTGCTTTTTTTAGAGCTGGTGTACCATCAACTGCTGTATACTTCGTGTCACCATTCTTAATTGCTTTAATTGCAGCGCGTTTAATATTTTCAGGAGTATCAAAATCTGGCTCTCCCGCACCAAGCCCTATTACATCTTTCCCAGCAGCTCTTAATTCTCTTGCCTTTTGAGTAACTGCAATAGTTGGTGAAGGTTTAACTCTCTTTAAAGTGTCTGATATAATGCTCATTGAAATATTAATTAATTCTACTACCTTCTTTAATATATGGAAAATACTTATCAAGATTTAATTACAGATATTCAGAGTAAAAATCCAAAAATAAGTGGAAAACTTGAAGGTGGTAAGAAATTTAAAATTAAGTCAGATTTTAAACCTGCGGGTGATCAACCGGAGGCTATTAAGAAATTAGTAAAAGGTGCAAAAAAAAATGAATTTAATCAAGTTTTACTAGGCGTAACAGGATCAGGTAAAACATTTACAATGGCAAAAGTCATTGAGGCAACTAACAGACCTGCATTGATTTTAGCTCCAAACAAAACTCTAGCAGCTCAACTTTATGGTGAGATGAAAACTTTTTTTCCTGAAAATGCTGTTGAATATTTTGTCTCTTATTACGATTATTATACACCAGAAGCCTACGTACCAAGGTCAGATACCTACATCGAAAAAGAAGCGTCTATCAATGAACAAATAGATCGTATGAGACATTCGGCAACAAGATCATTATTAGAGAGAGACGACGTTTTAATAGTTGCAAGTGTGTCTTGTATTTATGGTTTAGGATCAGTTGAAGCATATAGTAAAATGACTTTAACTCTTCAAAAGAATTATGATTATAATAGAGAACATATAATAAAATCACTAGTCGCACTTCAATATAAGCGTAATGATCAAAATTTTTATCGAGGAACTTTTAGAGCAAGAGGAGAATATTTAGAAGTATTTCCGTCTCATTTAGAAGATAGAGCTTGGAGATTAAGTTTATTTGGTGACAAACTTGAACAAATAGAAGAATTCGATCCTTTAACCGGTGATAAGATAAGAGATCTAAATTTAATCAAAGTTTACGCTAATAGCCATTATATTACTCCAAAACCAACAGTTGAACAGGCTGTTATCAATATAAAAAAAGAATTAGAAATAACTTTAAAGAAACACAGGGCTGAAAATAAGTTACTAGAAGCTCAAAGATTAGAGGAGCGAACAAAATTTGATTTAGAAATGATTGAGGCAACAGGGTCTTGTGCTGGTATTGAGAATTATTCTAGATTTTTATCAGGCCGTAAACCAGGAGAGCCACCACCTACACTCTTTGAATATTTTCCAGATAACACTTTAATTTTTGTTGACGAGTCTCATGTTACAGTTCCACAATTAAATGGAATGTTCAAAGGTGATAGATCGAGAAAAAGCACCCTCGCAGAGTATGGTTTTAGACTTCCGTCATGCATGGATAATAGGCCTTTGAAGTTTGAGGAGTGGGATTTAATGAGAACTCAAACGGTTTTTGTCTCGGCAACCCCTGGTCCATGGGAACTAAAACAAACTAAAGGTGAATTCATTGACCAAGTAATAAGACCTACTGGATTAATTGATCCTCCTGTTGAAATTAGACCAGCTAAAAATCAAGTGGATGATTTAATGCATGAATGTAAACAAGTAATTGAAAATAATCACAGAGTACTAGTAACAACCCTAACAAAAAAAATGGCTGAAGATTTAACTGAGTATCTTCACGAAAATGGAGTAAAAGTCAGATATCTCCATTCTGACATTGATACCTTAGAGAGAATTGAAATAATGAGAGACTTAAGAATGGGAGTGTTTGATGTTCTTGTAGGGATCAATCTACTAAGAGAAGGTCTAGATATTCCAGAATGTGCTTTGGTTGGAATTTTGGATGCAGATAAAGAAGGTTTTTTAAGATCTGAAACATCATTAATTCAAACAATAGGACGTGCTGCAAGAAATGTTGATGGTAAAGTAATTCTTTATGCCGATAAAGAGACAAAGAGTATTAAAAAGGCCATAGAGGAAACTGATCGAAGAAGAAAAATTCAACTAGCTTATAATAAAAAATATAAGATTGATGCTAAAACGGTAAAAAAAGAAATAAATGATATTCTCCAGAGCGTTTATGAAAAAGATTACGTTAAGATAAGTGAAGGATCCAATGTTGGTGGGAATTTAAAAAAACATTTAAAAGCTCTTGATAGAAAAATGAAAGAAGCTGCATCAAATCTAGAATTTGAAGAAGCTGCAAAAATTCGAGATGAGATCAGGAAACTAGAAAGCACTGAATTAGAAATTACGTTAAATCCAAAAATTAGACAATATGATGTAAAAAATAAACTTTATCCAAAGGGTAGATCCACAATGGGTATGCCGGGTACAAAAGTTACCAAAAAAAGAGACAAAAAATGGAAGCACGAAAAATAATAATTACGGGTGCTGCAACAAGGATAGGTGCAGCTATAGCAAAGAAACTATCAGGGCCAAAAATTGAAATCGTAATTCATTATAATAAATCAAAATCTAAAGCAGAAAGACTAAAAAAAGAATTGAATAAAGATGGAACAGTTGTTTACTTAATTAAAGCCGATTTAGGTAAAGAAAAAGAGGTGCAAAAACTTATTAAATTATCAAAATCAAAATTAAAATATTTTGATTGTTTGATTAACAATGCATCTTTATTTGAAAACGATAAATTGGAAAATTTTACAGTCAAAAGCTGGGACATTCATTTAAATGCTAACCTAAAAGCACCTGCACTTTTGTCTAGGGGTTTTGCTAACAATATCAAAGGGAAGAATAATAATATAATCAATATAATTGACCAAAGAGTATTTAAATTAACACCCTACTTTTTCTCATACACATTGAGCAAAACTGGTCTTTACACATTAACGAAGACAAGCGCTATGAGTTTAGCGCCAAATATCAGAGTAAACGGAATAGCTCCAGGTCCAACTATTAAAAATAAAAGGCAGTCAGAAAAACACTTTAAAAAACAATATTTAGCAACTCCTTTGAGGAGAAAAGTTGATGTTGAACAAATTTGCAATGCAGTTGACTTTTTTATAAAAAATAGATCTATTACTGGGCAAATATTAGCAGTGGATAGTGGACAAAGTTTAAACTGGCAAACACCAGATATTATGGGAGGAAAAGAATGAAAAAGTTTTTAGCACTTATCTTACTTAGTTTAACATTAAGTAACAATGTTTACGCAAATTCAAAAGAAAGTATAAAAAAAGACGGTTTTTTAATACCAACAACAAAATGGAAAGATAAAATTAAAATTGATGAAAATTTTGAAGTGAATAATCCCAAAGATAAAATAATAATAATATACAACCATGGGTCAAACGGAAACGATGTTAAATTAAAAGATTGCTTCTGGAGATCAGAACTTAGAAATTGGGCCCAGTTGGCTGGTGATAAAATAAATGACAAAGAAATTATGGTTTATATACATTGTCAAGGTCAATTAGAAGGTGATTTAGGTGCTCAGTTAGGGAGAGTAGGAATGTGGATGAAAAAATGGGAAGGACCTTATCCAGGAACCTCAAAAATGGATCGAAGAGTTGAGGGTAATTTAAAGGTAGTTGAAAAATTTGTAAACTTGGGTGTACCAAAAAAACAAATTTTCATGTCAGGTCACTCTTGCGGAGGATGGGCAACACTAAGGCTAACAGCTAAATACATGAACGAAGTGGGTGGAGGTATATCATTAATGCCAGCATGTTTTTGGAATTTATCTAAAAAATTTAAAGTAAAAAAAGTTGGCTATGAAAAAGCGATGGAAAAATTTCACAAAAAAAATCCTGGTATGGCTGGATGGAGACAGCAACAAATTGATATAATAAAAAAAGGGAATGCACCAATTTTAATCTTTACTCATCCAATGGATCCTTATGAGGGGTTAACATCTGATTGGATGGATGATGTTCCTAATTTTAAGAGAGTAGTAGTTTCTGAAAAGAAAAAAATTAATGGAAAAAGTTGTAAATTGGCAGGATCCAATTGGGAAGAGCCATTAAAAAATGCTCATGCAATAGATTGG
>CABYHH010000021.1 GCA_902518835.1 uncultured Pelagibacteraceae bacterium
TTATATCATTTTCAATTTTTGCCACTATTTTCACTTCGTTGGCATAAAGATTAATAAAAACTATAAAAAAAAATATAAATTGAAATACTAAACTAAAAGTGAATTTTTTTTTTAATCTCATTTATTTTCTTTTAAGTCAAATAAACTTCCAGTTTGAGTTGAACCCAAAGGTATTAAAGTTATATTAAAAAATAATTCCTCATTTGGTTTTTTTGTAGAATTAGAATAATATTCTTTGTTATATCTTAGAGAAGCAGTTAAACAATCCGTTTTGTATTGATAAATGAGGTCATAAAATTCTGTTAAATTATCTTTCTTGTTATTTCTAGTTTTAAAAGACAATGTGTTTCTATTATCGAAGTTATATTCAAACTTATTTTCATAATAACTTTTATCACCTAACAAATTGTTCTCTTCGTAAAAAGTAAAAGTATTTATAAAATTATTCACTTTAAAAGTATTTTCAAAGACATGTAAATTAATTTCATCTAAATTATTATTTACTGAATAATTGTAGTCAAATATTAGGTTTTGATTGGGTATAAAATTTACCTCTCCAAAGATATCAGATTGTTTTTTTCCTAAAGTACTTTTAATTGGCAAATTTTCATTAATTTCATCTCTAAATACAGTTGCAATTTTTGAGCCAAAGAAACTGGCATTATCTTTTTTATGTTTTTTTTCAAAATTTAAACCTAACGTTAGTGAAGTACCACTTTCGATTGTTTCACTAAACCCAATCCTATTTAGACTAAAAACATTGTCAGTATTAAGAAACCTTTCTTCATCTTGTAAATTTTTTGTGTCATTTGGACTGTGCCTAAAAGACATTTTAGGTATTAAAGAATCATAAAATTTAGTATCACTTTTGATTAAGGGCAAATCAAGGTCATAGGTTACCATAGATAAAATTTCGCTTTGTTTTTTCTCTTTAAATTTTTTTGAATTTTTACCATCAGAATTTACGTTCTTGAGAATTGTTTTAAAATTATGATTAAAACCGTGATTACTAATTTTTTTATTTCCGTTAAAAATAAAGTCATTAATCTGAACTGCCTCATAAATATTTGTGGAATGTTTTTTTTGATTCCCACTAGACGTGAACTCTAAATTATTAAAAAATCCATTTTTAAAATCTTTTGTTGTTTCAAATGAATAATTTGGATAAACAAATTCATATTTGTCACTAATTGGTTTACCCAATGTTTCATAGCTTTCCAGAGACAGATCTAAATTAAAGTTATTTCGCGTACCATTAAATTCAATTATATTTTCTAAGGTTGAAGTATCTCTTATAATTGGACTTGTACTTTCAAGTGAATATACACTGATATAATCATCATTTGAGACTTTCTCAACTTTAACTTTCAAATTACTTTCATTAAAATAACTATTACTTAAATTAAAGTCCGAATTAGAGAAAAAGTGAGTATTTCTGCCGTTCTTTTCATCTGAATTTGTTTTATTTAAACTTAAATCAATTATGTGTGAAGAGTATTTGTCTACGCTTCTAAACTCAGTTTGAAATAACAATTCATTACTAGAAAAAAATCTTGGTTTATATGTCATATCTTTGCTTTCTGAAATTGCATAAAAATATGGAAGATTTACTGATGCACCTAAATTTTTTGACTCTCCAAAGGAAGGCATTAAAAAACCTGATTTTCTATC
Source organism: uncultured Pelagibacteraceae bacterium (assembly GCA_902518835.1). Classification (GTDB taxonomy): domain Bacteria; phylum Pseudomonadota; class Alphaproteobacteria; order Pelagibacterales; family Pelagibacteraceae; genus Pelagibacter. Next base: position 1,672 of record CABYHH010000021.1, read on the forward strand.
TACAGTCGGATCAGGATGAAAGAATTTAGGAAAATAAAGGACTGGTATATTATAAATTTTTAATAATGCATTCTTATATTTAATTTCTTTTTTATTTTTATCGTGGATTATTTCTTTGGCTGTAATTACCCATGGAGGGCAGTTGTTATTATCTTTACAGGATGTAAAAATACCTTTTTTAATTAATGTTTCGTTGCCTTGAGATAATATTGAATTACCTTTTAGCTTAGGTTCATTTTCTGGAGTATCAAAAGTATCATTTCGTAAATAAATTTTGACATCTTTTCCTAACAAAATATTTTCTTTAACTTTCAAAAATCCATTTTTAAGAAAATATTTATTTTTTTTATTATCAATAAATTTGATATTATTTGCTCTCAAAATTTCAGTTTTGTTAGAGTATCTAAAAGATGAAGACTCTATTAGATTATTTAGATTGTCACTAAAATTTGATAAATTTTTTGAGTAAATTATATCTTCATTTATTAAAAAATTAACATCAGATGACTGCCCATCATAATTTGTATTTATATTAAAAAAAGTATTTCCGACTGAAAAAATTTTGTTTTCTTTTTTTTTATAAATTACCTTTTGAGATTTAATTTCAATACTATTTTTAAGATCTTTTGATGTTACATTACCTTCAGCAGTTAATTCATCACTAATTTTGTTATATGTAATTTTATCTGCATATATTTCTATTTCGTTGTTTATTTTGGCTTCTACTTCTTCTTTACCAATTATGACGTTTCCTTTCTCAAATGTTAATACTTCTTTAGCTTTTATATTTATTTCTTTTGCAAAAGTGTTGTTCGCTAGAAAAATAAAAGACAATAACGTAAAAAAAATTTTTATATAATATGTATTATTTTTCATTTATTTTTATCACGCCTATCGTTGAGATTGTTGATAGTATTAAAATCGGAAACCAAACTGATAAAATTAGTGGAAATTTCCCATTCTCGCCTAAAAGATTTGAAAAGTGACTTAAATAATAAATTGAAACTGAAAAAAAAATTCCAATAAAAAGATTTAACATAAGATTTTTTTTAAATTTGTTATAAATCATTATAATTGTACCTATAATTGTCATTATACATAATAAAAAAGGTAAGGAGTAAAACTTATGTTTTTGTATCTTTATTTCATCAGTCGAGTAACCTATAGAATTATAATCCTTTTCCAATTTAAGAAGCTCAAAATATGTAAGTGAAGATAAGTCAGAAAAAAGATTATTTATTCTTTCAAGATCAAAATTACTTTCAAAATTAGAAATTACATATTCATTTGATGAGTTATCACTCTCAGTAACTATTGAATCGTGAAGAACCCACTTTTTATTTTTTATATTTATTTTTTCTGCAATAATATTTTTCTCGATTTCAAAATTCTTATCCAAAATTGTTATTGAAGAATTCATTAAAAACTCGTCAATAATCATATCTGCATTGATAATAACAGTCTCTTCATCAAAGTTATCTTTAATCCAAATTCCATTTTTGGTAATAACTGCTAAATATTTTTTGTCATCTGCATAATTATTTTTAATTTTTAAATATTCATTTTTTAATATAGATGAAAAATTATAAAATATCGTAATTATTAAAAAACCAAATATTAAAGAGGTGATAGTTAGAAATTTTAATAAAGAAAAGTTATCAACTCCAAATATCCTAAGAGTTTCTATTTCTTTCTTTTCATAAATATCAATAAAGAAAAATTGTGTAGTAACCAAAAAAATAAATGGAAACATTTCATATAACAAGGACGGAGCATTAAGTGTAGTTAGAATAACTGGGGTGATAAAAGAAGTATTACTATTTTTTAAAAAACTTGTTTCTTCAATTAAATTTATTATTAAAACTAAAATAAAAAAAATTCCAGAGATGAGGAGCATTTTCTTTGAAAATTTTTTGAATAAATATTTTTTATAAGTACTAACTAACAATTTTATCCCCTTTATTGTTTTGTAAATTAAAATAAATAAATGAGTAAATCACTGTAAATAGTATTAATGGAATCAAAAAATAAATTATCATGCTTTTAATACTTAGACCCGAATATCTTAAAGAAATTTCTGAAATAATAATTAAGATTATTCCCATAAAAAAAAATAATGTATTTTTCAATTTATAAAATTTTTCATGTTTACTTGACATAATTACCAAAGACGAACATAGCCCAATTAATATAATAAATATTGGAGAAAAAAATCTTTTTAAAAATTCTTCAAGAATTGCTACAGCAATTTCTGTATTACATCCTGAAAAAAATGTTTTTGGATTATCACTGTATTCATTTTCGAATTTATCAATAAGATTGATACATTTAAGAAGATTTAACGAATTCATTTCTTGAATCTTTGGGTGAGTAATCGTTTGTGGATTAAACTTGCTTAAATCTAAATTAAATTTACTAAAATTAATTATATTTTGATTATTATTTTCCGTATTAATTATTTTCCCATTATTTAAAACTATTTTTTTTGAAATATCATCACTTGTTAAAATTTCCCCACTTTGAGCTACAATTATTTGTGATTGTTTTTCACTCATTTTTTCTTTAATAATAATATTTTTTAACAAATTATTTTCTCTTTTCTCAACAAAGATCGTCAAATCTTCTATCCCATCAATAAACTTTTTTTGTTTAACAATTGAAGAAAATAAATCAACATCTGAAGATCTAAAAAATGATCTTCCTTTATCTAATGTGTATGGGACCACGATAGTAGTTAAAATAAGCTGTATTAAAAAATATAGAACAGAAATTTTAATAAGATTATTCAAAAAATCTAATTTTGTTATCCCATTAATCCAATAAATTAAAAGTTCATTGTTTAATTCATATTTAATTATAATAAAAAATAGTGAAATCATAAATATGAACGGTAAAATTTTACTTATAATTTTGGGTAAAGAAAATAAAGTGTATAGAAAGTATACTTTAAGGCTGTGACCATCTTCCGAAATTAAGTCTAAAAAATTAACCGCTTGTATAATCCATACAATTGTTGAAATACATAAGATAGTTATCAAAAAAAAAAGGCTTATATCTGATACAACTTTTTTAAATATTAATTTTTTCATTGAAAAAATATATATTGATGAAACAGATTTAAAAAATAGAATAATTGATAATCAGCAAAAAGTAGAGTCTTTATTAATTTCAGAAATAATAGTTAATATAAAAAATAAAAATGATGTTGAAAAAGCGTACAATCAATTGCTGAAAAGTATCGAAAAATTTGGATATAAAGAGACTGTTTTAAGATTAAGTATTTCAAATTCAAAAAATAACTCTGGATTATTAGGTTGGATTAACAAAAACACATTATCAAAAAAAATACAAAATGAATTGAGTAAAATTGAAATTGGTCAAATTACTAAACCTATACTCATTTCATCTGGAATGTTGGTTCTAAAATTAGAGGATAAAAAATTTGTCGAGCCTACTCAAAATTTAGATGATCAATTATTAAAACTCACAAATTTTGAAATAAACAATCAACTAAATAATTTTTCTACAATTTATTATAATAAAATAAAAAAAAATTTTTTAGTTAATGAGTAAAAAAAAACCAATTTTAGTAATCGCAGCAGAACCTTTTAGTATTTTTTCTGAAATTTTATTTAAAACTTTCAAAAAATATAAACTTAAAAAACCTCTAGTTATCATAGCATCATTTAGACTAATAAAATCTCAAATGAAATATCTAAAATATAAAATACCTTTAAATAAAATTGATAAAAACTTTGAAATAAAAGATTTAAAAATAAAGGCTTTAAATATAATAAACTTAGATTTTGCATTTTCAAAACCTTTTAAAAAGATTTCTAAAATGAGCAATCTTTATAATGCTAGTTCTTTTCAGTTAGCTTTAGATATTATTAAAAGTAATAATTTTGTAGGTTTAATTAATGGGCCTATTTCTAAAAAATTTTTTTTGAAAAATAATGTGCCGGGTATAACAGAGTATATTGCAAAAAAAACAAAAACTCAAAAATTTGCAATGCTAATCTATAATAAAAAACTTGCTGTCAGTCCAATTACAACTCATATACCCATCAGTAAAGTTTCAAAGGTGATTTCAAAAAAAAAAATTATAGATCACGTGGAACTAATTAATAAATTTTATAAAAAAAATTTTAATCAAAAACCCAGAATTGCAATTACTGGACTTAATCCACACTGTGAAAGTAATTTGAAAAATAATGAGGAAAAAAGAATAATTATTCCAGCAATAGAATATTTTAAAAGGAGGTCATTAAAAATTACAGGACCACTCTCGGCAGATAGTTTATTTATGAGAGAAAATATTAAAAAATTTGATGTAGTAATTGGAATGTACCATGATCAGGTTTTAATTCCCATTAAAACAATTCATAATTTTAATGCTATTAATATCACTCTTGGACTTCCTTTTATCAGAATCACACCAGATCATGGCCCTAATGAAAATATGAGAGGTAAAAATAAATCGAGTCCTGAAAGTTTAATTTCTGCAATCAAATTTTTAGAAAATCGATGATAATAATACCGAAAAAAAGTCTAGGTCAAAATTTTTTAGTTGATAAAAATATAATTGAAAAAATAGTCAATGTTATTGAGATTGAGAATAAATCAATTCTCGAAGTTGGACCTGGCACAGGTAATCTGACATCTGCAATAGTAAACAAGAAACCGAAGAAAATTTTTTTAATTGAAAAAGATCATAGACTTATATCACTATTAAAAAAAGAATTTAAACAAACAGTCAATATAATTCAGAGTGACGTTCTCAAACTTGATGAAAATAGAGTTTGTGAAGATAAATTAATAGTTTTTGGAAATTTGCCATATAACATTTCTACTGAGATACTATGCAGATGGGTTTTAAACTTATCTAATAAAAATTTATGGTTTAGTAATTTAATCTTAATGTTTCAAAAAGAAGTAGCTGACAGAATATTATCCGATTATAACACTTCAAATTATGGAAGGTTATCAGTAGTAGCTAATTGGAGACTTAATGTAAAAAAACTATTTGATATTTCTCCCAACAGTTTTTATCCAAAACCTAAAGTAGAAAGTTCCTTACTCTTTTTTTCTCCAAAAAAAAATTTTTTGAAGTTAAAAAACCCAGATAACTTAGAAAAAATAACCAGAATTTTTTTTCGGCACCGTCGAAAAATGATAAAAAAAAGTTTTAGGCAAATTTTTTCAGAATATTTAAAAATTTCAAATAAATATAAAATCAATTTAAATTTAAGACCTCAAAATATTAACTTTGATACATATTATAAACTTACACAAGAGTATGAAAAATTAAGAGGTTAATTTTTCAATATGTGATCTAATATAATTTACATCATAATCTTTAGACTCATTGTTTACTTCGGCATTAATTAGTTTTTTTATTTTAGTATAACATTTTTCTAAATTATCATTTATTACTACATAGTCGTAATTTATCCAATGTAAAACATCTCTACTAAACTGTTTCATTCTCTCATCAGCTATAAGTTTATCTCTCATATCTCTATTGGATAATCTCTGGAATAAAACTTCTTTACTTGGAGGTAATATAAAAAAAGTAATCAATTTATAGTCTAATTTTTTATTCTTAATCTGATCTGCCCCTTGCCAATCAATATCAAATAAAACATTTTTACCATTATCTAATTTGTTGATTACAGGAGTTCTACTTGTTCCATAATAATTATCAAAAACTTTTGCAAACTCTAAAAATTCCTCATTTTGAATTAGTCTTTTAAATTTTTCCTCAGATACAAAGTAATAATCTTCATTAGGTTTTTCATTTAATCTCGGGCTTCTTGTAGTATGAGAAATTGAAATTTCAAAATTTTTAATTTTAGAAAGAAGTTTTACTAAAGTGGTTTTACCTGCTCCAGAGGGAGAAGATAAAATTATCATTACCCCATAGTTTTCAGTGGGCATCTAATCAAACTAATTCGCTTTTCCCTCTATAAATTTTACAGCATCTCCGACTGTTAAAATTTTCTCAGCCTCGCTATCAGAGATTTCTGAACCAAACTCTTCCTCAAAAGCCATCACTAATTCTACAGTATCTAAACTGTCTGCACCCAAATCATCAATAAAACTTGACTCATCTGTAACTTTTGCTTCATCTATTCCTAAATGATCAGCAACAATTTTCTTTACCTTGCTTGAAACGTCTTCTGACATGTTTATCCTTTGTGTTATAAATCTTAATAGTTTAAAAACTTTTTTTGTCAAGCCATATACATACCACCATTAACATGTAATGTTTCTCCATTAATGTAATCTGCCTGATTTGATGATAAAAAAACAACAGCATTTGCTATATCCTCGGGTTCCCCTAGTCTAGCTGAGGGTATCTTTGATACTATTATTTCTTTAAATTTTTCGTCAATTTTTTCTGTCATTGAGGTTTTAATAAAGCCAGGAGATATGCAATTAACATTAATATTTTTTTTTGCATATTCAATAGCTAAACTCTTTGACATTGCAATAATACCTGCTTTTGAAGCTGTGTAATTCGCTTGACCTAGATTACCAGTATGACCCACAATAGATGTAATATTAATAATTTTACCAGATTTATTTTTTAACATTTTTTTAATTGAAAATTTACTTAGTAAAAATGTAGCAGTTAAATTTATATCAATAACTTTTTTCCACTCATCTAAGCTCATTCTAATTGCTAAATTATCTTGGTTTACTCCAGCGTTATTAACAATACAATCTAGCTTACCACCAAAGAGATCCGTCGCGTTTCCTATAAATTCCTCAATTTTATCAATTTGAGAAATATCAAATTTTAAAATTTTGATATCCTTAAAATTAGATTTCAAAATTTCTAGCTTATCAACTTTTGTACCTGAGGCTAAAACATTGGCTTTATTTTCTATCAGTCTTTTTACAATCGAATTACCAATTCCACCTGATGCCCCAGTTACGATAATATTCTTATTTTTTAAGTCAATCATATATTCAAATCTTTTATATCAATCTCACTATTAATTGAATTTATTTTTACATCTTTGTTAATTCTTTTAATTAAGCCTGATAAAACCTTACCTGGTCCAATTTCTATAAAATGGTTAACTCCTTTATCGATCATATTTATTACACTTTGTCTCCATCTAACTCTACTTTCTATTTGGTCAATCAGTAACTTTTTTAATTCATCTTTACTGGTAATTTCTGCAGCAGTAACATTTGAAATTAGTTTATTTTCACCTTCAAAAAAATTTACTTTTTCAATTTCCTCTTTCATAATTAAGGTTGCTTTTTTCATTAATGCACAGTGAAATGGTGCACTTACTGGTAATTTTAAATTTTTAATGTTACTTGATTTTAAGACATCACTCAATTTAGCTAAATCATTGTTCGTTCCACTTAAAACAGTCTGACCATCTGCATTGTCATTTGCTATCTGAACTATAAAATTATTTTCGTTATCTCTTAAAATTTTCTCAATATCATTAATATTTGATCCTAGTGTAACAATCATTCCACCTTCTCCATTAGGAAGAGCTTTTTGCATAGCATCACCTCTTATTCTTAATAAACGAATTGTATCAGCAAAATTTAAGTAACCTGCAGCAGAGAGAGCTGAATATTCACCAAGGGAATGTCCCGCAAAATATTTTGCTTTATTTATGTTGATATTAAATTCAGTTTTAATCACTTGAAATATAGAATAACTTACTAAAAATATAGCCGGTTGAGTATTTCTAGTAAGGTCTAATTCATTTTTTGTACCTTCTAAAATAATTTCTGATAAATTTACTCCTAAAACTTCATCAGCTTCTTTAAATAATTTTTTTACTAAATTGAAACTTCTAAAAAAATCTTTTCCCATGCCAACTGACTGAGATCCTTGGCCAGGAAAAATTACTGAAAACATATAAAAAATCTTATTTTTTTTATCATTTTGCTATTGTAATTGAAGATTTATAATAGTATATCCTCATTTTTTATTTAAATATTAATGAATTTATACGAGCATACAATAATAGCAAGACAAGACACTTCTCCAAGTGAAATTAAACAATTAACAGAAAAGTATTCAAAAATTGTTGAGAAAAATGATGGGGAAATAATCGCAACTGAAAACTGGGGATTGTTACATCTATCATATCTAATAAAAAAAAATAGAAAAGGAAGCTATATTCATTTTAAGATTAAATCTAAAGGAAATGTTATAGATGAATTAGAAAAAAATGAAGCTATTGATAAAAAACTTCTTAGATATTTAACTGTAAGAGTTAAAAAATTTGATTTGGAAACAAACTACTTCTTAAAAAAAGAGGACACTGAAAAAAAAGAAAATAATAGAAATTAACTATGCCTAAAAAACAAAGTGGAAATAAAAGAAATAAACAAAGCAATTTTTCAAAACTTAGTATATTTCAGCCAAATAAAAATAGATTTAAAAAAAGTTGTCCATTATCGATAAAAGGGGCACCAAAGATTGACTATAAAAACATAAAATTATTAAAAAAATACATGTCAGAAAATGGTAAAATTCTACCATCAAGGATTACGAATATTAGTCAAAAAAAACAGAGGGAGTTATCTTTATCAATCAAAAGAGCTAGAAATTTAGCTTTATTATAAAATGAAGGTTATTTTATTAGAAAATTTAAAAAAAATTGGTTCTATTGGTGAAATCATAGATGTAAAAAGAGGCTTTGCGAGAAACTACCTAATAGCGAATAAAAAAGCTCTGTATGCCTCTAAAGAAAATATTAATCAAGTTGAGAAAATAAAATTGGAATTAAGCAAAAAGGATAATGAGAGAAAAAAAAATGCAAAAAGTATTGCTAGTCAAATTAACAAAAAAGAGTATTTAATAAAAAAATTGTGTACAGAAAATAATGAATTATATGGTTCTGTAAAACCAACAGAAATATCAAAAATAATTAATGAAAAAGATAAAATTGAGATCAAACCATCCATGATACAACCCGTAACTGAAATTAAAAGTTTAGGTAAATTTAAAATTAAGATATCCTTACACTCAGAAGTTGATGCTGAAATTTTTATAAATGTTCAAACAGCTGACACAATTCAATAATTATACAATTTTTTCCCCAGCTTTTTTTTTTAATTTTTATCTAAAAATTTTATTATAAAATTAGAAATGGAAAATAATTTAACTTTAGTAAAAGATCGATTTAAGGAACTTCCTAACAATATTGAGGCAGAACAAGCTGTAATAGGTTCAATTTTAGTTACTAATGAAATTTTTGATGAAATTAGTATTATAGTATCAAGCACTAATTTTTATGATCCAATGCATCAAAAAATTTTTAGTGCAATAGAAAGTTTGATTTATAAAGGTTTATTAGCTAACCCAATTACTCTTAAAAATTATTTTGAAGATGAAAAAGACGATTTAAATGTTCCAGAATACCTAGTTAAAATAACCAAATTTTCAACTTCCGTAAGACAAGCTCTTGAATATTCAAAAATTATATATGACATGTTCGTCCGAAGGGAATTAATCAAGATTTCTGAACAAACTATAGATGATGCCAAATTAAGTGATCTCAATACAAGTGGACAGAAAATAATTGAGAATTCTGAAAAAGAACTATTTAAATTAGCAGAAAAAGGTTCTTTCAATTCCACTATAATTAAATTTGATAAAGCTTTAAAAGATACTATTGATATGGCTACTGCAGCATATAAAAATGAAGAGGGAATAGTTGGTGTTCCAACAGGTCTAAGAGACTTAGATGATAGATTGGGTGGTCTTCACAAGTCTGATTTGATTATCATTGCAGGGAGACCAGGAATGGGAAAAACTGCTTTGGCTACGAATATAGCGTTTAATGCTGCGAAAAAATTACAAGATAGTGGAAGAAAATCTTCAATAGCTTTTTTTTCTCTTGAGATGTCATCAGAGCAATTGTCAACAAGAATTTTAGCAGAGCAATCACGAATTAAATCCAATGATATACGAAGAGGTAGGATTTCAGACGAACAATTTGATAAATTTTTGGAAACTTCAAAAAATATTTCTGAATTACCTTTATATATTGACGAAACTCCAGCAATAACTATTGCGGCAATGAGTAATAGAGCAAGAAGAATAAAAAGAATACATGGTCTTGATATGATTGTAGTTGATTATATTCAATTGATGAGGGGAACTACAAATTATAAAGATGGTAGAGTCCAAGAAGTATCAGAAATTACTCAAGGATTGAAAGCTATCGCTAAAGAATTATCCATACCAGTTGTGGCCCTTTCACAATTATCAAGACAAGTAGAACAAAGAGATAATAAAAAACCTCAATTATCTGATTTAAGAGAGTCAGGTTCGATAGAGCAGGACGCTGATGTAGTTATGTTTGTTTATAGAGAATCATATTATTTGGAAAATAAAGAACCTAAACCTGCAACTATAGAACATGCAGAGTGGCAAGCTAAAATGAATGAAGTTTCTAATTTAGCAGAATTAATCATTGGTAAACAAAGACATGGACCTACAGGAAATGTATTTCTTGAATTTGAAGCAATGTTTACTAAATTTAAGGATACTAAATCTATCTAAATTCCCATATAAAAGAGGTAATGTTTAGTGATTTTTATGAAAATGTAATTTTAAAAAATCCCAAATCTTTAATAACAATTTTATTAGTTTTACTGGTAATTTTTGGTTCACAGTCAAAAAATTTTAGACTAGATGCCTCATCAGAAACCTTATTAATTGATGGTGATCCAGATCTTAAATATCTACAAGAAGTTTCTAAAAGATATGGAGCAAAAGACTTCCTAATTTTAACATATACTCCAAATGAGGGGATGATTTCAGAAAATTCTATTAATAATCTTTTAAGTCTTAAGTATAA
>CABYHH010000022.1 GCA_902518835.1 uncultured Pelagibacteraceae bacterium
TTAGAATTATTAAGAATAGCCGAAGCTGTTGCTTTAGAAAAATCTATCGATAAAGAATTGATAATAAGTTCAATGGAAACAGGAATTGCAAAAGCTGCAAAATCAAAATTTGGTCATGATAATGATATTAAAGTTCTGATTAATAGAAATAATGGAGATATAGAAATTTTCAGGAAATTAGTAATTACAGAAAATCCAGAAAATTCAAATACCGAGATTAACCTTAAAGATGCTGTAACTTTAAATGCCTTAAATAAAGACAAAAAAATTGGAGAAGAGATTTTACAACCTTTACCATCATTTGATTTTGGGAGAATAGCAGCACAAACCGCTAAACAAGTAATTAATTTTAACGTTAGAGAAGCAGAGCGTGAGAGACAATTTAATGATTTCGTAGATAAAAAAGATACTATTTTAAGTGGTATTGTAAAAAGGTTAGAGTTCGGAAATGTTATTGTTGATTTAGGAAGGACTGAGGCAATAATTCAAAAAAATGAGTTAATTCCTAGAGAAAATATTAAAGCTGGAGATAGAATAAAAGCGTTTTGTTATGATGTCAGAAGAGAACAAAGAGGACAACAAATATTTCTTTCAAGAGCTCATCCAAAATTCATGGAACAACTATTTGTTCAAGAAGTTCCTGAAATTTATGATGGTTTGATAGAGATTAAATCTTCATCTAGAGATCCAGGAAGTAGAGCAAAAATTTGTGTAAGAGCTGTAGATACTTCTCTAGATCCTGTTGGAGCTTGCGTTGGCATGAGGGGATCAAGAGTTCAAGCTGTAGTAAACGAATTGCAAGGAGAAAAAATAGATATAGTGAACTGGTCAGAAGATGTTGCAGTTTTAGTTTCTAATGCTCTATCTCCAGCGGAAGTTCAAAGAGTAAATGTTGATGATAATAGAAAAAAATTAGATGTTATTTTGACAGAAGAAAATTTAAGTAAAGCAATAGGAAGACGAGGTCAAAATGTAAGGTTAGCAACCAAATTAATTAATTACGAAATTAATATAATGACAGATCAGGAAGACTCTGAGAGAAGACAATTAGAATTTAAAGAAAAGACAGAAAATTTCGTTAAAAATTTAGAGCTTGATGAAACCCTGGGGCAGTTACTAGTAGCAGAAGGATTCTCAAATATTGACGATATTAAAGACAGTCCTTTAGAAAATTTGACTAAAATTGAGGGTATAGAGGAAGACACAGCTAAAGCTCTTATAGAAAGAGCTAAAGAATTTTATGAAAAAGACCAAGAGGATATTTCTCAACGAATAAAGGATCTTGGTTTGTCTGATGATTTGATAAATCATAAAGGTTTAACACCTGGCATGTTAGTGACACTTGGTGAGCAAAAGATTTTAAAATTAGCAGATTTCGCTGATTTAGCATCTGATGAATTAACAGGTGGTTATGATATAATAAAAGGTGAAAAAGTGAAAATACAAGGTTATTTGGAAGATTTTGCATTATCTAAGGTTGAAGCAGATGAACTTATAATGTCAGCACGAAAAATAATTTATAAAAGTTGAGAGATGAAGAATGACGGAAAAAAAAACAAAACTAACAATTTCTGGAAATCCAAAGAAATCTTTCAAAAACTTTAATACTTCAAATACCGAAAATAAAAAGACTGTTATTATCGAGAAACAGTTAAATAGGCCTATAAAAAAAACTCATTTCAATAATCAATTTGGATCCAAAACAAACTCTAATTTCAATAGAGGGACCTCTTTTAAGAATTCTGTAGTTCCAAAACTATCATCAACCACAAGTGACTTTGAAAGACGAAAACTTGCTGAACAAAGGGCTACAAAAAGACTAAAAAGTGATAGTGAAGTAAAAGATAAAAAAACTAAACCAGGTTTTAAAAAAAGAGAATTAAAACTCACTGTTTCAAGAGCGTTAAGTGATCAAATTGAAACACGAGAGAGAAGTTTAGCTTCAGTTAAAAGAGCACGACAAAAAGAACTTAAAAATTTTAGTAAAGAAGATAATAAAGAAAATTTAAAACCGATTAAAAGAGATATTAATATTCCAGAGGCAATTACTGTAAGAGAGTTGGCAAATCGAATGGCAGAGCAATCAAGCAATGTTATCAAATTTTTGTTTGGTATGGGCGTTACAGTGACAATAAATCAAAGTTTAGCTGCGGATACAGCAGAGTATTTGGTAAAAGAGTTTGGACATAATCCAATTCGCGAGCAAAAAGCAGAAGAGATAATAAAAAAAATAAAAGAGTCTAGATCAGAAAATCTTAAAAATAGACCTCCAATAATAACAGTGATGGGACATGTTGATCATGGAAAAACTTCTGTACTTGATGTTTTGAGAAGCACTAATGTTGTTTCAGGCGAATTCGGTGGAATAACCCAACATATCGGAGCTTATCAGATAGAAAGTAAATCTAATAAACTTACATTTATTGATACACCTGGTCATGCAGCCTTCACAGAGATGAGGGCAAGAGGCTCAAAATTGACTGATATCGTAGTTTTAGTGGTTGCTGCAGATGATGGAGTTAAACCTCAAACGATTGAGTCTATCAAACATGCAAAAGCTGCAAAAGTACCAATAGTTGTTGCAATAAATAAGTGTGATCTACCAGAGGCAGACCCACAAAAAATAAAAAATCAGTTGTTAGAATATGAGTTAATAGCTGAAGATTTATCTGGTGATACATTAATGGTAGAAATTTCTGCTAAGACAAAACTAAATATTGATAAATTAATTGAAGCAATAGTTCTACAAGCTGAAATTTTAGATTTAAAGACTGATTTTGATTCTAAAGCCACTGGTATAGTTTTAGAGTCAAAAATTGATATTGGCAGAGGACCAGTGGCAAATATAATTGTTACGACAGGGACCCTAAAGAGAGGTAATTATTTTGTCAGCGGATTAAGATGGGGAAAAATAAGAGCAATTATAAATGATAAAGGTAAAAGTGTAGAAGAAGCCTCACCATCTACCCCAGTAGAAATTTTAGGAATAAATGGCGCAGCGAAAGCAGGAGATGATTTTATTGTCTTGGACAATGAAAAAGAAGCAAAAACTTTGAGCCAGAATCGAACTCAAGAGAGCAAAGATGGAAGAAACCCCTTGACGTTAGTTACTCAGGACTCAGCTTTTTCTGATAAATCTTCAGAAGAACTAAATTTGATAATTAAATCTGACGTACATGGATCTTCAGAAGCGATTAAACATGCAATTAATCAGATAAAACATGATGAAGTTAAACCAAAGATTATTTTAGCTGATATTGGAATGGTTACCGAAACAGATGTTACTTTAGCCAAGGCTTCTAATGCTGTTTTAATTGCATTTAACGTGAAACCAAGCAAAGAGGCAAAGAAGCTTGCAGAAAATGAGAAAATCAAAATATCTTCATATAATATAATTTATGAAGTTTTAGATTATATTAAACAAAAAATGTCAGGATTACTTGCTCCTGAAGTAAACGAAATAATTACTGGTTCAGCACAAATTCTTGAGATATTTAAAGTTTCTGGTGCTGGAAAGGTGGCTGGATCAAAAGTCACTGATGGAGAAATTACAAGTTTATCAGATGTAAGAATCATAAGAGATGGAGCTATAATTTATACTGGAAAAGTTGGAAGTTTATTTAGAGAAAAAAATCAAGTAAAACAAGTGAGCAATGGCCAAGAGTGTGGTATAACAGTTAAAGATTATATAGATTTTCAAAAAAATGATACAATCGAAGCTTTTAATGTTACATCCTTAGATAGGACAATTTAATGGCAGACAGAATTGGAAAACCGATATCACAAAGACAACTAAGAGTTGGTGAAATGATAAAGCAATCATTAAGTATGATTTTTATTAGGAATGAAGCAAAAGTTCCTAACGTAGAAACGAATACTATTACTGTAACCGAAGTAAAAATGAGTCAAGATTTAAAAATTGCCAAAGCATATGTACTTCCTCTAGGCGGCAAAAATGCAGAAGAAATTACTCAAATTTTAAAAGAATATTCTTTTTTAATTAGAAAAATCTTATCAAAAAAAGTAAAAATGAAATTTTTACCAAAATTACTTTTTCGAAAAGATGAGTCTTTTGAGTATGCAGAAAAAATAGAAAATTTAATAAAACAAACAACTAAATAGGAAAAACGTAAGATGAGTAAAAAAATACAAGAGTTAGCAATACATGACAAAGATACAGGATCATCAGAAATTCAGATTGCTTTTTTAACTGATAAAATTGAAACTCTATCAAGCCACATAAAGAAGTTTAAAAAAGATAAACATTCTTCAGTTGGATTGTTACGAGCAGTAAATAGAAGAAAAAAATTGTTAGAATATTTAAAAAAGAATAAAATTGACTCTTACAAGAATGTGCTGTCAAAATTGAATTTAAGAAAGTAAAAGATCAAGATAGGCAGAACAGAATGGAACGAAACGAACGAAATGAAATGGAAATGAAATGTTTAAAGTATATAAGAAGGAAATTGAAGTAGCAGGTAAAAAGATAAGTTTAGAAACAGGTAAAATAGCAAGACAAGCAGACGGAGCCATTATAGCAACATCGGGAGAAACAGTTATTTTAGCAACAGTTGTAGGGGCAAAGAAAGTAAATCCAGATATGGACTATTTTCCTTTGTCAGTAAATTACCAAGAAAAATATTATGCAGGTGGAAAAATTCCAGGTGGATATTTTAAAAGAGAAGCAAGACCAACTGAAAGTGAAACATTAATTTCAAGACTAATTGATAGACCGATCAGACCATTGTTTCCAGATGAATTTAAAAATGAAGTTCAGTTGTTACCAACTGTTATTTCATATGATAAAGATAGCCAACCAGATATTTTAGCAATCATTGCTTCTTCAGCAGCACTAGCTATTTCAGGAATGCCCTTTATGGGGCCAGTAGGAGCATCTCGAGTAGGTTTTGTTGATGGTAAATATATTCTTAACCCATCAAAAACTGAGCTGGAAAACTCAAGTTTAGACTTAGTCGTAGCGGGCACTAAAGATGCTGTATTAATGGTTGAGTCTGAGGCAAATGGTCTTACAGAGGAAGAAATGCTTAATGCAGTTAAATTTGGTCATCAGGGCTTTGTTCCAGTCATCGAAATGATAGAAGAACTTGCTAAAGATTGTAGAAAGGTGGCTTGGACCGTAGAAAAAAAAGATTTATCAGAAGTTAAGAAAAAACTTGAAGCAACTTTTACAGATGATCTTAAAAAAGCCTTTGCAACAAAAGATAAACAAGATAGATCAAATCAGATTTCAGAAATTACTGATAAAGCTAAAAAACTTTATGAAGAGGATGAAAATTACACTGATATTGATGTAAATAGCCAATTAAAAAACTTAGAAAAATCAATTGTAAGAACTGATATTCTTAAAAATAAAAAAAGAATCGATGGTAGAGGTTTATCTGATGTTAGAGCTATCTCATGTGAAGTTGGGGTTTTACCAAGAACTCATGGCTCTGCATTATTTACTAGAGGTGAAACGCAAGCAATTGTTGTAACTACTTTAGGCACATCTGATGATGAGCAGCGACTGGAAAGTTTGGATGGTCAACAAAGAGAAAGATTTATGCTTCATTACAATTTCCCCCCTTTTTCAGTTGGTGAAACTGGAAGAATTGGAACTGGGAGAAGGGAAATTGGTCATGGTAAATTGGCATGGAGAGCAATTAATTCTTCATTACCCCTAAAAGATAACTTCCCATACACTTTTAGAATAGTATCCGAGATTACCGAGTCTAATGGATCTTCTTCAATGGCCACAGTTTGTGGAGCTTCTTTAGCACTAATGGATGCTGGAGTGCCAATTAAAGAACCAGTTGCAGGTATTGCAATGGGCTTGATTAAAGAAGGTGATGATTTTAGTGTCTTATCAGATATTTTAGGAGATGAAGATCATTTAGGTGACATGGATTTTAAAGTTGCTGGAACAAAAAATGGAATTACCTCACTTCAAATGGATATCAAAATTACAGGTATTACTTTCGAAATCATGGAGCAAGCTTTAAAGCAGGCTAAGGATGGCAGAATTCATATTTTAAGTGAAATGAATAAAGCATTATCAGCTTCGAGAGAAGATGTTGGAAAACATACTCCAAAAATGGAACAAGTAAATGTTGATAAAAAAGATATTGCTGCTGTTATTGGAAAAGGCGGTGCAACAATTAGAGAAATTGTTGAAAAATCAGGTGCTAAAGTTGATGTAAATGATGAGGGAGTTGTGACAGTTGCTGCCCCTGACGAAGAGTCCAGAAACATTGCTTTGCAAATGATAAAGGACATTACTGCAAAAGCCGAGTTAAATAAAATTTATTCTGGTAAAGTTATGAAAATTATGGAATTTGGAGCATTTGTTAATTTTTTAGGAAAACAAGATGGGCTTGTTCATATTTCAGAACTTGCAGATAAAAGAGTGGCTAAAGTAACCGATGTTCTAAAAGAGGGAGATGAAGTAAAAGTAAAAGTAATTGGTTTTGATAGAGGGAAAGTAAAATTATCTATTAAACAGGCAGTTATTTGATTTTAAATTCTATTTAAGAATAATTTATATTATTCATCTAGTTAATAGTGAAAAGAAAAAATTTAAATAATTTTAGTAAAAAAATATATTCACAATTTGGTGAAGATGGAATCTTATTAGAAATTCTTAATCGATTAAAAAATAAACATTTAGATAAATGGTGCGTGGAATTTGGAGCAAAAGATGGAATTTCCTATTCAAACACATATAATTTAATCAAACATTACAATTATAACGCGGTATTAATAGAAGGAGATAAAAAATATTTTAAAAAACTTTCTAAAAATCTTCCTCAAAAAAATATTATTAAGATAAATAAATTTGTAAATTTTTCAGGTCCTAACAATTTAGATGAAATATTAGGATCAACGGTAATTCCAAAAAATTTTGATATTTTATCAATTGATATTGATGGTTGCGATTTTTATATTTTTGAAAGCCTAATAAAGTATAAACCTAAAATAGTATGTATTGAGTTTAATCATTTAATTCCAAATTCAGTTGAATTTGTTCAAAAAAAAGACTTTAAAATAAAACAAGGAAGTAGTGCAAAATCATTAATAAAACTAGCAGGAAAGAAAGATTATAAATTAGTAGGTAGCAGTTTTTCAAATCTTTTTTTTATTGATAAAGATTATTTTAATCTAGTTACTGAAAAGGAAGTATTATTAGAAGATCTAATTGATGATCATGAAATAAAGAACTTTATTTTCAGTAGCTATGACGGAACTCTACATACTACAAAACCATTAAAGCTAGGCTGGCATAAAATTGAGTTAAAAAATGAAAAAATTCAAATATTACCAAAATTTTTGAGACACTTTCCAGATGATTATAATTTTTTTCAAAAAATAATTTTTCTTATTATGAGAGAGTTTCTTTATCCAGGAAGATTTATAAGAAAAATTTTTAAAAAAAAATAATTACTATGACTTCATATTTTTGGGATCAGGCATTCCAACTTTATTATAACCGGCATCGACATAATGAATTTCTCCGGTAACACCATTAGCTAAATCACTGAGCAAATATAACGCTGAATTTCCAACATCATGAATATCAACATTTCTTTTTAAAAATGAGTGATCTTCATTCCATTTGTATAGGAATTTTGCATCTCCAATAGCAGATGCTGCTAATGTTTTAATTGGTCCAGCACTGATAGCATTAACTCTAATATTTTTTGAACCTAAATCTCTTGCAAGATATTTTACGCTTGCCTCCAAAGCAGATTTACAAACACCCATTACATTATAGTTTGGAATAGCTTTCGTTGACTCATAGGTTAAAGTAAGTAAACTTCCACCTTGTTTAATTATTTTTGAAGATTCATTTGCAACTTCTGTAAATGAAAAACATGAAATTAACATACTACGCAAAAAATTTTCTCTAGTTGTGTTTAAATACTCTCCAGACAATTCAGATTTATCTGAAAACGCAACAGCATGAACTACAAAATCAATTTCACCCCACTTAGATTTTATATCTTGAAATAACTTTATTATTTCCTCTTTTTTTTCAACATCACAACTAAAAATCAAATTAGAATTTAATTTTTCTGCTAAGGGAACTACTCTTTTTTTTAAAGCTTCTCCCAAATACGTGAAAGCTAATTCAGCCCCTGCTTCAGAAAGTTTTTGAGAAATGCCCCAAGCAATAGATCTCTCATTAGCAACACCCATTATTAATCCTTTTTTACCTTTCATTAAGCTCATAGCTATACTTTCTCAAAAACAAGTGTTGCATTTGTCCCGCCAAAACCAAAACTATTTGACATAACCGCATTTAATGAAATGCCTTTCTCGGTTTTAGAGACAATTGGAAATTTTTTAGCATTATCATCAATTTCAGTTATATTTGCTGAACCAGTTATAAAATCATTTTTCATCATTATTAAACAATAAATTGCTTCATGAACCGAAGCTGCGCCTAGTGGATGACCTGATAAAGATTTAGTAGAACTTATTTTTGGAATTTCATTCTCAAATGTTTGCTTTATAGCATTGAGTTCAGTTATATCTCCGACTGGAGTTGAAGTACCGTGAGTATTTATATAGTCAATTTTATTTTTTGAAGTTGACATTGCTATTTTCATACATCTGGAAGCACCTTCTCCAGAGGGTGCTACCATGTCATATCCATCAGAGGTGGCTCCATAACCTGTTAATTCAGAGTAGATTTTTGCACCTCGGGCTTTTGCATGTTCGTACTCTTCGAGAACTAATACTCCAGCTCCTCCAGCAATTACAAATCCATCTCTAGTTTTATCATAAGCTCTCGAAGCTGTTTCAGGTTTATCATTATATTTTGAAGATAGTGCTGTCATTGCATCAAACATTGCAGTCATCGCCCAATGAATTTCTTCACTACCACCCGCAAAAACTATATCCTGTTTTCCCATTTGAATTAATTCCATTGAATTTCCAATGCAGTGACCACTTGTAGCGCAAGCAGAACTCATTGTGTAGTTAGTACCCTTAATTTTAAATGGAACTGCAAGTGTTGCTGAAGCGGTGCTTGCCATTGTTCTTGGAACAATAAAAGGTCCCATTAGTTTAGGGGTTTTAGCCCTAGTTTTATCTGCAGCTAAAATTACATTCTCAATGGAAGGACCACCAGAGCCCATAACAATACCAGTTTTAAAATTACTAATATCTTTTTCTTCTAAACCTGAGTCCTCAATAGCTTCTTTCATTGCGATATAATTATACGCAGAACCAGATCCCATAAATCTTATTATTTTTCTGTCAATATGATCCTCAAGTTTAATCTTAGGCTTTCCATGTATATGGCTTTTTAAATTATGCTCTTTATATTCTTCACTAAATGATATTCCTGATTTTGAATTAAGAAGAGATTGATAAACCTCATCTTGATTATTACCCAAACAAGATACAATACCTAATCCTGTAATTACTACTCTTCTCATTATTTAAATAATCCTACTTTCAAATTATCAGCTGAATAAATTTTTTTATCATCTGCCAAAACTAATCCATTAGCAAGGCCTACAGTGGTGCCTCCAGGAGACATAATTTTTTTCATATCAATTTCATACTTTACTAATTTTACATTTTTTAAAACTTCGCCTGTAAACTTTACTGTCCCAACTCCTAAAGCTCTGCCTTTACCGGGGTTTCCGATCCATCCTAAAAAAAAACCTACCAGTTGCCACATAGCGTCCAAACCAAGGCACCCTGGCATCACGGGGTCTTCTTGAAAGTGACAGTCAAAAAACCATAAATCTTTTTTTATGTCTAATTCAGCTCTTAAAGACCCTTTTTTAAAAGTGCCTTTGTTATCATTAATTTCTGTAATTCTATCAAACATTAACATCGGTGGAAGTGGTAATTTAGCATTTCCCGGACCAAATAATTTGCCTTCACCACAATTAATAAGATCATCATATGAGTATGAGTTTTTTTTCATAAAATTGAGTACTCTTATTTACTTGATTTTGCCATCATATAATATATTTATAATAAAGTTTAGAATAATTATAATTAACAAATAAATATAATAGTGAAATATACTGAAAAATTAAGAAATTCTGGTTTAAGACCAACAAAACAAAGATTACAAATATGTGAAGTTTTGTTTGATACTGAAAAAACATTCCATTTTACTATAAACGAATTAAGTTTAAAAATTAAAAAACAAATAGATAATAAAATATCATTAGCAACAATCTATAATACTGTTCATGCATTTGAAAAAAAAGGATATTTAAAACAAATTCCTATCAATTCGAATGAAACATATTTTGATACTAATGTTTGTGATCACCATCATTTTTATGATTTAAAAAAAGAAAAATTAATTGATTTGGAAAATGCAGATGTAGGGCCGATTGATATTAAGAGAAAAATTGATGGAAAAAAAATTAAATCTGTTGAGATTTTAGTTAAGCTTGAGGACTAATACATAATTCAATTCAGCGTCATTTTTAACCATTTGACACTTTTTTAGAATCATTATAAACTACATAAAACCTTAAATAAATATTAATGGGGAACAAATGAGTACTGAAAATTTAAAAAATAAAACTTTTAAAGCCGAACAATTGAGCAAATGCCCTTTTACAGGAGCTGGAACACCTGCAAAATTTTCTGCAGGCAGAGGCCAATCAGTTAGAGACTTTTGGCCAAATAGTTTAAATCTTAAAATACTTAGTCAACATTCTAATTTATCAAATCCGATGGATAAGAAATTCAACTACGCTAAAGAATTTAAAAAACTTAATTATAAAGCTCTTAAAAAAGATTTAAAAAAATTGATGACAGACTCTCAGGAATGGTGGCCAGCAGATTATGGTCATTATGGACCTCTGTTTATAAGATTAGCTTGGCACGCAGCAGGAACATATAGAACTGGTGATGGAAGAGGTGGAGCTGGAACCGGAAATCAACGATTTGCACCACTTAATTCTTGGCCAGACAATGTTAATTTGGATAAGGCTAGATTACTTCTTTGGCCAATAAAAAAGAAGTATGGAAAAAAAATTTCTTGGGCAGATTTATTCATCCTAGTAGGTAATGTTGCATTAGACTCTATGGGATTCAAAACATTCGGTTTCGGTGCTGGACGAACAGATATTTGGGAACCGGAAGATGATATTTACTGGGGATCGGAAAAAGAAATGCTAGGTGTAGAAAGATACACTGAAAAAAGAGATTTAGAACAACCTCTTGGTGCTTCCCATATGGGTTTAATTTATGTAAATCCACAAGGCCCTGATGCTAATCCAGATCCAAAACTTGCGGCACACGATATTCGAGAAACATTTGGCAGAATGGCAATGAATGATTATGAAACAGCTGCGTTAGTGGCTGGTGGGCATACATTTGGTAAATCACATGGAGCAGCACCTGAGTCTCATAAAGGTCCTGACCCTGAAGCCTCAAGAATTCAAGATCAGTCAACTGGATGGAATAGTGGATATAAATCTGGAAAGGGTGTTGACACAATAAGTAGTGGTATAGAAGGCGCTTGGACACAGAACCCAATTAAATGGGATATGGGTTATTTAGATTGTCTCTATGATCATGATTGGGAGCTCACAAAAAGTCCTGCCGGCGCTCATCAGTGGACACCTAAGAAAAATGGACAAAAGATAAAAATGGTACCTGACGCACATAATAAAAACGTTCTTCATCCTCCAATGATGCAGACAACAGATATATCAATGAAAGTCGACCCAAGTTACGGACCTATTACAAAGCATTTTCATAAAAATCCAAAAGAATTTCATGATGCATTTGCGAGAGCT
>CABYHH010000023.1 GCA_902518835.1 uncultured Pelagibacteraceae bacterium
TTTTAGAGGAATACTCCCCTGCTAACCAATTATGGTCCGCTGTAATAGCTTGTCTTCCAAGTTCATTCAAAGCGATATTTTGCGCTGAATGGCTATATGTGCAGGCTATTGGGACGGCTGTTCTAGTTTTATCTGGAAAATTACTTACAAATTGTAAAACCTGCATCCCACCCATTGATCCACCTATAACAGAAAAAAGTTTTTTAATTTCGAAATGGT
Source organism: uncultured Pelagibacteraceae bacterium (assembly GCA_902518835.1). Taxonomy (GTDB): domain Bacteria; phylum Pseudomonadota; class Alphaproteobacteria; order Pelagibacterales; family Pelagibacteraceae; genus Pelagibacter. The sequence goes on from CABYHH010000023.1 coordinate 220, forward strand.
CTAGTAAATTGACCTGAGCATTAACCATATCATTTATTGTTATGACCGGAAAATCAGTTCCATAAATTTTGTTTGTTTCTTCATTTTTATGACTTGGACCGAATGAACCCATGCATCCACCAATTACATTCGCACATATTACGAAATATTTTTTCGTATCAATAGATTTATCTGGACCAACTGCATGTATCCACCAACCTTCTTTTTTTGTAACAGGATTTATACCAGTAACATATTGATCTCCAGTGAGAGCATGAAATACTAGTATAGCATTATCCTTACTTTCATTAAGAGATCCGTAGGTTTCATAAGCTAATGGAAAATTATTTATAGTTTTACCACAATCCAGTTTAAGTGGTTTATTAATAATAATTTTTTTTAAATTTTGCTCATTATTCATAATTCATAAGTGTGCGGTGAAGTGAATTGTGAGAAAAAAACTTTTTTAGCGGTTTTTTTAAAGCGCTCGCAATTCAGTTAAATCAGCGCATGCATTATTTACAAGAAGTTATTAATTATGTCAATTTTTAAAAAATTTTACTTAACTATATAAAAAATTGTTATTTTATTTATAAATGCCTTAAATTTAAAAGATGACAAACTTAAAATTTAGAAAAATTGATGTAGAAGTCTATGAGCCAGGCAAGTCTCAAGTCAAAAAATTGAAAAAAATAATTAAACTTTCTGCTAACGAGTCAGCATTGGGGGTAAGCACGAAAGCTAGAAAAATCATATTTAATAAAAATTTAAATTTTTTTAGATATCCTGACGGAAAATCAAGAAAATTAAGAGAACAGATATCAAAAAAATTTAAATGTGATTTTAAAAGAATTATCTGTGGTGCTGGTTCTGATGAAATTATTCAAATGTTATGTCAACTTTTTTTACAACCAAAGGATGAGGTAATTGTTCCGCAATACAGTTTTTTAATGTATAGGATTTACTCAAAAATTGTTGGTGCAAAAGTAGTTTTTTCCAAAGAAAAAAATTTTAAAGTTTCTATAAATGAAATTTTGAAAAATGTGACAAATAAAACAAAAATTGTTTTTTTGGCAAATCCCAATAATCCAACAGGAACTTACCTTAATAAAACTGAGATTCTCGAATTAAGAAAAAGATTAAAAAAAAATATATTGTTAGTTATCGATGATGCTTATTTTGAGTATATGAAAAATTCTGATTATAAGTCGGGATTAGATCTTTTTAAAAGTAAAGAGAATGTTTTTATTTTAAGGACTTTTTCAAAAATATATGGTCTGGCTTCTTTAAGAGTTGGTTGGGGTTATGGTTCAAAAAAAATTATTGATGCATTAAATATTATCAAACCCCCATTTAATGTAAATGAGGTCGCTCAATTAGCTGCGATAGAGTCTTTAAAAGATAAAAAGTTTTTATCACAATCAATTAAGCACAATCTTATATATGCAACTAAAATTAAAAATTTTTTAAAAAATTACCAAATTTATTCAAATGAAGTAAGTGCAAATTTTTTATTATTAGACTTTTCAAAATGTAAATTTAAAGCTAAGTATTTTTATAAAAAATTAAAAGAAAAAGGAATCATTCTAAGGTCTACCGAGGAAGGGTATAAAATTAAAAATATGTTGCGATTAACTATTGGTTCAAAAATTGAGAATATAAATTTTATGAAATCAGTGAAGAATATATTTAGTAAATGAATAGTATATTAATATTAGGTTGTGGGCTTTTAGGTTCTTCTTTATTAAGAAAAATCAAATATAAGAAATTAGCAAAAAAAGTTTTTGTATTTGAAAAATCAAAAAGAAACCTAAAAAAAATAAAAAGTTTAAAGTTACCTTGTGAGATAGTTAAAAAACCTGAGGATGCTGTTCATAAATCAAAATTAATTATTTTTTGCACTCCCATGAGTCAGTACAAAAATTTAATCCTTAAAATAAATAAATTCTTAACTCCCAGCCACATAATTACAGATATTGGATCTTCAAAAATGAGTTCATCAAAAATAATCAAAAAGAATTTAAAGAAAAATATTTTTTGGACTTCTAGTCACCCTATAGCAGGCTCAGAAGTAAGTGGCCCTGAGCATGGAACAAGAGATTTATTTAATAACAAATGGTGTATTTTAATTAAAGAAAAAAAATCCAATGTTAAACATATTAAATTTCTCGAATTTTTCTGGAAAAAAATAGGTGCAAAAACTGTTCTTATGAATGCAAAAAAACATGATAAAATTTTTTCTATGACAAGTCATTTACCTCACCTAATAGCCTACAATTTAGTTAAATCAGCCCAAGATTTTGAAAAAAGACAAAAATATAACTTGATAAAATTCAGCGCAGGCGGTCTAAGAGATTTTTCAAGAATCGCTGCTTCAAATGAAGTAATGTGGCGTGATATTTTTTTTGACAATGGAGTCAACGTTTCAAAAGCAATTGATTTATTTATAAAAAACTTAAATCACTTTAAAAAAGACATACACCGTAAAAATAACAATTCCATTCTGAAAAAGTTGACTCAAACAAAAAAAGTAAGATCTAAAATACTTAAACTTAAACAGGATATAAATAGACCAGATTTTGGAAGAAATTAAAAATTTTTTAAATTACTAATTTTTTTTATTTTCAGGGACGCGGTTTTCAAAATTAATTGAATAGCATATTTTATTGGCATTATTGTCACTTTTCTTTTTGGCCCGTAGGCATGAATAAATTTAGTTTTATTTATACATATACCTACATGTCCTCTCCAGAAGATAATATCTCCCTTAGAAAATTTTTTATTCTTTTTTTTTTTACAATATATAATTTGATCTTTTGTATCTCTTGGAAAAAAAATTCTATTATAATAGAAATAAATTTGGACTAAAGCAGAGCAATCTATTCCTTTTCCTGTTTTACCTCCCCATAAATATTTGCTATTAACAAATAATTTAAGGATTTTTACAAAGTTATTTTCTTCATGTTTAATTTTTTTTGTATCTTTTTTTCTTATCCATTTATTACTCTCAAATTCTAAATAATTTTTGAAAGCTCTTTTGATTGAAATTCCCGAAGCAAAATAAAGAAAGTTATTTGTTTTATAAAACTTATTTTTTTTTTTTATAAATATAGTTGATTTTAAAACAAAAATTTTATGTGAAGGTTTAAAGTATTCAATAAATTTTTTATTTTTAATGTAACCAATATATTTATCATAATAAGTCTTAATTTTTATCCATTTATCTTTTTTTGATAAAATTCTAAATTTTTCTCCATACAGGATTTGAGAAACAACCTCTGAATTTAAAGAAGGTTTTGAATAGATATTAGATATAGTGTAATTAAAAAATTTATTTTTCACTTAATTGGAGCTTATTTCTCATAATCCATAATATAATTAAAGAGGGAATTACCATTAGAGCGGTAAGAATAAAAAAGGTCCCCCAATCGCCATTTAACCAATCCACCAGTGCTCCGGAGGAAGATGCCAAGGTTGTTCTTCCAGCAGTACCAATAGATGCTAATAGAGCATACTGTGTAGCTGTGTAGGCTCTATCAACCAATAAAGAAATGAATGCTACAAATGCTACAGTGGCAAAAGCTGCTGCTATATCATCAAAAATTACAGCTACAGCAAATAATAATTCCGATTTACCTGTCCAAGCTAGCACACTAAATAATAAGTTAGTGCATGCCATAATAACTCCTGCTAAAAACATTGCTTTTAAAACTCCAGATCTAATTACAAATAAACCACCTAAAAGTGTAAAGATAACTGTAGTAATCCATCCCAATGTTTTAGAATAAATTGCGATATCTGATTTACTAAATCCTATTTCTTTATAAAAAATGACTGACATTCTGCCTAAAAATGCTTCACCGACTTTAAACAAGAAAACAAATCCCAAAATTCCTAAAGCAATAGAAAAACCATTCTTCTTAAAAAAACTTATAATTGGCCCACTAATTGTTCCACCAATCCACGTTAGTAATTTTGTGATTATATTTTCCTTTGTAAATCTTTTTGAAATAAGTTTATCATTCTCTCTTTGCGTATTCACCCTATCAGAGTCAATTGATTCATTGACAAACATCAACCCTATGTTCATTAAAATTACTAAAACACCCAAAATAAGAAATGTAAGTTGCCAGTAATTTTCAAAACCAAAATTTTGTAAAATTTCCGCTGAGAATAATGATATAACACCCCCAAGTTTATATCCAGTCCACCAACCTACAACAGCCATTGCGGCCCCAGCGGCCATAGATTTACCCTCATCCTCTCCAATTTGTTCAATTCTTAAAGCGTCGACAGTAATATCCTGTGTTGCAGAGGCTATTGCAATTATTAGACCAATTGTAATTACAAGAGCTAGATTTTGAGTTGGATTAACAAAACTCCATAGGATTAGTGAAATTAAAATTAATACTTGCATGAGTACAATCCAACTTCTTCTATGACCAATCTTTTTAGTTAAAAAAGGAATTTGTACCCTATCAATTAAAGGTGCCCATAAGTAATTAAATGCATAAACTCCAAAGATTAAACCAGCCCATCCTATAGTTGATCTACTTAATCCGTCTTCTTTAAGCCATAAACTAAGACTGCTACCAATCAATACCCACGGAAATCCTGAAATTACGCCTAATAACAAAATTTTTAACATTCTGTAATCGAAATAAATTTTGAACATTTTGTTAAATGATCTTTGTTTAGTCTCTATCATTTTAGTTTCTCCAAAAAGATGGCAAGAACAACACTAGTATTGCAAATAATTCAAGTCTACCTAAAATCATACCAAGTGTTAATATCCATTTTGAAATATCAGGTAATGAAGAAAAATTCCCGTTTGGCCCTATTATAGATCCAAGTCCTGGCCCAACATTTGATATGGATGTTGCTGCTCCTGATATAGCAGTAATGAAATCAAGCCCAGTTAAAGAGAGTAAAGCAGTAATTGCAAAAAAGATCATAAAATACAAATAAATGAAAGATATAACCGAAGATATAAATTTATTGTCAACAGGATTTTGATCATATTTTAAAATAAACACCCCCTTAGGATAGATAATCTTTTTTAATTGATTCGAAATAAAAGAGTAAAGTATCTGAATTCTAAATATCTTAATTCCACAGGTTGTTGAGCCCGCACATCCTCCAATAAACATAAGTAATAAAAATAAAACGATTGGAAAACCTCCCCAATTATCAAACTGCGCATTTACATACCCTGTACCTGTCAATATAGAGATAACATTAAAAAAAATAGATCTTAAATTAAATGAGTTTGATTGACTGAGAGCTAGATATATTGCAAGTAAAACAATACTTATTAATATAATTTTTATAAAAGTTCTAATTTGTATATCATTCAAAAAAATTTTTTTGTTACCATTAAGAAATTTTATGTAAACTATAAATGGTAAACTTCCCAAGATAATAAATACCATTGCCGAAATTTCTATTGAGATACTATTAAAAAAACCAATGGAGTCATTGTAATTCGAGAAACCTCCTGTTGCTATTGTAGTCATGGCGTGAGTCAAACTATCAAAAATATTCATGCCAAGTATCTTGTAAGATACGGCGCAAAATAATGTTAGTATCAAATAGATAAAAATTAATCTTAAAGCAATTTCTTTTGATTTTGGTAGTATTTTTTCAGACGTGTCATTATTTGATATTTTAAATAGCTGCATACCTCCAACATTCATAATTGGCATCAAAGTAATTGCCATGACAATAATTCCAATTCCTCCTAACCACTGTAATATAGCTCTCCAAAGTAAAATTCCTTTTGGCATACTTTCAAGATTTGAAATAATTGTAGAACCTGTTGTAGTGATTCCTGACATACTCTCAAAAAAAGCATTTGTGATTGAAAAATTAGTGTCAGAAAATATAAAAGGAAGAGAACTAAAAATTGCAATACTAAGCCATGATAATGCTGTTACTAAAAAAGCCTGCTGTAAATTCAATTTTTTGTCATGATCTAAATTTGATAGAAAAAATAAGGTTCCAAAAATAATTGTAACAATCGAAGCACTTAGAAAAGATGAGTCGATTTCATTATAAAAGAATTGTGCGATGATAGGTATCAACATAAATATTCCAAGAATAATTTGAAGAATACCAAGAGTAAAAAAAACCGTTTTATAATTAGTCATTTTGAAAGAACATTATTTTATGGTAAATAAATTTCAACTCTATATGAATTAGTAAAATCGTAAATTAATGACTTTATTAGAATATTCATGATTAAAAAAGAGAATTTAGAAAAAACTAACGCCTGGCCTTTTGTAGAGGCAAAAAAAATGCTTCGAGAAAGAAAATCTTTCATAGATAAAAAAGGTAAAATTACTCTTCAAACAGGATATGGTCCTAGTGGTCTTCCACACATTGGAACATTTGGCGAAGTAGCAAGAACTTCTATGATAGTAAATGCCTTAAAACATTTAACAGATCTTCCTTGTGAAATTATAACGTTTTCAGACGATATGGATGGACTTAGAAAAGTTCCCGATAATGTGCCTAACAAGGAGTTACTTGAAAGAAATTTACATAAGCCTCTAACTGAGGTTCCAGATCCATTCAATAAGTTTAATAGTTTTGGAGAACATAATAATCAAATGCTTAAAAATTTTTTAGATAGTTTCAATTTTAAATATAATTTTAAAAGTTCAAGTGAGCTTTATAAATCGGGATTTTTCAATTCAACTCTTAAAGTAATTTTAGAAAACTACGACGGAATTATGAATATTATCCTCCCTACATTAGGAAAGGAGCGCCAAAAAACTTATTGTCCCTTTTTACCAATTTGTCCAGATACTGGCCATGTTTTAGAAATTCCTATTAAAGAAATAAATAAAGATAAATTGAAAATAATTTTTGACAACTGTGGCAAAGATTTGGAGAAAAGTATTCTAGATGGAAATTGCAAGCTTCAATGGAAAGTTGATTGGGCAATGAGATGGTATGCTTTAGATGTAGATTTTGAAATGTATGGTAAAGATCTTATCGAAAGCGCAATTTTATCTTCAAAAATAATAAAACTAATTGGAAAAACAAATCCATCTGGATTTGCTTATGAATTGTTTTTAGATGAAAAAGGTGAGAAAATTTCTAAATCAAAAGGCAACGGAATTACAATTGATCAGTGGCTAAAATATGCATCACCGGAAAGTTTATCTTTATATATGTATCAAAATCCTAAAAGAGCAAAAAAATTATATAAAGATATTGTCTCAAGAACTGTGGACGAGTATTTAGAATTATTAAGTAAAGCAAAAAATCAAGATGAGCTACAACTTTTGATGAATCCTGTCTGGCATGTTCATGATAGTGATATTCCAGAAGAGCAAATGATAATGTCTTTTTCAATGCTTTTAAATCTCGTCGAAACAAGTAATGCTAACAACAAGGAACTTCTTTGGAAATTCGTAAAAAAATATAAAAAAGATATTTCAGAAAAAGATTTTCCAATTTTTGATGGCCTAGTTAGCAATGCAATCCAGTATTTTAATGATGTGATTAAAAAACAAAAAAAATATAAAACCCCAAGTGATAAAGAAAAAATTGTACTTAAAGCTTTAATTAATACTCTTGATAAGTGTAATGATAAAATGTCACCAGAGGATATTCAGACTCTAGTATATTCAACTGGAAAAGAAAATGGTTATTCTGAAAATCTAAGAGATTGGTTTAAATTGATTTATGAAGTTGTATTTGGTGAAGAAAATGGACCTCGAATGGGATTTTTTATAAGTTTTTTTGGTGTTAAAGAAACAAAAGATCTTATATTAAATAAAATTAAATAATGTTTGCAAATATAAGATCTTTAATTTTCAAGTTAGATCCTGAAACAGCACATAATTTAGCAATTAAATCTTTAAAATTTAATTTTGTTCCTAATATTTTAGACGATGATAAAGATAACCCTTTATTCAAAACAAAGTTATTTAGTAAAGATTTAGAAAACCCAATTGGTATGGCGGCAGGCTTTGATAAAAATGCTGAAGTATATAATACACTATTTAGGCTAGGATTTGGATTTGTTGAAGTTGGCACTATTACACCATTGAAACAATTTGGAAATCCTAAACCAAGAGTATTTAGGTTAGTAGAGGACGAAGCATTGATAAATAGGCTTGGTTTTAACAACCTAGGTGCTCAAAATGTTTTAGAGAGAATTAGATCTAATAAACAAACTGGTTTATTAGGAATAAATATTGGACCAAATAAAAACACAAAAAATAGACTTGGAGACTATGTAGAATGCCTGAAAATATTTCACCAAAATGCCGATTATATTACTGTAAATATTTCATCACCTAATACTGAAGACCTTAGAAGTTTTCACGATCAAACAAAATTAAATGAACTTCTTGAGATTATTGATAAAGAAAAAAAGAAACTAAGTTCAAAAATTCCAATAGCAGTCAAGGTATCTCCAGATATTAGTAATGATGATATAAGCAGGATATCTGAGGTTTTATTATCTAATCAGATTGAAGTAATAATTGTTTCAAATACATCAGATTCCACTAGAGACTCTTTAAATAATATTCAAAAGCATCAAAAAGGAGGCTTATCAGGTAAGCCAATAAAAGAAAAATCCACCAAATTGATAAATAAATTTTATAAACTTCTCAATGGAAGGGTAAAAATTATTGGTGTAGGGGGAGTAGACTCAGGAAAAAGTGCGTATGAAAAATTTTTAGCTGGTGCTAATTATGTTCAACTTTACACAGGATTGGTCTTCAAGGGACCAAATATAGTTAATATGATAAAAAAAGAGCTTAAAGAACTATTAAAAAAAGATGGAGTTAAAAATTTTACTGAAATTATCGGAAAAAATCACTAACAAAAATCTTATAAACTTGACGATATCTATAACTCACTTTATATAGTCATAACTATTATGTCAAAAAAATGTGAACTTACTGGAAAAATCCCAATGAAAGGTCATAACGTTAGTCATGCTAATAATAAGACAAAAAGAAGATTCCTCCCAAATTTAAAAAAAGTTAAATTTACTAGTGAAATTTTAAAGAGAAGTTTAAAATTAACAGTTAGTAATTCTGGGGTAAGAACAGTAGATAAAAAGGGAAGTTTTGATGAGTTTTTAAAGACAGTTAAGAATAAAAATTTATCACCAAGATTAAAAAAATTGAGAAAAAATTTATTAATAAAATCACCTTTTCAAAAAAAAATAGTTCAATCTAAAAGTGCTTAATGAGTAAATTATTTTTATTACTCTCTTTCATCATGGGGGTTGTTGTCTTAGCATCTAATTATCTAGTCCAATTTCCTATAAATTATTATGGTTTAGAAGAAATATTAACTTATGGAGCCTTTAGTTATCCGATTGCTTTTTTAATTACTGATTTAGCTAATAGATCTTATGGAAAGATTATTGCAAGACAGATTGTTTATATAGGTTTTACAATAGGAATTTTATTTACACTAATATTTTCTACAAATTTCACAGATTTAATTTCAATTAGAATAGCAATTGGATCTGGAACGGCATTTATTATTGCACAGCTTTTAGATGTTCAAATATTTGATCAATTACGACAAAAAAAATGGTATATAGCTCCTTTGACATCTTCTCTAATTGGCTCAACTATCGATACTTTCTTATTCTTCTCTATATCTTTTTACGGAACTGGAATACCTTGGGTAACATTATCCCTTGGAGATTTAGCAGTCAAAATCTTTGTTGCTCTTTTAATGTTAATACCTTTTAGACTATTATTAGCTAGATTAAAACCAGCCTACTAAATCTTAGGTTCTTGCTGTGTCATACAATGTATCGCACCGAAGCCCCATATTAACTTACTACAGTCAATTGTTTCAATCTTTTTTGATCTAAAATAATTTTTGAAAATTTTGATTGCTTTTTTGTCTTCTTTTACTTTAAAAATTGGTAATAAAATTATTTTATTACAAATATAAAAATTCATATAACTTGCTGGAACCCTTGTATTTTTGATTAAAATTGGCGAAGGCATCGGTACCTTTATAATTTTAAATTTTTTACCTTTATAATTTCTAGATTTTTTTAAAATTTTTAAATTTTCGTTAAGATTTTTATAGTTTTTATCTTTTTTATTATTTTCAACAGCAGTCATAATTGTATTTTTTGAGACAAATCTTGAAATATCATCAATATGTCCATGAGTATCGTCACCTGAGATTCCTTTTTTTAGCCATATAAAGTTATTAATATTAAGATATTTAAAAAACAATTCCTCGTAGTCTCTTTTGTTGAAGTTTTTATTTCTTTCTTGGGTCTTACTTAGCAAACATTCCTCTGTAAGCAAAATTGACCCATGACCATTTATATCGAAAGCCCCACCTTCCATTATAATTTTTCTAATATTGTTATTCTTTTTCATAATCGGATTAATTTTTTTTAATCTGGTAATTTTACTAATATTGTCATTAATTTTATTATCATTCTTATAATTATTATATTTAGCCCATCCACTGAAACCAAAATTTAATATTATTTTTTTTTTATTTTTTTTATTAATCAAAAATATTGGCCCAGAGTCTCTTAACCATATCCTATCAGTCTTAATTTTATGAAATTTAATATTTTTGATTTTTTTGTTTTTGATTAACTTTTTTATACTTTTAGTACTATCATTTATTATCAAATTAACTCTCTGGTTTTTTGAGATTTTGGATATAATTTCTAAAATCACATCAGGAATATATTGATATAAGCCAGGCCAATCGTTTTTATTATACGGCCAAACAATCCAAGTTGAATCTTGGGCCTCCCATTCTGCGGGCATTCTATACTCATTAAGTTTTTCACTCATCTGAGGGATTTTTTAATATGCCTTTGTAAAAATCAATTCTTCTATCTCGTAAAAAAGGCCAATGTTCTCTTGTTTTATCAATTTTTTTGTAATCGATTTCTTTAATTAATATTTCTTCCTTGTTATTACTTAGTTTTCCAATTATCTGTCCACTAGGGTTAATAATCATCGAGTTTCCCCAAAATTGTATTT
>CABYHH010000024.1 GCA_902518835.1 uncultured Pelagibacteraceae bacterium
AGCCATAATGTTGATATGCTATGGTTGAGTCAACAAATCGATCGATTAAAATTATTTTTTTTTTGAAATTTTTTTTAAGTAATTTCATATTTTCACTCCTTGATGCTAGGTAAAGGAGTAAATCTGTATCCTTATTGAAATTTGATTTATTGTTCAAAATTAATTTTCTTATTTTTTCTGAATTTAAGTTTCCTCCAGGTTCACGTATTTTTATATAATCTACGCCTTTTTTCTTTAAATATCTTGACACATTATCTAGGTGATATGATTTTCCACTACCTTCAATACCTTCAAATACAATTACAGGTTTATTAGACATCACCCCAAATTAAATAATTTAAAGATTTTATTAACCTAGAAAAAATATTAACCCTCTGAATATCTTTCATTGATAATAATTCGTACTCACCAACTAATTCCTCATCGTATATGATTTTTAATCTTGCTAAAATTTGATCCTTCTTAATAGGAGCCTCTATTGGGCCATCGTAAACCATTCTTATTTTTAATTTTTTTTTCTGTCCTTTTTTTATAATCTTATAAATATCTGTATTAGTATATACTTTTACAAATTTTTCTTTACCTAACCAAACTTCGATATTTTGAAAGGGATCATTTTTTGTAGAAATTTTTACTAAATCAAAATTTGTCAAACCATATGTAAGTAGTTTGCTACTTTGCCTTGATCTTGATTTTTTAGTTTCAAAGCCACTGCCAACAGCAATAAGCCTTCTACCATTTCGATCAATAGAAGAGGCTAAAGAGTACTTTTCAACTGCTAAGTATCCTGTCTTTATACCATCGGCTCCCATATTTTTATAAAGCAGTGGATTTCTATTACCCTGGGTAATTGGATCCCCTCCTGTTCTATCCCATGTAAAATCTTTTTCTTTAAACCATGCATAATATTCTGGGTGGTTCTTTATAAGATAATTTGACATAATCATAATATCTCTGACTGTTGAATAATTATCTGGATCGTTAATACCTGACGAATTTGAAAAATTAGTATTTTCCATACCAATTTCCTTTGCTTTTGAAGTCATCATTATTGCGAATTCTTCCTCGGTTCCAGCTATTCCCTCAGCGAGTGCTATACATGCATCGTTTCCAGATGCTACAATTATACCTTTCAGTAAGTCTCTTACTGAGACTTCGTCACCAACCATAACAAACATTGATGAGTAGCCTGAAGTAGATAATCTCCAAGCTTTTTCTGAAATCAAAAATTTCTCATCTAATTTTAAGTCTCCTGACTCGATTAAATCAAAAGCAATAATACTAGTCATTATTTTTGTCATTGAAGCTGGGTAAATTGATCTATCTGCATCTTTTTCATATAATATTTCTCCAGACAAAAAATCCTGGAGGATTGCAGTTCTAGCATTAATATCAATATTAGCTTTCAAAGAATTTGATAAACAAAAGTAAAAGACAACAAAAATAAAAAAAAAATTTTTAAACATTTTTAATTATTTCTAAGTTTTCAAAATTAAGTATGTTCATCATTTCAAACGAGTTTTTTAAGCTTTTTATATCATCAAAAGGACCTATTAATAACCTATATTTTGTTTTACTTAATCTAATAATCTGTAAATTTTTAATTGACGTTTCATTTTGTATTCTGCTAAGCATTAATTTAGCTGAATCTTTGTAATAAAAATCAGCAACTTTTATAGAATAAGAAAATAATTCTTTTTTATTTTTTTTAATCTTAATTGGCTTCAAATTTAAGTTACTTATTTTTACCCCGTCTATTGGGGCCTTTTCAGCCACTGATTTTTCTTCATCAAAAGTTTTGGCCTTTTTTGCTATGAAAGTAGAACCTTTAGAAATAGATATGATTTCAATAAACGGTTCATCTAAATTTAGACTAAGATCTTCTGCTATTCTAGGGCTTATTACTGAATTATAAAAATTTGAAAATCTTATCTTATTTGATTTTACATTCGCGATAACAAATTTACCATTTTTCGGATTTAAGATTTTTACGTTTGTTTTTTTCTTTAAAGATTTGTGGTATATGTCGAGTGATCTAGTTTCTAAAGATTTTATTTCAGACAGGTTTTCACTATAAACAAGTGCAAATCCGGAGTTTTTAAACTTATTTTGAATGTCGAAATATATTTTATCTTTTTTATTTGAATTTATTTGTTGACAACTCAACAAGAGTGTAAAAAAGAGTAAAGAAATAAACTTATAGTACATTTTTTATCTTATCCTTTAAAGTACACACCGCAAGTGCAAATCTTAAAGATCTATTCCATTTTAAAATTATTTCATAATTGTCAAAAACTACATATGCTGGATTTAAAGTTTCTGCATCGGGTATTATATCTTTGTCAGGTGTTATAATTGAAACTTTCATATTTTCATTTAAAAAATTAAGTTTTTCTGAGTCTACAATAAATTTCTTAAAATATTTTAATTTTTTTTTATTGTTTAATTTCCTAGCAGAAACATTTAAATACTTCTTATTAATATTTTCTTTCAATTTAATTTTATAAAAACAATGAGAATCTTTTTTCCAGCCCATATTATTTAAATAATTTGCTGCTGACGCATAAGCGTCTGTTGAGCTCTTGAGATCTATAAAATTATCTTTATTAAAATCTATTGCATAACTTTTAATGGTTGATGGCATAAATTGAAAAAAACCAAATGCCCCAGCCCATGACCCATAAAGTGTTTTATAGTTAACTTGTTTATCATCAATTAATTTTAGCAAAATTAAAAGTTCATTGGTAAAAAAATCAGATCTTCTTTTATCAAAACTTAGGGTAGACAAAGATGAAATAATATCCATTTTTCCAACATAGGTACCAAAATTAGTTTCAATACCCATTAAGGATAATAGTAAATCTTTTTCTACATTATATTTTTTTTCAATTCTATTTATTAAATTAATATTTTTTTTGTAAAAATCACGACCCTTTTGTACTTTTTTTATCGAAGTTCTTTTTCCTATATAAGTTTTGGTATCTTCATAAAATTCAGGTTGATATCTATCATATCTGATCACGTCTGGTAAAAATTTAGCATCAGACATAACCATATTAAAAGTATTCTCTGATATACCTTCTTTAATTGCTAAAGTTTTAAATTTATTTTTCCAAATTTCGAATTCAACATTGTTATCTGCAAATAAATAAGTGTTGAAAAAAATAAATAATAAAAAAGAAAACTTAACTATTTTCATATAGATCCTTGAGATATATAATTACTGCAATCCATATAATAATAAAACTAACAAATTTTATTAATGAAAAGTCCTCATTGTAATAAAAATAACCTAAAATGAACTGTAATGTTGGAGTTATGTAGAATATCATTCCAGTTGGTCCAAGACCAATAAGTTCAACACCTCTAACATATAAAAATAAGGGAATCACAGTCATTGGTCCTGCCAAAATCAAAAATAAACTTAATCCAGGGTTGGATAGACTAAAATCGTTAAAGCCATTCATTGTTATTATATAAAAAACTATCAGTACAAAAGGAAAAATGAATAAACTTTCTATTAACAATCCAATATCAGTTTCGACATTAATTTTCTTTCTAACCAAATTATACAATGACCAGCTGAAGGCAACTATTAAACCCACCCAAGGAATAGCTTTGTAATTAAAAAAAATTAAAATGATGATAGATATAAAAACGAGAGTGATAGAAAAAATTCTTTTTTTATTCAAATTTTCTCTAAAAAAAATATATCCAAATAATACACTAAGTATTGGCATGATAAAGTAACCAAAACTTGCATCAATAATTCTATCAGTTGAAACAGCGTAAATCCAAACTGACCAATTAACAAATATTAGAAAGCCAGAAAAAAAAAGATAAATTAAATATTTTTTATTTGATATTAAATTAAAAAAAATTTTCCATTTTGATAAAAAAGAAGTTGTTACAATTAACATTATTGCTGTCCATATACACCTATGAACAATTACTTCTATATGACCAATAAATGAAACATACTCAAAATAAAAAACTCCAATGAAACCCCACCAAAATGATCCTAATGAAGTTAATAATAATCCTTTTTGAAAATCAGGTTTCATTGGCATTATTGAGATTTAAATAATTCTCTTATAATTAAACTATTTTATAGTTGAATTAAATATTTTTAATTATAAAAAGCTTTATCAAGGAGAGATGGCTGAGCGGTTGAAAGCACCGGTCTTGAAAACCGGCAAAGGGGCAACTCTTTCCTGGGTTCGAATCCCAGTCTCTCCGCCATTATAATGATTAATATTCAAAATTTTTAAATAAATTATTAATTTTATTATCTTCAAATTGTATATTGGTTTTTAAACCATTATAAAAATTGTAAAGATTGTTGTCATCTATTTCCAAGAGTTTGGTTAATTCATTTAAATCCTCATAATCCAATTGATCTACGTACTTTTTGGTAAAAGCACCTAATAGTTTGTCCATTTCTTTGGTGCCGCGATAATTTGATCTGTAAATAATTTTTTTTTTTAATTGTTCTATATCAGTGGTCATAATAGGAATATAATATTAGTTTATGGATATTAAAAGAAATTATGAATATTTATTATCTGACCTAAGTTCTCTAAAAGGTGTGGGTGTAAAAACAACAAATCTTTTAAAAAAGAAAAAAATAAATACCATTTTCGACCTATTATGGAAATTACCAAAATTCTATACTGATAGATCACTGTCATCAAAGATTAAAGATTTAAAAATAAACGAAGTTCAAACTATAACTATAATTCCACAAAAATATCTATTTCCAAGAATAAGAAACCTACCAAATCGAGTTGTATGTAAAGATGAAACAGGTGAAATAGATTGTGTCTTTTTTAATAGTTATGAAGGATATGTTAAAAAGATTTTACCTATTGGAAAAGAAGTAACTATTAGCGGAAAAATACAATTTTTTCGCAATAAATATCAGTTAACAAATCCTAAATATATTTCAGAAGACTCCTCTATTATAAAACAAAAGCATAATAGCTATTCATTAACTGATGGTGTGAGTGAAAAAGTTTACAATAAGATTATATTACAAATTATTGAAAAATTACCTGAAATCGAGGAATGGCATTCAAAAGAGATATTACAAAAATTTGGCAATGAGAGATGGAACGACTCAATCAAGAAATTACATGAGCCAGAAAATATAGGCAAATTTAATGAAAACTTTTATCAAAGACTTGCTTTTGATGAAATTTTTTCAACTTTTTTAGTAAATTCAGAAATTAGAAAAAAAATCAAAAAAACTAAAAAAACTAAAAAAAAATTCGATACCAAACAACAAAATGAAATAATATCTAAATTAAATTTTTCATTAACCAATGACCAAAATAAAACATTAAATGAAATTAATAAAGATTTGTGCTCTGATAATAAAATGTTTAGATTACTTCAAGGGGACGTAGGAAGTGGTAAGACTATAGTATCTTTATTATCTGCTTTCAACACAATTAATTCTGGTTTTCAAGTAGCAGTAATGGCTCCTACTGAAATATTAACTAGACAACATTTTTTATTAGCGAAAAAAATATTTCCTAAAAATATTAAAATAGAATTACTTTCTGGAAAATCAACATATAAAGATAAAAAAAGTATTTTAGATAAATTATTAAATAAGAAAATTGATATAATTTTTGGAACACATGCCCTATTTCAAAAAAAAGTTGAATTTAGAAAACTAGGATTAATAATAATTGATGAACAACATAAATTTGGTGTTAGTCAAAGAAAAAGGTTATCTGATAAAGCTGGAAGAGATTGCGATGTTCTTTTAATGACAGCAACACCAATCCCACGTACTTTAACAATGACAATATATGGTGATATGGATCTTTCAATTATACGAGAAAAACCAAATGTTCGAAAACCTATTAAGACTTATAGTAAACTTGAAAGTAAGATTGAGGATGTAATTAATTTTGTTAAAAAAGAAATTCACATAGGAAACCAAATATTTTGGGTATGCCCTTTGATAGAAGAATCAAAAAAAATTGATCATACCTCAGCAGTAAAAAAATCCGAATATTTAAAGAAATTATTTCCACATCAGGTTTATTTACTTCATGGAAAAACAACTGTTGAAGAAAAAGAAAAAATCTTGAATAAATTTTTAAGGAATGATTTTAAAATTTTAGTATCAACTACTATAATCGAAGTAGGTATAGATTTTCCTAATGCAAATGTAATAATAATAGAAAATGCAAATAAGTTCGGTTTATCTCAGTTGCATCAACTAAGAGGTAGAGTCGGAAGAGGTAATAAGGAGTCTACATGTATTTTAATGTTTAAATCAAATTTGAGCAATAATGCAAAAAAAAGAATTAATATATTAAAAGAATCCAATGATGGATTTAAAATATCAGAAGAGGATATGAAACTAAGAGGTTTTGGTGATATTCTTGGTTTTAAACAAAGTGGCATTAAAAATTTTAAATTGGCAGACCCAATACGTAATCACAATCTTTTTATTTTGGCTGAAAAAGAAATAAAAAGAATTGAAAATGAAAAAGAAGATATACGTAAATTTAAACCATTAATCAAATTGTATGACCGGGCAGATATCGTCAACGATTTAGCTTAATTTTTAACTGTAGATGTTCCCGCGGAAACAATGAATTTGGATGCTTCCTCAAAAGTCATATTAAGATGTATAACTTCATCTATTGGAAACATTAATAAGAAACCACTTGTAGGATTTGGTGTTGTGGGAACAAAGACGTTAATTAATTTTTTATTAGTTTTTTCAGCCATCTCTCCTTTATTTTCTTTTGTCGCAAATCCAACAGCCCAAACACCCTTTCTAGGATACTCTACTAATACGACACTTTTTTTTCCATTCTCATCTTTATTAGAAAACGTTTCTGTCATTTGAACTATTGCAGAATAAATGGTTCTTAAAACAGGAATTCTTTTAAATAAATCATCAATAAGTTTTAGAATTCGTTTGCCTAAAAATGATAAAGACAAACCTCCAACAATTGTGATAAAAATTAATGAAATAATGATTTCTATTCCAGGTATTGCAAATGGTAAATAACTATTAGGATTTATATTTTCTGGAATAATTTTAGATGAAACCCCTATCAATATTTTGCTTAAATACAATGTAAAACCTATGGGAATTAAGACAACTACACCAGTAATAAAATAATTTCTAAGAATTAAGGTTAATGATTTCTTTTTTTTTAATTTTGCCATAAATTACTTAAAACTTGAATATATAACAAAAACTATTGCAATTATAAAAAGTACTAATAAAATTTTGTTATTAAGATTCACTTTATGATAATATCAATGTTACTCAAAAATGAATAGAAGAAAATTTTTAACTTATGTGGGATGTGGTTGTTGCGGAATGATGCTTAATTCATGCACAACTACTCCTATTACCGAAAGAAGACAGCTCAAAATAATCCCTGAATCAAAATTAAATGCTCAAGCTGCTGCTATATATGAGAAAGTCAAAGAAAAGGAAAAAATGAGTGATGACTCAAAAAGTCTTAATGAAATTAAAGAAATTGGCAAAAAGATGGAATACTCAATTAGTGAATATTTCTATAAATCAAATCTAGACGATCCAACTAAATATTTTGATTGGGAGTATATTCTAATAGATAATAAAAAAATCAAAAATGCCTGGTGTATGCCAGGTGGTAAAATAGCTGTTTATACGGGGTTACTAGATATAACAAAAAATATAAATGGCTTAGCAGCTGTGATGGGACATGAGATTGCACATGCTGTCGCTAAACACTCAGTAGAAAGAGCAAGTAGAAATGTACTCTTAAATACAGGCACACAATTATTTGACATATTTAGTGGTGGAAAACTTTCTCAGGTAAATAGAGTAACAGGAATGAATACAGTAGGTTTAATTTCACAAATAGGCATTATGAACCCTTTCAACAGAAAGCAAGAAAGTGAAGCAGATTATTTAGGATTAATTTTCTCATCTTTGTCAGGATATAATATTAAAGAAACAACAAAAATCTGGGAAAGAATGAAAGAAGCTAATAAAGGAAAGGCACCACCAGAGTTTATGAGCACACACCCATCAGCTGATAACAGAATTAAACAAATTCAAGAGTGGACAAATGAAATTATTATAAAATATCCACCAATTAAATCTTTATAAATGGTGAGCCCTGATGGACTCGAACCATCGACCCATTCCTTAAAAGGGAATTGCTCTACCAACTGAGCTAAGGGCCCACATATACTCTAAGAACATCGTATATACATATTTATACAAATAATTCAAATAAGAATTACTGAGACAAATGGTTTCTTTTTATTACAATTTATCAATATATTTGTCATGAAATTGGTCAAATGTACCTTGCATAATATTGTTTCTAATCGCAGCCATTAATTCCTGGTAAAAATTTATATTGTGTAATGTTAAAAGCATAGAACCAAGAATCTCATTTGTATTAAAAAGATGATTTAAATAATTCTTAGAGTACTTGTTCAAACTTAAATTTTTGCATTTTTTATCTAAAGGGGTGTTATCATTTTGATATTTAAAATTTTTGATGTTAACCCTTCCATCCCATGTGAAAGCTAATCCCGTTCTGCCAGATCTTGTTGGTAATACGCAATCAAACATATCCACACCACGCTTAACAGCACCAATTATGTCAGAAGGAGTGCCTACACCCATTAAATAATGAGGTTTTTTAATTGGCAAATATTTCTTTAAATTATCCAAAACTTTAAACATTTCTGACTGCGACTCCCCTACAGCTAAACCACCAATAGCATATCCATCAAAATTAATTTTTTGTAAACCATTTAAGGACTCTAATCTCAAATCATCAAAAAGACCGCCCTGAATAATACCAAAAAGGGCCTTGTGGGGAATTTCACCAAAAGCTTTTTTTGATCTCTCTGCCCAATGAAGAGACAAATTCATTGATTTTTTAATTAAATCATAATCTTTTGATTTTTTCGGACATTCGTCCATAATCATTACTATATCGGAATTTAATCCAATTTGAATTCTAATACTTTCCTCAGGACTTAAGTAAAATTTTTTTCCATCTACATGTGAGTTAAATATAGCTCCCTTTTCTTTATCAATCTTATTTAATTTTGACAGTGACATAACTTGGAACCCACCAGAATCAGTCAAAATTGGAAGATCACAATTCATAAATTTATGTAATCCACCAGCAGCAATAATTCTTTCTACTCCAGGACGTATCATCAAATGATAAGTATTACTTAAGATTATTTCAGAACCAGTTTTCTTAATATCATCTATTGTACATGCTTTTACTGTGGCTTGCGTCCCAACAGGCATAAAAGTGGGTGTTTTTATATTTCCTCTATGTGTCTCTATTAAACCACATCGAGCGTAATTATTTGTTTTTAAAAGTTTAAAGGCAAACTTAGTTAGTGCCATTAAAAAAAATTATAAAGATTTAAAACTTATTATTTTGTCTGGATCTTCCACTGAGCCATTCTGATTTTCATCCCCTCGTTTAATCTTATCTACGAACTCCATACCTTCTAAGACTTTGCCAAAAACAGTATATTGTCTGTCTAGAAAGGGTGCTGGTTTAAAACATATAAAAAATTGACTATTAGCACTATTTGGATCTGAGGATCGAGCCATTGACAATGTTCCTCTATCGTGTGGTAAACTGCTAAATTCCTGTTGTAAGTCAGGCAATTCAGATCCCCCCATACCTGCTCTCCTCAGATCAAAATCACTTGAAGAAGAATTACCAAATTTAACATCACCAGTTTGAGCCATAAACCCGTCTATTACTCTATGAAATACAACATTGTCATATTTTCCAGAGTTCGCCAATTCTTTAATTCTTTTCACATGTTTAGGCGCAACATCTTCAAATAACTCAATCTTCACATCACCATCTTTTAATTTTAATATCATAATATTTTCCTCCGATATAGTTTGATTTGTTAATAAAAAAAATAAAATAATTAATTTAGTTAAAAACTTATTCATATTTCTTTTTGATAAATTTAATTGTGCTTTTTGTTGTAAACTTTTTAATATTCCCTTTTAGTTTGACTATTTCTTTCACCAATCTAGAGGAGATTATTTGGTTTTCTACATCAGACATTAAAAATAAAGTTTCTATATCTTTATTCAATTTTCTATTCATACCAGCTAATTGAAATTCATATTCAAAATCAGAAGCAGCCCTCAAACCTCTCAAAATAATATTAGATTTGAATTTTTTACATAAATCTGTAGTCAATGATGTGAAAGAAATAATTATAATCTTTTTTTTGTTAAGTTTAAGGTCTGAGAATAAGGCTTTTTTTACAATCAAAATTCTTTCTTCTGAACTAAAAAGATAATTTTTATTATCTGCATCTGAAACAGCTACGACAATCTTATCAAATAATTTCAGACCCTTTTTAATTACATCAATATGTCCATATGTAATTGGATCAAAAGTTCCTGGATAAATAGCAATTTTATTCATTAAACTAAATTATCATCTATTTTATCAGCGGTAACTACTTTTTCTTGACCAGATAATTTAATAATTCTTACTCCTTGGGTATTCCTACCAGCTGTTCTTATTTCTTTTACAGCTACTCTAATAACCCTACCTTTATTTGTTGAGATCAAAATCTCATCTCCATCATATACTGGAAAAGAAGAGGAAATATTACCGTTTCTCTCTGAATTAACTATTCCTATAATACCCTTCCCTCCTCTATTCGTAACCCTATAATCTATATGAGATGTTTTTTTTCCATAACCATTTTCTGTAATAGATAAAATAAACTTTTCTTTTGCTTTTTGCTCAGATTTTTCATCTTGGGTTTTTTTTCCATTTTTTTGATTTTTACCACTATCTATAATAGATAAAGATACTATTTGATCATTGGGGGACAAGACTATACCTCTAATTCCTTTTGAAGATCTTCCTT
>CABYHH010000025.1 GCA_902518835.1 uncultured Pelagibacteraceae bacterium
AATAAGAAAAAAAATAATTAATAATTAAGACCGAAATACCAAAAAATGAACTCAAAACAGGATTTATATTAATTAGTTCTGAAAAATTCATTTAATTTTTTTTTAGTATGTATGTGTGTCTTAGAAACAATAATCTTTTAATTACCTTTGGTGTTATTTGATTTAGAATTTTATCTATTTTAATAGAAATCTTATTATTAAAAGGCAAAAAAATTGTTGTATTGTAATCTAAAACACTAAGATTATTTGAGTTAATAATTTTATCAATTAATTTTTTTTTTAAAAAGGTATGAGGTCCTTCACTATGATTAATATTTAAAACCGCAGCAATAAAATGTACAATTTCCCAACTTATATTTGGACATGTAAGGATGATTATTCCATTTTTTTTGGTAACTCTTATTAATTCTGAAAAAAAATTTTCATAATTTGCAACATGTTCTATGGTCTCATAGCTAATTGTAAAATCAAACTGGCTGTCACTAAACGGTAATGGAAATTTTTCAATAAAAAAATCTTTAAAATTTATATTTCTTTCTTTTAGATTATTTTTACTTTTTTCAAGAAAATTTTTGCTGAAATCTGCTATAAAATATTCTGCAGTGGGAAATTCTTTAGACCAAAAAATGGTACCATTACCGGTTCTTGTTTGTATATCTAAACAATTGTTTGGTTTAAAGTCTTTTATTTTAATCTCATCAATCATTTTTTTTGAATTCAAAAAACGCATTTGGTAAGGGTAAATTTTAGAATTTATATCGTCATACTCCTCTAAATTATCCCAAAATTGCCCTGTTTCCGTTAGTGTCCAATTTTTGTTTCTCAAATAAGATATCTCATCTTTAAGTCTTTTAAAAAAACCACTCATCATATTAATTTAAACTATTCTGCTTACAAAAACTCCTTAAGTCTTTTATTTTTAATCTTAATTATTCTTATGTTATCTAAGCCTTTTCTTTTTGTGGGCTTTGAAATTGATTTCCATATTTGTCTTATAATTTTAAAGACAAATCCCATTAAATTTGAATTAAATAATGAAAAAAGATTTTTTGCTTTTTTATTAGAAGCGATTGAAATTATCAAACCTATGAATAATTCTATTTTTTTTCTCATCCAGGATATATTACTTGGCTCTAAGTCATATAGTGGTACTGGTCCTTTTTCTTTTAATTTTTCAATTCTTAAATACGAACCAACTTTTTTAAATTCAATCATATGTGCATGCATACGTACTGCATTTTTCAAATGGATTTTTTTTAAATATAAATCATTTCTAACATTTAACTTATTTAAAATTTGATCAAATATTTTGGATCTCGTTATAGCTACAGAATAACCATGTCCTTTGTTTTCAAGTTGTGGTGACCAGGCATCCCCAATTGAAATATCTGATAGCTCACCAGTAAAATCAGGTGTTATCAAGCAATTTTTTGATATGAAGAATGGTATGAGATAATTGTAATAAAACTTTTTTAAACTCAATATTTTATTTTTTTTAGTTTTTATTCTTAACATTCCTGGCCATTCACCATATCTCCAGTGAATTTTCTTAACATCATTAATATTGTTAATACCATTGCCTTTTAAATAAAATTCAATAGCACCAGGATACATATTTGTTCCTGAATAAATACTGATTAGAAATTTTATATGACTAAATTCTTTTGGATATTTTACTTTTAGAATTCTTAATGAAGCTACATGCTCAGGAAGTCCAACAAAAACATATTTTTTATTTTTTTTTAAGTTTTTTAGTTTGTGCAATAAGGGGGTAGTTTGATAAATGCTTTGCGAGGCGTTCAATATTTCATTAATATTTCTTGTTACCAATAAATCAAAATTCAATATTGTTTTTTTTGATTCATCTAAAATACAAGCATAATCTACTTTTTTAGATCTAATCAGTTCGATTAATAATGATCTAACTAATCCACCAGAACTTGCATTTTCTCTAATAAGATTCGAATTAGCACTAGCAATGTATAAATAATTATAATTTCCCAAAAGTTTGCTTTTTTTTAAAGTTGTTAAATTTTGTGACAAATGATCATAAGGCACACCTCTTCCTGGACAAGCATGTACTATTTTTTTAAGGCTTGAAATATCTCTTTTAAGAGGTTTACGAATTAATTTTGGTATTGGACCTTTATTTGTATCGACCATCTTAAATAGGTTTTTAGATAATCCGACACATAAACCACAGTGAAAACAGTTTCCTGGATTAATTACCTCTGTGAATATTTTTTTAACTAAATTTTTTTGTTCCACAGATTAATTCTTATTTTTTTTTAAAAAATCTTCAAGATAAATAAAATTATCAAGAATTATAATTCTATTATTTTTCATTTTGAAAACTTTTGATTGAAAAAATGAGGCCTATAAGAACCGGTAATAAATATCTTACGTTAAAAAGTATTAGAATTAAAAACATATTTGCTTCGATGTTCATATTTGTAAAGAAAAAAAATATTACATAATCTCTAACACCAAATCCACCTATTGAAATTGGAATTAAACCCACAATGATGGAAGTTCCAAAAATAAAAATTATCTCAAAAATATCTATTTTAATACCAAGAATATT
The DNA here is from genome assembly GCA_902518835.1 of uncultured Pelagibacteraceae bacterium. Lineage (GTDB taxonomy): Bacteria > Pseudomonadota > Alphaproteobacteria > Pelagibacterales > Pelagibacteraceae > Pelagibacter. Next base: position 2,585 of record CABYHH010000025.1, read on the forward strand.
AATTATTAAAAATAACTGAAAAAATTGAAGTGACCAGATTAAAATATCAAAACCTAAAAGGTTTAAAAATTTAGATTTTAAATAGTTTTCTTTATTTATAAATTTTTTAATGAAGTACAAATTACCAATCAATATAAGAAAAAATATAAATAAAATGTACAATTTACTTAAATCAACTATCTTGCTGATGTCTAAATTTGACAATAAATAACTCAAAAAAACAAAACAAAACAGAACAAAAAAAGAGATCAATTTTTCTACAATATTTATTTTAAAGAAATTTTTAAAGCTTATTTTTAAATCTAAATATTTGTGTCTAAAAAAATCACCAGATTTTGCCGGTAAAAAAAGATTGTAATTGTAGGCTATTAAGGTTGCCTTTAAAGAAGTAAAAAATTTTACAGATTTTATATTTTTTATCAGAAAAATTAATTTAAGTGTTAATAAATAAAAAATTGGAAAAAATAATAATATTATAATTATCAACTGACCCAAATAATTTTTTAAAATTTTCAACTCGCTGAAATTTAAATAAATTTGTTGTCCTATTCTTTGGAACAAATAAACTGAAACTAATATTGAAAATATGTACTTTAAATTTTTAAATAACATTAATAATGATAATTATACTAATTTCTCAATGAGTTAACTATTTATTTGCCAAAGCTTTTTTTAAAAAAGCTTCTTCTAATTTACAATCTCTGTAGCCTCGTTTTACTATATTCAAATATTTCTCTGTTGGATACCTGAATTGTGTTTTTTTAACCATTGTATATGTCATTACTTTTTTCCCATAATAGTGAAAATAATATTTTTTATATAAAATGGGAAAATCTTCATAGACATCTAATTTTTTTTCATCACTTTTGGATATTTCAAATAATCCACCAGGAACGATTGATTTTTTTTTTGGTTCAATATCAGCTGCTCTATATTTACTTCTAAAAGTTAATCTAAAATCTTTTAAATTTATTTTTTTTAAAAAAAAACTTTCTCTGCATCTTCTTTTCATCTGAAAGTGATGAAGATTACTCCCATAAGCAAAGTAAAGCATTTATCTGTCAACTATTTCAATTTTTTTATTTTTAACAATTTCTAAAATTTGTGAGTTACATATATCAATCTTAGACTGACTTTCAGAACGAAGAACGATTGAAACTCCTAACTTACCGGCATGAAAAAATGGGTAGCTTCCAATTTCAACATCGCTATTTTGATTTTGAACTTTACTAATAGAGTTTGCAATTTCACTCTCGACTGTTCTCAAACTTATTGTGTGACTTATAATTGGCTCTCCACCTATTATTTTATTTTTTAAACCACCTAACATTGATTTTAAAATCGATGGCACACCAGGCAAACAAAATACATTCTCTACACTAAAACCTGGTGCTCCGCTTGTAGGATTTAAAATTAAAACCGCATTCTCAGGCATCCAAATCATTTTTTGTCTACCTTCATTGAATTCTCCTGGTTTATAATAAGACTCTAAAATTTTAAATCCTTCTTTATGAATTTCATATTTTAAATTAAATGCCTCGGCAACTGATTTTGCCGTTATATCATCATGGGTAGGCCCTATTCCACCTGTTGTAAAAATATAATCATATTTTTTTCGAAGTTCATTCACAGTATCTATAATTTTTTCTTGCTCATCTGGAATTACTCTTACTTCACTTACTTGAACACCTAACGAATTTAACCAAGTTGCTAGGGTACCAGTGTTTGTATCTTGCGTTCTCCCTGAGAGAATTTCGTTTCCAATTATTATAATTGCAGCATTTACTTTTGTGTTTTTTTTCATTTTAAATGTATAATTTAGTTATGAAATTTACCAAGTCTTTAATAAAAGGCAAATTAATCAAGAGATATAAACGTTTTTTTGTTGATGTGAATATAAAAAAAGAAATTGTTACAGCACACTGTCCTAATACTGGTTCTATGAAAGGGCTTCTTGATAAAGATAATGAGGTTTATTTACTTAAAAATAACAATCCAAAAAGAAAATTAAAATATGGCCTTGAAATAATCAAAGCAAGAAAAAATTTAGTAGGTGTTAATACACATCTTGCTAATAAAATTGTTGATCATGGATTACAAAATAATTTAATTAAAGAACTTCAGAATAATGATACAGTGAGATCTGAGGTTTTTTTTAATAAAGAAACAAGATTTGATTTTTTGATAGAAAATAACAACAAAAAAAGTTTTGTAGAAGTTAAAAATGTTACGCTTTTTAGACAAGAAAATACTGCGGAATTTCCAGATGCTGTAACAACTAGGGGCTCAAAACATCTACTTGCACTTATTGATGCCACAAAAAAAGGTTATAAGTCGTACTTAATTTTTTTGGTACAAATTCAAAATATGGAAAAATTTAAAATAGCTAAAGACATAGATAATGAATATTATCAAAATTACCAAACAGCAAGAAAAGCAGGTGTTATTTTTTTAGCTTATAGATGTAAAATAAATACAAAAAAAATTATCATCGATAAAAAACTTAAAATAATTAATGAATGATTATTTAGAAAAATTTGAAAAAATGAAGGTAGCTGGAAATCTTGCGGCTAAAACGCTTGACATGATAACGGGCAATATTAAAGAGGGAATATCAACAGATTATATAGATAAACTTGGTTATGAATTTATAAGAGATAATGGAGGATATTCAGCACCATTATACTATAGGGGTTTTAATAAATCTTTATGCACATCTCTTAATCATGTTGTTTGTCATGGTATACCGTCAGAAAACAAAATTTTAGAGGATGGAGATGCGTTGAATGTTGATGTCACTGCGATAATAGATAATCACTATGGCGACACTAGTAGAATGTTTTGTATAGGAGAAACATCTGTTAAATATAAGAATTTGATAAATGCTACTTACGACTCAATGATGAAGGCAATAAGCATTTTAAAACCAGGAATCAAAATAGGAGATATTGGATTCGAAATACAATCTCATGTAGAAAAAAAAGGTTTCTCTGTTGTTAGAGATTTCTGTGGGCACGGTATAGGTACATCTTTCCATGAACCACCTAATATTCTTCACTATGGCAAGAAAGGTACTGGCATTGAAATTAAACCTGGCATGACATTCACTATCGAACCAATGATTAATGCCGGTAAATTTGATACAAAGACACTTAATGACGGATGGACAGCTGTAACAAAAGATAAATCTTTATCAGCACAATTTGAACATACGGTAGGGATAACTGAAAATGGTTATGAAATATTTACAGAATCTGCTAAAAGTTATACGAAGCCTCCATACTTATAATTAATGATTAAAAGATACTCTAGAAAAGCACTCACTGATATTTGGTCAGAGGAGAATAAGTATAAGATTTGGCTTGATGTCGAAATAGCTGCCGCCCAAGCAATGGAAAAACTTGGACAAATACCAAAAGGTGTTTCTTCAATTGTTAAAAAAAAAGCGAGAATTAATGTTAAAAGAATTCATCAAATTGAAAACCAAGTAAAACATGATGTAATTGCTTTTCTAACCTCTATTTCAGAAAAAGCTGGGCTTAAAGCAAGATATCTTCATCAAGGAATGACTTCATCTGATGTTTTGGATACAACTTTCAATATTCAATTAGTTCAGTCTGGGAGAATTCTTATCAAAGACTTAGATCGAATACTAAAAGTGCTGAAAAGACAAGCAAAAAAATATAAATTTACTCCTTGCATGGGTAGAAGCCACGGTATTCATGCTGAGCCAATTACTTTTGGTTTAAAGTTAGCATCTTTTTATCAGGAATTTAAAAGAAATAGAAAAAGATTGGTTGATGCAATCGATGAAGTATCAACATGTGCAATCTCAGGAGCTGTTGGAACTTTTGCAAATATTAATCCAAATGTAGAAAAATATGTTGCAAAGAAACTAGGTTTAAAAGTTGAACCGATATCAACACAAGTTATTCCTAGAGATCGACATGCTTTTTATTTTTCTGTTTTGGGAATTATTTCTGGATCAATAGAGAGAGTTTCAATAGAAATTAGACATTTACAGAGAACAGAAGTTTATGAATTACAAGAATACTTTTCGAAAAATCAAAAAGGGTCTTCAGCTATGCCTCATAAAAAAAATCCCATTTTAAGTGAAAATCTTACTGGTCTTTCAAGAATGGTAAGAAGTACTGTTATCCCTGCATTAGAAAATATTGCTTTATGGCACGAGAGAGACATTTCGCATTCAAGTGTAGAGAGAAATATTGGTCCAGATGCAAACATTACAACAGATTTTGCACTAGTAAGATTAACCAATATTTTAGACAATATGATTGTATATCCTAAAAAAATGTTAGAAAATTTGAACTTAACTAAAGGTTTAATTTTTTCACAGGAACTAATGCTAGAACTAACAAAAACAGGTTTAAGTAGAGAAAAATCTTATAAGATGGTTCAGTCTTATGCGAAAAAATGCTTTTCCGAAAACTTAGATCTATTTGATGTCATCCAGAATGACAAATATGTAATGACTAATATTTCACCGAAGAAATTAAAGAATATCTTTAGCTACTCTAAGCATTTCAAAAATGTAAATTTAATCTTTAGAAGAGTATTTAAGTAATGAAGAAAGGTAAAAAACTTTACGAGGGAAAAGCCAAAATCATCTATGCTACTCAAGATAAAGACGTAGTTATTCAATATTTTAAAGACGACGCAACTGCATTTAATAATCAAAAGAAAACTACAATTGAAGGTAAAGGAGTTTTGAATAATCGAATTTCAGAACATATCCTCTCAAATCTATCTCAAATTGGAATTAAAAATCATTTAATTAAAAGGTTAAATATGAGGGAGCAAGTAATTAAATTTGTAGAAATAATTCCAATAGAATTTATTGTAAGAAATGTTGCTACTGGATCCTTAACTAAAAGACTTGGTATTGAAGATGGGACTGTCCTAAAAGAGCCATTAATTGAATATTGCTTAAAAGATGACAGGCTTGGTGACCCTTTAATAGCTGAAGATCATATTTTTGCATTTGAATGGGCAACTAAAAAGGAAATAGAAAAAGTAAAAAAAATGATCTTAAGAATTAATGATTTTATGATTGGAATGTTTAGAGGTATTGGAATTAAATTAATAGATTTTAAATTAGAATTCGGGAGAATAAAAATTGATGGAAAGAATGAGATTATTCTTGCTGACGAAATAAGCCCTGATACGTGTAGATTATGGGACTCAATTACTGATAAAAAATTAGATAAGGACAGATTTAGAAAAGATCTTGGAGACTTAATACCTGCTTATACTGAAGTTGCAAAAAGATTAGGTATTCTTCATGAACAATCAAATGTTGCTGCTGTTAATGTAACAAAACTATCATCAGTTAAAAAAAAAAGTAAATGAAAGTTTCTGCAATTATAACTCTAAAAAAAGATGTTTTAGACCCTCAGGGAAAAGTTATACACCAAACATTGGATGGTATGGGATTTAAAGATATTAATGAAGTTAGACAAGGTAAATACTTTGAAATAGATGTAAAAGAAAATGATCCAACAAAAGCTAAAGGAATAGTTGAAGATATGTGTAAAAAACTTTTAGCTAATCTTGTCATTGAAAATTATAAAATTATTGAAATACAATAATTAATGAAATCGTCTGTAATAACCTTTCCTGGTTCAAATTGTGATAGAGATATGGATGTTGCTCTAAAAAAATTTGGATTTGATAATAAAATGGTTTGGCATAATGACAATGAACTTCCAAAAAGCGACTTGGTTGTTTTACCTGGAGGTTTTTCTTATGGTGATTATTTGCGCTGTGGAAGCATGGCCTCAAAATCTAAAATTATGCAATCTGTAATAAATTTTGCAAAATCTGGTGGCTTAGTATTAGGTATATGTAATGGTTTTCAAATATTGGTTGAAACAGGTTTAGTTCCTGGAGTTTTATTAAGAAATAAGTATTTAGAATTTATTTGTAAAAATGTTTTTGTTAAATTAGATAACAAAGATAATCCTTATTTCAAGAATATAGATAAAGATATTTTTGAATTACATATAGCTCATAACGAAGGTAATTATTTTTGTACAGATGATCAGTTAAAAGAAATTAAAGATAATAACCAAGTTGCAATTTATTATAGTAACAACAAAGGTCAAATAGATGAAAATTCAAACCCAAATGGATCGATTAAGAACATAGCTGGTATTTTTAATAAAGAAAAAAATGTCCTTGGTATGATGCCTCATCCTGAAAGAATGATAGATCAATCATTATCAGGTGAGGATGGATCGATATTTTTTAAAAATTTAATTAAAAATATTAAATAATGTTAGTAAATGAAAAAATAGCTATTGAACATGGTCTTAAGACTGATGAATATAAAAAAATTTGTGAACTTTTAAAAAGAACACCAAATTTAACTGAACTTGGAATATTTTCAGCAATGTGGAATGAGCATTGCTCATATAAATCATCAAGACTTCATTTAAAAAAATTACCTACCATGGGCAAAAAAGTCATTCAGGGCCCAGGAGAAAATGCAGGAGTTATTGATATAGAAGATGGAGATGCGATAGTATTTAAAATTGAAAGTCATAACCACCCCTCTTTTATTGAACCTTATCAGGGAGCTGCAACGGGTGTTGGTGGAATAATGCGGGACGTATTTACCATGGGTGCAAGACCTATTGCAAACTTAAATTCAATACATTTTGGATCAACACAACACAAAAAGACGAAAAATTTATTAAGAGGTGTCGTACATGGTATTGGTGGTTATGGTAATTGTATGGGTGTTCCAACGATAGCAGGACAAACATCCTTTGATAGATCATATAATGGTAATATTTTAGTTAATGCTATGACTTTGGGCTTAGTCAAAAAAGATAAGATCTTTTATTCAAAAGCTGCAGGTTTAAATAAGCCGGTAATTTATGTAGGATCAAAAACTGGGCGAGATGGAATACATGGGGCAAGTATGGCTTCTGCAAGTTTCGATGAAAAAATAGAGGAAAAAAAACCAACAGTACAAGTAGGTGACCCTTTTACAGAAAAGCTTCTTTTAGAGGCTTGTCTAGAGCTTATGGCAGGTGACTCGATTATTGCAATTCAAGATATGGGGGCAGCTGGCCTCACTTCCTCTAGTATTGAGATGGCATCAAAAGGAAATTTAGGTATTGAAATAAACTTAGACAAAGTTCCTTGCCGTGAAACGAAAATGACTCCTTACGAAATTATGTTATCTGAAAGTCAAGAAAGAATGTTAATTATTTTGGAAAATGGAAAAGAAAACTTGGCTAAAAAAATATTTGATAAATGGAGTCTTGATTTTGCTGTGATTGGTAAGACTACAAATACAAAGAATATTGAATTATACTTTGAAAATAAAGAAGTAGCAAATATTCCAGTTAATACTCTAGTTGAAAACTCTCCAATGTATGATCGAAAATGGAAAAAGTCCAAATTACCAAAAAAAAATAAGATTAAAAAAGAAATTTATAATGAACTAAAAATAAAAGATGTTTTAAAAAAGATCTTATCTAACCCAAATGTTTGTAGCAAGGAATGGATTTGGCGGCAATATGATCATACTGTTATGGGTGATACTATTCAAAAGCCTGGTGGTGATGCTGGAGTAGTGAGGGTACATGGAACGAATAAAGCAGTCGCAGCATCTGTAGACTCTTCTGCAGTTTATTGTTGGGCTCATCCTTTAACTGGAGGTAAACAAGTAGTAGTAGAAAGTTGGAGAAATTTAATTTCAGTTGGGGCGACTCCTATTGCAATAACCAATTGTCTGAACTTTGGAAGTCCAGAGAATGAGGATAATATGGGAGAATTTGTAGAATGTGTTCAAGGAATTGGTGAGGCAAGTAAATATTTAGAATTCCCAGTGGTGTCAGGAAATGTATCTTTTTATAATCAAACAAAAGATACTGGAATTAAACCCACTCCATCTATCGGTGGAGTTGGTCTTATAAA
>CABYHH010000026.1 GCA_902518835.1 uncultured Pelagibacteraceae bacterium
ATATTGATGGAAAATGGCAGCCCCCTAAAAGTAGAAATGAAATAGAAATTATTAATCCAGCCACTGAGGAAAAAACTGCAGTGATTACCTTAGGTAATAAGGAAGATGTAGATAATGCAGTCATGTCTGCTAAAAAAGCTTATCAATCTTGGGCCTTTTCTCAAAAAGAGGAAAGAATAAAACTATTAGAAAAACTTTACGAAAATTATAAAAAAAGATGGGCAGACATAGCAAATGCAATTACTTTAGAAATGGGTGCACCAAAAGATTTTGCAACCAAATTACAAGCTGGGACTGGGGCTGCACATATAAAGTCTTTTATTAGACATCTAAAAAATTTTGAATTTGAAAAACCTTTAGGTGATCATGCTCCGAATCAAAGACTTATTTATGAGCCAAAAGGCATCTGTGCTCTAATTACCCCATGGAATTGGCCAATGAACCAAGTTTGTTTAAAAGTTATTCCAGCTATAGCATCTGGATGTACTATGGTTTTAAAACCTTCTGAACTCGCGCCACTTTCTTCTATGATTTTAGCTGAATTAATTGACGAAACGGGGTTCCCAGCTGGAGTTTTTAACTTGGTTAATGGAGATGGTGCAACAACTGGAGAAGCTTTAACAAGACATCCAGACATAAATATGATTTCTTTTACTGGGTCTACAAGAGCTGGAGCATTAATTTCTCAAAATGCTGCAAAAGATTTTAAGAGAGTAAGCTTAGAACTTGGCGGCAAAGGTGCAAATATTATCTTTAAAGATGCTGATCCCAAAGCAGTTGAAAGAGGAGCATTAAGATGTTTCAAGAATTCTGGTCAATCATGTAATGCCCCAACAAGGATGTTGATAGAAAAATCAATATATAAAGATTCTATTGATAGATTAAAGGAGTATACAAATGGGATTGAAGTTGGTGATCCAAAAAAAGAGGGCGAGCATATAGGCCCAGTAGTTTCAGAAAATCAATATAACAAGATCCAATCTTTAATTAAAAAAGGTATAGATGAGGGAGCACAATTACTTGCAGGAGGACTTGGTAAACCTGATGGTCATGAAAAAGGTTATTATGTAAAACCAACAGTATTCGTAGATGTAAAAAATAATATGGATATTGCTAGAACAGAAATTTTTGGACCTGTGCTATCAGTGATACCTTTTGAGTCTGAGGAGGAGGCAATTGAAATTGCTAATGATACTCCTTATGGTTTAACAAATTATATTCAATCTCAAGATCAAAATAAAATCAGAAGAGTTGCGAGAAAACTTAGATCAGGAATGATAGATGCAAATGGTGCTGGAATAGCTATAGATACTCCTTTCGGCGGTTTTAAACACTCGGGAATTGGCCGTGAGGCAGGAGAACATGGTCTTCAAGAGTTTTTGGAAGTTAAATCAGTAGGTGGTTGGAGTTAAATAAAAAATAGAAATGCGTTTGACATTAATTGATTAGAGATTTATTTTTTATTCCTTCTAAAAAAGTTAAGCATTTTTTCAATTCACTTAATTCTATAAATTCATCTATTTTATGTGCTTGTTCTATTGAGCCTGGTCCGCAAACCACAGTGCTTATACCAATTTCTTGAAATAATCCAGCCTCAGTACCAAATGATACAACGTTTCTTTCATTATCCCCTGTAATGCTTGAGACAAATTCACAAGCTTTAGAATTATTAACTCTATTAAAACCAATTATTTCACCTATCACTTTCTTTTTAATACTTGATTTTGGATAATTATTTTTCATTTCAGATAAAAGTTCATTAGCATACTTATCAATTTCACGATTTAAGAATTCTCCATCCTCCTTATTGACTGGTCTCGTTTCCCAATTAACGTGACATTTGTCAGCAATAACATTATGAGCTATCCCTCCAAAAATTCCTCCAATCGATAAAGTAGAGTATGGAGGTGAAAATATTGAGTCTTTAGGTTGTCTATTCATCAAATCATTTCTTAACGACATTAATTTATTTGTATATTTTGATGCATACTCAGCTGCATTAACACCTTCCTCTGGTTTAGAACTGTGACCAGCAAGACCCTCAAAGAAAGTTGTATATTCATAACATGCTTTATGTGAGTCTATAATTTTCATTTCTGTAGGTTCACCAACAATACAAATTCCATTTGTAATATTTCTTTTTTTTAATTCCTTAATTAATAATGGAGCACCTACACAGGCTGTCTCTTCATCAAATGTTAAAGAAAAATGTATATCTCTATTAAGATTTGATTTCGAAAAAACTTCTGCAAAGGCAAGTGAACAAGCCAAAAAACCCTTCATGTCACAAGATCCTCTTCCATATAATTTATCTTCCTTAATTTCTGCTACAAAAGGATCAGTAGACCAGCCTTTAGAGACAGGAACGACATCTGTATGACCTGATAAAATTATAGGATCAACACCGTTAGGTTTCTTTGCATTTATGGTTGCAAATAAATTTACTCTTTTTTTATCTTCATCAAAAACTTTAAAAGATGAGGCTCCACATTTTGCGAGTATGTCTTCACAATAATTTATTAAAGAAGAATTATTTTCGCCTGAAATTGTTTTAAAAGATATAAGATCTTTGAGAATCGTTATTGATTTTTCAAATAATATGTTATCTATTCTCGCCACAAATTAATTATATATTATTATTATGAAAGAACAAATAACCTATCAAGATTTTGAGAAAATCGATATACGTCTGGGAACTGTAATATCAGTTGAAAAAAACGAAAAAGCAAGAAAACCCTCGTTAGTATTAAAAGTTGATTTTGGTTCAAAAGTTGGAATTAAACAATCATCTGCACAAATTACTCACTTTTACAATAAAGATAATCTTGTTGGAAAACAGGTAATAGGAGTTTGTAATTTTCCTGAAAAAAATATCGCTGGTATTGTGTCACAAGTTCTTATACTTGGATCTATAGACAGCGAAGGAAGAGTAACATTAGTTCATCCGTCTCAAAAAGCAGAAAATGGTTTACCGATAGCATAATTATATGCACCCTGAAATATTATCTATCGCTCTTTTCTGGTTTGTGACAGCTTATACTCCTGGACCAAATAATGTTGTTGCATCATATTCGGGTTTTAATTTTGGAATAAATAAAACTATTCCACATATACTTGGAGTAACTTTAGGATTTACTTCGCTAGTTATTTTTTTAGTGGTTGGTTTAATAAATGTATTTAAATTGTTCCCAATAATACAAATTGTAATAAAATATTTAGGGACTGTATTTTTAGTTTATCTGGCCTATAAAATCGCATCCTCGACTAAATCTACAGATGTTGAAAGAGAAAATCCTGTAAAATTTATTGAGACATTTTTCTTTCAATATTTAAATCCAAAAGGTGTTACAGTAGCAATTATAGTAGTTTCAACTTATGTTGATTACGGAGAGAATTATGTTAATTATGCGACTCAAATAGTCTTACTTGCATTCCTTTTTTCATTATCAAGTATTACATTATGGACTTTTATAGGTAAATTTTTAAGGAAATTTGCGACAAATGATAAATTTATTAAGTATTTTAATTATGCTATGTCAGGGCTTCTTCTTTTGAGCATAATTACATTTTATATATAACTTATGAAACCAGGTATTAAAAATTCTTACAAATCTCTTAAAGATATAAATATAGAAGGAAAAAATTTTAAGTTTTACTCACTACCTGAAGCAGAAAAAAATGGATTAAATGGTATATCAAAATTACCAAAATCTATAAAAGTTCTTCTTGAAAACCTTTTAAGATTTGAGGATGATTTAAGTGTTAATAAAAGACAAATAGAAGCAATAAAAGATTGGTTAAAGTATAAAAAATCTAAAACTGAAATAGCATACAGGCCGGCTAGAGTTTTATTACAAGATTACACGGGAATACCAGCCGTTGCCGATTTAGCTGCAATGCGTGAGGCAGTAAAAGAAAAAAATAAAGATCCAAATACAATAAATCCACTTTCAGCAGTAGATTTAGTGATAGATCACTCTGTACAAGTTGACCAATCAGCTAAAAAAGACTCTTTTGATAAAAATGTTGAAATAGAATTCAATAGAAACGGTGAGAGATATTCTTTTTTAAAGTGGGGACAACAGGCATTTAATAATTTTAGAATCGTACCACCAGGAACAGGAATTTGTCATCAGGTGAATTTAGAATACTTATCTAAGGTTGTTTGGAGTGAGGACTATAATAATGAAAGCTACCTATTTCCTGATACTTTGGTTGGAACAGATAGTCATACGACAATGGTAAATGGTCTGTCAGTTTTAGGCTGGGGTGTAGGAGGCATTGAAGCTGAAGCTGGTATGTTAGGCCAGCCTATTTCTATGTTGATACCCGAGGTAATAGGATTTGAAATGAAAAATAAAATGCCAGAAGGTACAACAGCAACAGATTTAGTTTTAACAGTTGTCAAAATGCTTAGAGATAAAGGAGTTGTTGGAAAATTTGTTGAGTTTTACGGAGAAGGGCTTAAAAATTTAACTTTAGCTGATCGTGCTACGATTGCGAATATGGCCCCAGAGTATGGAGCTACTTGTGGCTTTTTTCCTATCGATGAAGAAACATTGAAATATTTAGAGTTTTCCGGAAGAGATCTGCTCACTGTAAAAACTGTTGAGGAATATGCAAAAGCACAAGGTTTATGGGCAAGCGATGATATTGTTTTTACTGATACGTTATCTTTAGATATGTCTACAATAGTACCTACTATTTCAGGACCTAAGCGACCTCAAGATAAAGTATTATTAACTGACGCTTCAGAAAATTTTAAAAAAAGTTTTATTGAAATAACAAATAAAAAAGAGTTTTCAATCTCCAAGGTTAAAGATGAAAAGTATGAAATTAAAGATGGTTCTATTTTAATAGCAGCTATTACTTCTTGTACAAACACATCAAATCCTAATGTCTTAATAGGTGCGGGACTTTTAGCAAAAAAAGCAGTTGAGCTAGGTCTTGAGGTGAAACCATGGGTAAAAACTTCCTTAGCACCAGGATCTCAGGTGGTGACAGATTATTTAGAAAAAGCTGGTTTAAATATTTATTTAGATAAACTCGGATTCAATTTAGTTGGATACGGTTGTACAACTTGTATTGGAAATTCAGGACCACTTCCTGAAAATATTGTTGAGGCAATACAAAAAGAAAATATTTATGCTGTTTCAGTTTTATCTGGGAATAGAAATTTTGAGGGACGAATTTCACCACACATAAAAGCAAATTACTTAGCTTCCCCACCTCTAGTTGTTGCTTATGCATTAGCGGGTCATATGGGTTTTGACTTATACAAAGAACCTTTAGGCAAGGATAAAAATGGGAATAAAGTATTTATGAGGAATATTTGGCCATCAAATAAAGAAATTGAGGAAACTTTAAAATTAGCCTTGAATGCAGAAATGTTTGTAAAGAGATATTCAAATGTTTCAGAGGGACCTAAACAATGGCAAGAAATTAAAACTGAAAAAAGTAGTATTTATAATTGGGAAGAAAATTCAACTTATGTTAAGAAACCACCTTTCTTTGATAATCTACCTGATCAACCTGAGGGTTTTAAAAAGATAAAAGATGCGAGACCACTATTGATACTAGGGGATATGGTTACTACTGATCATATTTCTCCAGCAGGTAATATTCAAAAAGAAAGCCCAACAGGAGAGTATTTTATGAAACATCAGATTTTACCCAAAGATTATAACTCTTACGGCTCTCGAAGAGGCAATCATGAAGTAATGATGAGGGGCACTTTTGCAAATATTAGAATTAGAAATGAGATGGCCCCTGGAACTGAGGGAGGATTTACGAAATTATATCCAGAAGAAAAAGTATTGCCTATTTATGATGCTGTAGTTGAATATAAGAAAAGAGGAACTGATTTGGTTGTAATTGGTGGAAAAGAGTATGGCACTGGATCTTCTAGGGACTGGGCTGCTAAAGGTACAAAACTTTTAGGAGTTAAAGTAGTTATAGCTGAAAGTTTTGAGAGAATTCATAGATCCAACCTCATTGGTATGGGGATATTACCACTTCAATTCAAAGATAAAATGAATCGAAAGAATTTGAATTTAAAAGGGTCTGAATTAATTACAGTAGTTGATATTGAAAAAGGAATAAATCCCTCAGATACTGTTAAAATAGAAATAAAATATTCATCTGGTGAACTGAAAAAAGTGGAAACATTGTGTCGAATAGATACTAAGAATGAATTAGAGTACTATAAAAATGGAGGAATACTTCAGTACGTTCTCCGTAATATGATCTAATCATGGATGAAGATATAGCTATAATAGATAATAATACTAGAAAAGAAAAAGTAAAAAATTTTTTTCTTAAAAACAAGATTATTTTAATTTCCTTAATTTCTTTAATAATTTTGTCTTTGGTAATCTACTTTGGTTACGGAGAATATAGCAAGAAAAAGAAAATTGAGATTTCAGATTTTTATAATTCAACAACGATGTACTATTCAGATCAAAATAAAGAAGATACTGTCAGTAAATTAATAAAGATTATTAATGAGAAAG
>CABYHH010000027.1 GCA_902518835.1 uncultured Pelagibacteraceae bacterium
AAAGATAAAAGTTCAATGGCTGAATATATGATAATTGCGAGCGGAACTTCTTCAAGACACTTACAGTCATTATCCGAACAGGTATTAGAAAAATTTAAAAATAACGGTATCAAAGAATCTAAAATTGAGGGAAAAGAAAGTAGTGAATGGAAGCTTGTTGACGGAATAGATCTAATAGTACACATCTTCCACCCAGAAAAAAGAAAATTTTATGAACTTGAAAAAATGTGGTCTGAACTTATTCCAAAGGAAAAATTAATAATATGATTGGTAAAATTTTAAAGACATCATTTTTTTTGTATTTAATTCTAACAAATTTAGTTAATTCTACTGAAAATGATATTTACAAGAAAATTGATTTGTTTGGTGAGGTTCTTGAAAAAATAAATAAAGAATATGTAGATGAAATAAATCAATCTGAAAGTATGGATTCTGCAATAAATGGTCTTCTTCAATCTTTAGACCCTTATTCTGCTTATATGTCTCCTGAAATTTTTAATGAAATGCAGACTGAAACTAGTGGGGAATTTGGAGGACTTGGTATCGAAGTAAGTATGGAATCTGGAGTTGTAAAAGTCATCTCTCCAATTGATGACACACCAGCTTCTAAAGCAGGGATAAAAGCAGGAGATTACATTGTGAAAATTAACGATATACAAGTGCAAGGAAAATCATTGAGTGAAGCTGTAGAATTAATGAGAGGGCCTGTTGGATCTAGCATCGAATTAACCATTAGACGAAGAGGTGAAAAAAAAGCTTTGACCTTTGATATAACTAGAGAAATTATCCAAATTAAATCAGTTAAGGCTGACATTCTAGATAAAGATATTGGATATTTAAGATTAACTTCATTTAATGAAAATAGTGGTGATCAAATTGAAAAGGAAATTAAAAAATTAGAAAAAGATAAATCTGTTAAAGCTTACATTCTAGATTTAAGAAACAATCCTGGAGGTCTCCTTTCTCAAGCAATTAAAATTTCTGATTTTTTTTTAAATAATGGAGAAATAGTCTCAACAAAAAGTAGAAAAGCAATAGAAAATAGAAAATGGTTTGCTAAAAAGGGTGATCTTACGAATGGTA
Organism: uncultured Pelagibacteraceae bacterium; assembly: GCA_902518835.1. Lineage (GTDB taxonomy): Bacteria > Pseudomonadota > Alphaproteobacteria > Pelagibacterales > Pelagibacteraceae > Pelagibacter. The sequence goes on from CABYHH010000027.1 coordinate 1,084, forward strand.
AAACACTATTGGTTTTAATAAATTATGGTTCAGCATCAGCCTCGGAAATTGTAGCAGGTGCTTTAAAAGATCATAAAAGAGCAATTTTGCTAGGTGAGAACAGTTATGGAAAAGGTTCTGTACAATCAATTATACCTCTTAAAAATGAAGGTGCTATCAGATTGACAGTAGCTAAATACTATTTGCCATCAGGGAAATCAATTTCTGAAGTTGGCGTATCTCCTGATATTGAAATAAGTGAAGACTCTGATGATTTTGTAATCAAAACTGAAACGGATAACCAACTTGATTATGCTCTTAAACTACTAAAGGGCTAAAATGGAAGAAAAATTTAAAAAACTTCCTTTAAGAAGTGGTGTAGGTATCGTTGTATTAAATAAAAAGAATCAAGTTTTTGTAGGTAAAAGGATAGACAACCCAAAAAATTTTTGGCAAATGCCTCAAGGTGGTGTTGACAAAGGAGAAGATTTTTTGACTGCTGCCTACAGAGAGCTAGAAGAGGAAACAAGTATAAAAAATGTTTTACTAATTAAAGAAATAGAAGGCACATTAACCTATGAACTACCAGAAAACTTATTGGGAATTATATGGAAAGGTAAATATAAAGGTCAAAAACAAAAATGGTTTTTAATGAGATATCTAGGTGAAGACAATGAAATTGACATAAAAACTGACAAACCAGAATTTTTAGATTGGAAATGGTTAAATTTAGATATGTTGACTGAAGTGGTTGTAGACTTTAAGTATAATGTTTATAGAGAACTTAAAGAAAAAGTAAAAAAAATAATTAATTAAGATTTTTTAAAACTTCAATCTTTTGATCAACTAAGTACTTAGCTTGATCATTTATTTCTGATTTATTTAAGTCCTCTTCAGCTAACTTGAGTAGATCTTGTATTTTAGACTTATCTAATTCTAATAAATTAAATATTGAGCTAGTTAAAATTGACAAATTGTTATTTTTAAATTCAACAATTCCATCCTCAACATAATAATTCTCATCACCTGATTTAGTTATTATTTTTATAATACCTGGTTTTAAAAAAGAAATAATAGAAATGTGATCTTTTAAAATTCCCATTTCTCCTTCGAAAGCTGGGACAACAGCTTCTAGAACATCCTCTTTTACTAGGAAAGATTTTTCAGGATTGACTATTTCAACTTTAAATTCTTCATTCATTAGGCTGCTGTTTCTTTCTCCATTTTTTGAGCTTTTTCAATGGCTTCCTCGATAGTTCCTACCATATAAAATGCTGCCTCTGGAAGATGGTCATACTCGCCTTTGCAAATTGCATCAAATCCTTTAATAGTTGACTCTAAATCAACTAATTTACCTGGTGATCCTGTAAATACCTCTGCCACAAAAAAAGGTTGTGATAAAAATCGTTGAATTTTTCTTGCTCTGGCAACAACTAATTTATCTTCTTCGGACAGTTCATCCATACCTAAAATAGCTATTATGTCTTGTAATGATTTATAAGACTGTAATATTCTTTGTACATCTCTAGCTACTTTATAATGTTCATCACCTACGATTCTAGGGTCCAAAATTCTTGAAGTTGAGTCTAATGGATCAACGGCAGGATAAATTCCAATCTCAGCTATTTGTCTTGAAAGCACGGTTGTTGCATCCAGATGCGCAAATGATGTTGCCGGAGCTGGATCAGTCAAATCATCAGCTGGCACGTAAATCGCCTGAACTGAAGTAATCGAACCCTTATTAGTTGTTGTAATTCTTTCTTGAAGATTACCCATATCAGTTGCCAAAGTCGGCTGATAACCAACAGCGGATGGAATTCTTCCTAAAAGAGCAGAGACCTCAGAACCAGCTTGTGTAAATCTAAAAATATTATCAACGAAGAAGAGTACATCTTGACCTTCTTGATCTCTAAAATATTCAGCTACTGTCAATCCTGTAAGTGCAACTCTTGCTCTTGCTCCTGGGGGCTCGTTCATTTGTCCATAAACTAATGCTGCTTTCGATCCTGGACCTTCCTGTTTTATAACGCCCGACTCAATCATTTCATGATAAAGGTCATTTCCTTCTCTAGTTCTCTCACCTACACCTGCAAAAACTGAAAATCCACCATGTGCTTTTGCAACATTGTTTATTAATTCCATAATCAAAACTGTTTTTCCAACACCAGCACCACCAAATAATCCAATTTTTCCTCCTTTTGCATAAGGAGCAAGAAGATCAATTACTTTAATTCCAGTTACAAGAATTTCAGTTTCAGTAGATTGGTCATTAAATTCAGGAGCAGCTCTATGAATTGGCCAACTCTCTTTAGTTATAACTTCACCTCTTTCATCAATTGGTTCTCCAATAACATTAATAATTCTTCCAAGAGTTTCGGGTCCTACTGGAACTTGTATTGGTGCATTAGTGTTAGTCACTTCATCGCCTCTTTTTAATCCTTCAGTAGCATCCATGGCAATTGTTCGAACTGTGGTTTCACCTAAATGTTGAGCGACTTCTAAAACCAGTCTGTTATCGCCATTTTTACATTCTAATGCTGTTAAAATTTCTGGAAGTTCTCCATTAAATTTAACATCTACTACTGCTCCAATAACTTGCGTAATTGTTCCTTTAGTCATTATTATAAACTTTCTGCTCCTGATATTATTTCTATTAGTTCCTTAGTAATTGCTGCCTGACGACTTCTATTATACTCGATAGTAAGTTTGTCAACCATTTCACCTGCGTTACGAGTAGCATTATCCATTGCACTCATTCTAGACCCTTGTTCGCTAGCTGAATTCTCTAACATTGCTTTAAATATTTGCGTTGAAATATTTTTTGGTAATAAATTATTTAAAATTTCGTCCTCGTCCGGTTCAAATTCATAACTTGCCTCTGAATTACTCTCATCATTCTCATTATTTAATGGCAATATTTGCTGTGCTTGGGGAATTTGAGTAATTACATTTTTAAACTGATTATAAAAAATCGTGCAGATGTCAAACTCGCCTGCTTCAAACTTTTCAATTATTGTTTTTCCCACTTTATCTGCATCAAAGTAATTTGTATTTTTTGACTCTTTAAAAGAAATATTTTCTATAATTTTTTCTCCATATGCCCTTTTTAATTGATCATTTCCTTTTGAGCCTACAGTTATAATTTTAAGTTCTTTACCCTCCCCTGAAATCTTTGAAAAATAACTTTTAGCTTTTTTAATTATGTTAGAATTAAAGCCTCCACAAAGACCCCTATCAGAGGTCATTACTACGCACAAATGAACTTTATTATTACCAGTACCTGATAATAATTTTGGAGCATTTTCTTTATCTGATATTCCTTTAGAGAGATTTAAAATAATATTATTCATTTTTTCAGAATAAGGTCTTCCTTTCTCAGCGCTTTCTTGAGCTTTTCTCAATTTTGCTGCTGCAACCATTTTCATAGCTTTCGTTATCTTTTGTGTAGATTTTACACTAGCTATTCTTTTTTTTAGATCATCTAAACTTGCCATATAATATTAAGATTTAAAAGTTCCTTTCAATTGGGTAATTACTTCTACGAGCAGTTTCTCTTTGTCATCGTCAAGTTTTCCAGAGCTTTGAATTGCCTCAATAATTTCTGGTTTTTCTGATTTACATCTTTCAATAATCTTGCTCTCAAATTCAGCAACGTCTTTTAATTCAATATCATCAAGATAGCCTTTGACGCCACAAAAGACTGATATTACTTGTTCTGCAACGGTCATTGGCGAATATTGTTTTTGTTTTAAAAGTTCAGTCAATTTAGAGCCTCTATTTAAAAGTTGTTGAGTAGATGCATCTAAATCTGATCCAAATTGAGCAAATGCTGCCATCTCTCTATATTGAGCCAATTCCAATTTCATCGATCCAGAAACTTTTTTCATTGCTTTTGTTTGTGCAGATGACCCAACTCTAGATACTGACAAACCAACATTTATCGCTGGCCTAATTCCTTGGTTGAATAATTCTGTTTCTAAAAAAATTTGGCCGTCTGTAATTGAAATTACATTGGTAGGAATAAATGCAGATACATCGCCACCCTGAGTTTCAATAATTGGAAGTGCAGTTAACGATCCACCGCCATGTTCATCACTTAATTTCGCAGCTCTTTCAAGTAATCTACTGTGTAAGTAAAATACATCTCCTGGATAAGCCTCACGTCCTGGAGGTCTTCTTAATAAAAGGGACATTTGTCTATAGGCAACTGCTTGCTTAGATAAATCATCATATATGATTAACGCGTGCATACCATTATCTCTAAAATATTCGCCCATAGCACAACCTGTATATGGTGCTAGAAATTGTAGAGGTGCAGAATCAGATGCTGTTGCAGCAACAATAGTTGTGTATTCCATTGCACCTGCTTCTTCTAATGTTTTTTGAATTTGTCTAACAGTTGATCTTTTTTGTCCAACTGCAACATATATACAATATAATTTCTGTTTTTCGTCACCAGAATCATTTATTTTTTTTTGATTAATTATAGCATCTACAGCAACAGCGGTTTTTCCAGTCTGTCTATCACCAATGATTAATTCTCTTTGTCCTCTTCCAATTGGAACCAAACTATCAATTGATTTTAATCCAGTTTGCATTGGTTCACTTACTGATTGTCGAGGGATAATTCCTGGTGCTTTTACTTCTACTCTTGTTTTTTTTATACTTTTGCCTAAAGGTGCTTTACCATCAATAGGATTACCTAAACCATCTACCACTCTTCCTAGTAATTCTTTTCCAACAGGAGTATCAACAATACTACCAGTTCTTTTTACTACATCCCCCTCTTTTATATTTCTGTCATCACCAAAAATTACAACACCAACATTTTCACTTTCTAAATTAAGGGCCATTCCTTTAGATCCATCAACAAACTCTACCATTTCACCAGCTTGCACATTATCTAAACCATAAATTCTTGCAATACCATCTCCAACTGATAAAACTTGTCCAACTTCTGTAACTTCAGCTTTGTCACCGAAATTTTTTATTTGTTCCTTTAATATTTTAGTTACTTCTGAAGGATTAATTTCCATTTATACCTCTATCATTGTATTTTCAATTTGTTGTAATTTATTTTTAATTGAGTTATCAATCATGGTACTTCCAACTTGTATTACTAAACCTCCTATTAAACTTTCGTCATATTTGTAGTT
>CABYHH010000028.1 GCA_902518835.1 uncultured Pelagibacteraceae bacterium
AGCTTCAACTTTTAGAGGCTCAGATAAAAGAGGCGGAGCTAATGGTGCAAGAATATTGCTAGAGCCTCAAAAAAGTTGGAAAGTAAATAATCCAACTAAGCTTACAAAAATTATATCAATTTTAAAGAAAATCAAAAAAAAATTTGATAGTAAAATGAAAACTGTTTCAATGGCTGATTTGATTGTTTTAGCTGGAGGCGTAGGAGTTGAAATGGCCGCGAAAAAAGCTGGTTATAAAGTAGAGGTTCCTTTTTCGCCAGGAAGAGGTGATGCAAGACAGGACCAGACGGATGTAAATTCATTTGGATTATTAGAACCCCAAGCAGATGGTTTTAGAAACTATCTGAATGGTGATAATTCAATCGTATCTGCTGAGGAAAAACTAATTGATAAAGCTCAATTAATGGGTCTTACCGCTCCAGAAATGACAGTTTTAATTGGTGGTATGCGTGTATTAGACACAAACTTCGATAACTCTAAAAACGGGGTTTTTACTAAAAAACCAGGTGTACTTACGAATGACTATTTTACTAATTTGTTGGATATGAACACAACATGGAAAGAAATGGATAAATCTGAGCAAACATTTGTTGGAGTTGATCGAAAAACGAAAAAAACCAAGTGGAAAGGCACAAGAGTCGATCTTATTTTTGGTTCGAATTCACAACTGAGAGCTATAGCTGAAGTTTATGCATGCGAAGATTCTATGGAAAAATTTATCAATGATTTTGTTGGGGCCTGGGTAAAGGTTATGAATGCAGATAGATTTGATTTAAGGTTAAACTAAAAGGTAAAAATCAATCAAAAATATGAACACAACTAATTTTAAAGATTTTTATGAAGTACCAAATCTCAATTTTGATATTTCAAGACTTAGATCAGATTTAGAAAAAATTTTAAAAGATAAAAGTTTTAATTCACCAGGAGTTACCCATTTTGGAGCAATACCGATAAATCAAATTCCTGGAGATGAAAATTCTGTTAAAGGAAATAATATACGCGGCAAATATTGGACTATTGCAGATGATACTGGCAAGGAAGTTTCAAGAGATGTTGATATAGATGAATCTAAATATACCCAATTAGTTCCAGAATTTGAAAAGACTTATTTTAAAGAAGTGTTTGAGACTTTGAGCAAAAGATATAAATTGGGGAGAGTTAGACTTCTATTAAAAGAGCCAAGATCAACTTTAAGCTGGCACAAAGATCCAGAATGTAGACTGCATGTGCCAATAATAACTAACAAAGGTTGTTCGATGGTTATAGAAAATGTTGCCAAACATTTACCTGCAGATGGAAAAGTATGGATAACTAATAACACCAAATACCACAATTTTTTTAACGGTGGCGAACAGGCCCGAGTTCATTTGGTCGCGTGTGTGTTGGAAAGCCCTTTCAAAGATTAACATGGAGTTAACTAGCGGCATATTTAAAGCAGCTGAAAATGTCTACAAGAATAATCGGGGTTCAATATTAAGAACAATTGTTTACACCATTGGACATTTTTTGATTGCTATATCAGTTTTAATGTTAGTAGCAGATGTATCTTTCATGATAGCATTAACAGATGCAATCGTGGAACCAATTGCTAATTCGATTTGGTATTTTATATTAGATAAGTGGTGGGCAAGTAAGTCTGAAAAATAAATAAAAATATTAATCAGAAAAATATTAGTAATAATAATCATTCGCAAACAAAATGTGCTAATGATAATTGTTCTCACTAAATTTTCTTGAATGTTTTTTTTTAATAATTATTTTTAGATTATGCATATTGAAAATTATAATTGTAAAAAATGTGGTTTAACAATCTCATCAACTTGTTCAAAGTGTAGTAAAGTTGTAGATGTTGAGATACTTGATGATGGATGCATTGTACAGAAAACAAAATGTGTTGATTGTGCAAATACACCTGTAATCAAAGATGTTTGTGCTCAACAAAAATAATTATTTTTTATAGATTAAAAATAATTAATTATTTTTGACATTCTTCTACTTTCGCCCCCATAATTGTTCGTTATTTATCCAACCTCTATATTTCTCGCTTTTTATTTTACACCAGCCATCAATGCATTTTTGAATTAACAAAACTCTTCCTTTTTTTATTTTTGCTATCGGTTTAGAAAAATTAGTTGGTTTTTGAAATAAAACTTTATCTTTAAGAGGTATTACGGAATTAATCTTTTTTAATTGGGAGATATGTATCCAGCCACTATTGTTTTTAAAATCAATAATTCGTCTAAAATTCTCCTTTTTATCTATTTGCATAATAGGTAAATCCTTTTTTTTATAAATATATTTTATTGGAGACTCGAGGCTTGGGCCATATCTTACATTCACTTTATTTTTTTTTAATGATAAAAAAATACTATCTGCAATTGCAATTGAAAAAAAAAATAAAGAAAAAAAAAAAATTATGAATTGCTTAAACATTTTTTAGTTTGTTTAATTTTACTTTTCTAAAATCTAAATTTAATAAATCTAATATGAGCATATATCCATTTAAATTTTTACCAATATTTAAGATCTTTTTTAAAACTTCATTTGCCTGCATAGTTCCAATAATACCTGCCACTGTACCTATAACTCCCTCATATTCACAATTCAATATATCATCTGATACCTTATTTTCTTGAAAGAAACTTCTTATACAGGGAGTTTTTTTATCTTTAAAATCAAAAGTAAAAATATGTCCATCAAACTTACTGATAGCACCTGTTACTAAAAATTTTTTAAATTTTTTACAAAAATCATTTATCAAAAATTTTGTCTTGAAATTATCTGAGCCATCTACGACATAGTCATAATTTTTTATGATTTTAGAAAAATTATCTTCATTTATTCTAATTTTATAACAAACAACATTTGTTTTTGAATGAATCTTTTTTAACTTTTTTTTTGCACATGAAACTTTGGATATTTTTACATCACTAATATCATAAAGACCTTGACGATGAATATTTGATAAATCAACTTTGTCATTATCAATAATTCCCAAAGTTCCTACGCCAGCTCTTGTTAAAAATTCTGCAACTGGACACCCCAAACCACCCATACCAATTATTAAGACTTTTGATTGAATTATTTTTTTTTGGCCAGTAGCACCAATATTTTTTAAAATAATCTGTCTTGAAAATCTCTTAATTTGACTTTTACTTAATTTCGAATTCATTTGCCCGTGGAACCAAATCCACCCTTCCCTCTTAATGTTTTTGGCAACTCTTTGGCCTCCTCTAATTCAATCTTGATAACTGGAGATAACACCATCTGAGCAATACGATCACCATTATTTACTATAAAACTATCATCTCCATGGTTATAAATAATAACTTTAATTTCCCCTCTATAATCACTGTCTATAGTTCCAGGGGTGTTTAAAACAGTTATATTATTTTTTGCTGCTAGACCTGATCTAGGTCTAATTTGAATTTCGTAATCCTCAACAAACGCGACTGATAAGCCAGTAGGAATTAGTGAGGATGTTTTTGGTTTTAAGTTTAAAGGTTTCTTTATAAATGCTTTGAGGTCCATGCCAGAGGCCCCATTAGTTTTATATTCTGGTAATTTAACTTCAGGATCTAACTTTTTTATTAGTACTTTGACCATTAGTTAATTTGATTAACAATTCTATCTACAATTTCTTCTGATATTTCTGATTTTTTTTTTAATGAAAGTTTTTCTTTTTTATTTGGGTTATTTTTATAGTGTATATTTACCTCATTATAATCAGACTCAAAACCAATATTTTTTTTTGACACATCGTTAACTATAATCCAATCACAATTTTTATTTCTCAATTTTATTTTGGCATTTTTATCCAAATCACGAGTCTCAGCTGCAAAACCTATAACTAGTTTAGGCCTCATAGAATTATGATTAGAAACATAGTTCAATATATCTATGTTTTGTTCTAATTTTATATTGTAACTTTCTTGCTTCTTCAATTTGTCAGGGCTTTTTTGATTTATCTTATAGTCAGCTACTGCAGCTGTAAATACTGCTATGTCTGTTGGTAAACTTTTTTGTGTAGCTTTAAACATTTCTTCTGTAGTTTCGACTTTAATTAAGTTTATATCCTCATCTATTTGCAAGTTAGTAGGTCCTGATATTAATGTAGTATCAAATCCCCTTCTTGATAAAGATTTCGCTATTTCATATCCTTGTTTTCCACTTGATTTGTTGGTTAAAAATCTAACTGGATCAATATATTCATTAGTTGGGCCTGCAGTTACTAAAGCTTTAATTCCTTTACCTTTAGATTGGGAAGATAAAAAATTCAAAATTTCATTTAGAATATCAGATGGTTCGGACATTTTTCCTTCACCATATTCTCCGCATGCCATATCACCTATTACTGGACCTATAAATCTATACCCATACCTTTTTAATGTATTCAAATTGTCTTTAGTTGATTGATGTTGCCACATTCTTACATTCATTGCTGGAGCTAAAAATACTTGTTTATTGGATGCTAGAACTACAGTAGATGCTAAATCTTCAGTTGAACCCTGACTAAGTTTTGAAATTGTATGTGCAGTTGCTGGAGCGACAATTATTACATCAGCCCATCTTGATAAAGCAATATGATCCATTTCTGTCTCATTTTCTACACTAAATAGATCATCATAAACTTTGCCTTGTGATAGTGATGCAACTGATAATGGTGTTACAAATTCCTTGGCACTTTTAGTAACAATAGTTTTTATTTCAGCATTATTTTTTCTAAATAGTCTAATTGTTTCAAGGCTTTTATATGCAGAAACCCCACCACAAATAACAAATAAAATTTTTTTAGTCATTAAATCGTTCATTGGCTGAATTAAAATACCAATAGACCTAGAATTACAAGAGCTAATAATCCAATAATAGATTGATTTTTAAAAGCTGTCATTTCTAGTTTTTTTGTATTGAGATCATTATATGAATTTGAATTTTGTGGTATCTGGCCATTAGCTAAAAATGTTAGTGCTTGATTTGCTTTATCCATGATTTGCGGAAAATCTGGCAATCTTTTAAAAACTTCATTTGTGTTTTGAAGTGTTTCATTGAGTGTCTTTATTGGATCTTTAGTTTCTTTAAGCCAATTTTCAAGAACAGGCCTTGAAGTTGTCCAAATATTTGTATCAGGATTTAATTTTCTTGCTACACCCTCTACTACGACCATGGTCTTTTGTAGCATAAGGAGCTGTGGTTGTGTTTGCATGTTGAATTTTTCTGTTACATTAAAAAGTTGTTTTAATAATTTTCCACCAGAAATATCTTTGACAGCTTGTCCAAAAATTGGTTCACCTATTGATCTTAATGCTTGAGCTAGATCTTCTATTGGAACATGTTTTGGAACCAAACCTGCAACCAAGTGTACTTCAGCTACTTTTCGATAATCTCTTTGAATAAAACCAAATAATATTTCAGCTAAGAACCTCTTGCTCATTTTATCTAGTCTACCCATTATCCCAAAATCAATTGGTACAATGTGGCCATTATTATCTATGAATATATTTCCTTGGTGCATATCTGCATGAAAAAAACCATCTCTTACAGCATGTCTTAAAAAGTTTTGAATTATATCTTCTGCAATTTTCTCTGTATTTATGTCTCTCTTTTTGAGTTCATCAGTCTCTCTTATTGAAACACCATCGACCCAATCAAGTGTCATTACATTTTCACTTGTAAAATTCCAATAGATTTGAGGCACTCTAAAACCAACATCGTTTTTTGTATTTTCGCCATATTCGTTTGCGGCCGCTGCTTCAAATCTTAAATCCATTTCTAGATTTGTAATTTCTTTTAGTAGAAAAACCACCTCTACAAGTTTAAGCCTTTTTGTTTTTTTTATAAAGGATTCTACTAAAAAAGCAAAAAGCATCAT
>CABYHH010000029.1 GCA_902518835.1 uncultured Pelagibacteraceae bacterium
TTCTTTTTGTGTTTGTTCCAAAATATCGTCTACTATTAGTTCAAAATTTGGATTTAAATAATCTTTACCTGAAACTAATTTAGCAATTACAAATTTATTCCAATAAATTTTAAAATTATCATTTAATTCAATTAACCCAGTTTCTGTTATCATCTTAATTCTTCTCTCTAGTTCTGGGCCCACTGTTTGCCTAGCAGCTTTTTTAAGAGATTTAATATCAGTCTCCAAAGATCCCTCTTTTAAATCTAATTCTAACTTTAATCCATTTATTCTACCTATAAATTGGTCATCTACATAAACATTATTATTTTCTAAAATTTTTGTTTTAAATTCCATATCTTGTTTTAGACCTCTAGCTAAAATACTTGCTCTTTTGTCAATAAAAGTTTTTGTAAGTTCTTCATGAAGTCTATCTGAAAGTTTATCCTCTAAAGATTTTGTTTTTTCTATCCAATATTCTTGATTTTCAACCCAATTATTTTTATTAGAAACATATGACCAAGTTCTAACATTTGCAATTCTATTTGATAAAGAATCAACATTTCCTTCTAGATTATCTAATTTAATTAGTTGAAGGCGTATATAATCACTTGGAATTCGTTTTTTATCATCTTTTAAATATTTAAAAACATTGCCTATAACTTCGTAATGATTTCCGTAAGTTTTTTTAACAAAATCTGGTATTTGACAGCATTCCCATAATAATTTTAATTTCTGTTTGTCAAAATTAACATTCCTCAAACTGTCTTCCCTTAGAAAAAATTTGAGAGCTTTTTCATCTTCACATTCATGTATCTTTCTAAGCCAATTTTCTTTCGGTTTTTCATCTAAAGATTTGATCAATGATAATGGATTGTCAAAATTTAATTCTGAATTCCTCCAGAATAAAGATTGAATTTCTTCAAATTTATGATTTTCTAATAAATCTATATTTTCTGGATTGATATCTTTACATTGCCCTGTTACACCAAAATTTCCATCATTAAGATATCTACCTGCTCTTCCAGCAATTTGTCCTATTTCTGATAAATTAAGTTTTCTAGATTTTTTTCCATCAAATTTTTTTAAATTAGAGAAATATACATTATCAAGGTTCATATTTATCCCCATTCCAATTGCATCTGTTGCTACCAAAAAATCAACATCACCTGATTGATATAATTCAACTTGGGCATTTCTTGTTTTTGGACTTAAGGAGCCCATTACAATAGCTGCACCTCCTTTTTGTCTTCTAATTAACTCTGCGATTGCATATACGTCTTCTGCAGAAAAAGCAATTATCGCTGTTTTTCTATCTATTCTTGAAATTTTTTTATATCCTGAATATGAAAGTTTGGAAAATCTTTCTCTGTATATAAACTCAATATCATCATTAAGTTTTGAAATTATATTTTTTATAGTATTTGAACCCATAAACATTGTAAGTTTATTTCCTCTCATGTTTAATAATCTTTCTGTAAAAATATGACCTCTTTCATGATCAGCGCACATTTGAATTTCATCGACTCCCACGAAGTCCAATTGTTTATCGATTGGCATAGATTCTACTGTGCAAAAGAAGAATTTAGCGTCAGGTGGTATTTTCTTTTCTTCGCCTGTAATTAAAGCAACTTTTTCAGGCCCAATTTTTTTAATTACTTTGTCATAAATTTCTCTTGCTAATAGTCTAAGTGGAAAACCAATCATTCCACTATCAAAAGATAGCATCGTCTCAATAGCCAAGTGAGTTTTCCCGGTATTAGTAGGCCCAAGAACAGCATTAATTTTATTTTTTATCATTTCTATCTTTGGTATATTATTTTTTTCACCTACCAGATGTAGTTGCTGTCTAAGAACAAAAATAGACTAAAACATGACCGAATCGGATGGTAAAAAGTTCTCATTTTTACATCAAATTATATTTTTGCATAATTAACTAAGTTTAAAAAGAAAAAAAATTATTTTTTTTTTAAAATTTTCCAAACACCAGAAGCAGATGTAATTGTTTTATCTTTACATCTTAATTCACAAAATAAAAATACTAATGTATTTGTTTTTTTAAGAATTTTTACATTTCCTATTATTTCATCGTTTAATTTTGAGGTGCCTATAAATTTTATATCTAATGATATTGTTACACACTGTGAGTTTTCAGCAGATCTATGCGCAGCTGTACCAGCTCCTGCATCAATTAAAGCAGACAGATAGCCTCCATGAGTAATTTTTGCAGCATTTAAATGATTTTCTTTAATAGTTGCTTTAAATTCAAATTCATTTTCAGATATATTTCTAAATAAAACACCACCATTATGTTTCATGAAACCTGGTTTTAAACTTATTTGTTCAAATTCTTTGGTCATAAATTTTTTATAATATAAAAGTCAAAAGTAATAAAATCAAAAAGATAATTATAAGAAAATAAATTACTGAGTTTTGCAAAGATGATTTAAAAAGCCATTTTAACATATTTTTAAATTTTGGTGCGCCTGCTAGGAGTCGAACCCAGAACCTCCTGGTCCGTAGCCAAGCGCTCTATCCAGTTGAGCTACAGGCGCAATTTAAATATTTTTTTACTATAGTATAATAATTAATAGTGTATTTTAAGCGTAAGAAAACTTAAAAATTTATGAATAATAAATCTCATGAGGTTGTAATTATTGGTGCTGTTAGAACTCCGATAGGTACTTATAAAGGGATTTTAAAAAATATAAAAGCTGATCAATTAGGCTCTATAGCAATTAGAGAAGTTATCAAAAGATCTAGAATAAATAGTGATGAGATTGATGAAGTAATAATGGGACAAGTATTAACTGCATGCAATGGACAGAATCCTGCAAGACAAGCAGCAATAAATGCTGGTATTTCAATTTCTAAACCAGCATATATGGTAAATCAGGTTTGTGGATCTGGCTTAAGATCAGTAATCTCAGGTTATCAATCAATAAAACTCGGTGGAGCAAAAAAAGTAATTTCTGGTGGTCAAGAAAATATGTCTCTAGCACCTCATTCAATTTATTATCGAGAAGAAAAAAAAATTTCTCATGATAAACTGATAGACACAATGATACATGATGGTCTTTTAGATGCTTTTAATAATTATCACATGGGAGTCACCGCAGAGAACATTGCTGAAAAATTTGAAATATTGAGAGATGCTCAAGATAATTTTGCACTTAGCTCACAAAAAAAAGCCCAAAAGGCAATTGAGAATGACAAGTTCAAAGATGAGCTAGTAGATGTAAAAATTAATGATACAGTTATAAATAAAGACGAGCACCCAAGATTTGATATTAAATTTCAAGATTTACAAAAATTAAAAACAGCTTTTAAAGAAAACGGCACAGTTACTCCTGGTAATTCATCAGGTATTAATGATGGAGCTGCAGTTTTGTTATTATCTACTTTAGAAGAAGCGGAAAAAAAATCGATAGAGCCTTTTGTTAAAATTGTATCTTGGGCATCTGTTGGTGTAGATCCTTCATTAATGGGATTAGGACCCATAAGCGCTGTAAGGTCGGCGGTAGAAAAAGCGAATTGGCGAATTGAGGAAATTGATTTATTTGAAATTAATGAAGCATTTGCTGCTCAAAGCATTGCAGTTATTCGTGAGCTTAATATCGATGAAACTAGAGTGAATGTAAATGGTGGCGCTATAGCTCTTGGTCATCCTATTGGAGCATCGGGAGCTAGGATTCTTGTCACGCTAATTCATGAAATGAGAAAACAAAATAAAAAAAAAGGTTGTGCAACTCTTTGTATTGGAGGGGGAATGGGTATAGCTGTATGTGTGGAAATACTTTAGTAATTAAGTTTTTTGTATTTCTCTCTCAAAAGTAATGACTGAATCCACAAATTAGCATCAAGTTTAGCTTCACTTTTTGATTGAACAAGTATCTTAAATAATTTTTTAAACATTAAAGTATTTTGTAATTAAAGAATGTCAAAAAATTGTGCAGAATGTGTTAAAATTTGTAATGTACTACATTTTTATGTTGTATAAAACATTAATAAATGACTGAAAAATTATTAGTTCCTGACATTGGAGAATTTGAGAATGTTGAGGTAATAGAACTTTTAGTAAAGCCGGGTCAGGAAATTAAAAAGAATGATCCAGTAATTACGATCGAAAGTGATAAATCCAGCGTTGAAATTCCATCAACAATAGAGGGAAAAATTGAAAAAGTAGATGTTAAGATTGGAGATAAAGTTTCAAAAGGTGATCTTTTACTTGTTGTGTCTGGAAACAATATTTCACCATCAGCTTTGGAAGAAGTTCCAAAAAATACAGAAAATTTAATTAAAGAGGCTGAAACTTCCCTAGAAAAAATTAAAGAGAAAGATGAAAATTCTTTAGAAAGAGAAATAAAACAAAAAAATGAAAGCAAAATTATTAAGAGGCAAAAGCCGGAGATTATTCAAAGTTTAAGTAAAGGTGACTTGGATCCATTAGAAACTAATGATTGGCTCGACTCTTTAACTGCAGTAATAGAAAAAGATGGAGATCAAAGAGCACACTTTTTAATTAAAGAATTAATTAACAAGGCTTATATGGAAGGAGTAAATATTCCATACACACAAAATACTCCATACATCAATACAATTCCATCAAGTGAAGAAAAAAAATCAAATGGCGATCAGAATATTGAGAGAAGAATTAGATCATTAATTAGATGGAATGCAGCTGCAATGGTAGTTAGAGCTAATAAAAAGTTTCCTGAACTCGGAGGACACATTGGAACATTCGCCTCAGCTGCAACTTTATATGATGTTGGTATGAATCATTTTTGGCGAGCAAAAAATAATAAATTTGGTGGAGATTTGATTTATTTTCAAGGTCATAGTGCACCAGGAATGTATGCGCGAGCTTTCCTTGAAGGACGTTTAGATGAAAAACAATTAGACAGTTTTAGACAAGAAATCAATTCTGGAGGTTTATCGTCTTATCCGCACCCTTGGTTGATGCCAAATTTTTGGCAATTTCCAACTGTTTCAATGGGCTTGGGTCCAATGTTAGCAATCTATCAAGCAAGATACATGAAATATTTAATTAACAGAGGCTTGTTAAAAGATGAGGGAAGAAAAGTTTGGGCATTTTTGGGTGATGGTGAAATGGATGAGCCAGAGTCTTTAGGCGCTATTGGTTTAGCGGCTAGAGAAAAATTAGATAATTTGATATTTGTAGTAAATTGTAATCTTCAAAGATTAGATGGACCAGTAAGGGGAAATGGAAAAATTATCCAAGAGTTGGAGGGTATATTTAGAGGAGCAGGATGGAATGTAATTAAAGTTATATGGGGATCATATTGGGATCCATTATTATCTAATGATAAGACAGGGCATTTAGTAAAAGTAATGAACGAAACAGTAGATGGAGAATATCAAGCTATAAAAGCAAGAGATGGTGCTTATGTTAGAGAAAAATTTTTTGGTAAATATCAAGAGACTAAAGAATTAGTATCAAGTCTTTCTGATAAAGATATCTGGAAACTGAATAGAGGTGGACATGATCCTCACAAAGTTTTTGCTGCTTATGACAAGGCCTCTAAAAATATCGGAAGCCCTACAGTTGTTATAGCTAAAACGATTAAGGGTTATGGGATGGGTAAAAGTGGCGAAAGTGTAAATACTACTCATCAAACAAAAAAATTAGATATTGATGACCTGATGTATTACAGAGATAGATTTGATGTTCCTTTAACAGATGATCAAGTAAGAAATATAGAGTAT
>CABYHH010000030.1 GCA_902518835.1 uncultured Pelagibacteraceae bacterium
ATCGATGAAATGCTAAGTAGCACCCTTGATAAAGAGGAAGATAAATAGATCTAAGTAGATTTTGATTTAAAAAAAAGGTACTTTTAAAGTATATATAAAAAGGATATAAGTTTTATATGAGCATTGGAATTTGGCAAATAGCTATTGTAGTAATTCTTGTCGTATTATTGTTTGGCAGGGGAAAAATATCTAGTCTGATGGGAGATGTTGCCAAAGGTATAAAAAGTTTTAAGAAAGGGATGGCTTCAGATGCTACGGATGACACAGATCCCAAAAATATTTCTGACGATAATCAGGATACAAACAAAAAAGATTAAACCAAATGCCTACTATTGGTTGGTTTGAAATTTTAATTGTAGTTGCAATAGCAATTGTTGTGTTAGGTCCAAAAGATTTTCCAATTATGTTGAAAAAAGTGGGTTCGTGGATAGGAACTGCCAAAAAATATATTAATAATATACAAAATGAAGTTTCAAACATTGATATTGATGAAAATCCAACAGAAATAAAAAAAGACAAAAAAGATGAGTCATGATGAAAATAGTGGCTTTACAAGTCATTTAGCAGAACTAAGAAAAAGATTAATAAATAGCTTTATTTTTCTGATAGCATTTTTTGTGTTGTGTTATTTTTTTGCAGAACATCTTTATGGTTTTTTAGTTGAACCATATGCGAAAGCTGTAAAAGATGATGGTACCGAGAGAAGATTAATCTTTACTGCTTTACAAGAAACTTTTTTAACTTACTTAAAGATTTCTTTTTTTGCTGCTTTTTTTGTAACCTGTCCATTTATTTTAATTCAAATATGGAAATTTATAGCACCAGGTCTCTATAAACATGAAAAAATTGCTATCTTACCTTATTTAATCTTAACTCCATTATTATTTTTTTTAGGTGGTTTGCTAGTTTATTATTTGATAATGCCCTTAGCTATAAAGTTTTTTTTATCGTTCGAAAGTAGTGGATTGTCTACAAATTTACCTATTCAACTCGAGGCTAAAGTAAACGAATATCTCTCTCTAGTAATGAAATTGATATTTGCCTTTGGTATAAGTTTTCAATTACCAGTAGTGCTTAGTTTATTAGCGAGAATCGGACTTGTAGACTCTGAGTTTTTAAAAAAAAGAAGAAAATATGTTATTGTTATCATTTTTGCTGCTGCAGCATTATTAACACCGCCAGATCCTATCACTCAAATTGGTTTAGCTATTCCCTTATTAATTTTATATGAATTATCAATTTTTTCTGTAAAATTTATTGAAAATAAGAGATTAGAAAATTCTGATGCATAATCTTAAGGAAATTAGAAAAAATTTTGATTTATTTGAAAAAGAGTTACAAAAAAGATCTACAGATGTAGATTTTGTAAAAATAAAGAATCTTGATTTAAAAAATAGAGATCTTATTCAAAAAAAAGAAAGTTTAGAAAAAGAAAAAAAAGAAATTTCAAAATCTAAAGACAAATCATTATTTTCTAAATCTAAAGAGATTTCTAAAAGTATTGAAAAATTTTCAGAACAACAAAAATTAGTCAAAGAAGAACTTGATGAAATTTTATCTACTATACCTAACATCCCTCATAAAGATGTTCCTGTTGGTAATGATGAAACTAAAAATGTTGAAATAATTAAATCTGGGAAAATCCCTGAATTTGATTTTAAACCAAAATCACACTATGAGCTTGGCGAAAATCTTAATATGTTAGATTTTGAACTTGCAACTAAGACAACTGGTTCGAGATTTGTATTTGTAAAAAATAAATTAGCTCAGTTAGAAAGAGCTATTTCAAATTTTATGATAAATACTCATGTGACAAAAAATGGCTATGAAGAAATTTCACCTCCATTATTAGCTTCTGAAAATTCAATGTTCGGTACTGGGCAACTTCCAAAATTTGAAAATGACCAATTTGAGGTTAAACTAGAAAAAGGATCTGAAAGAAAATTTCTTATACCAACCGCAGAAGTAATATTAACAAACATTGTTAAAGATAAAATTATAGATCAAAAAGATTTACCCATGAGATTTGTTGCTTCAACACCATGTTTTAGAAAAGAAGCAGGCAGTTATGGTAAAGATACAAAAGGTATGATCAGACAACATCAATTTTATAAAGTAGAAATGGTTAGCATTGTTGAGCAAGATAAATGTTTAGAAGAACTTGAGAGAATGACTAACTGTGCAACTGATATATTAGACCAACTAGAATTACCGTATAGAAAAATGATATTGTGCAGTGGAGATATGGGTTTTAGTGCAGAAAAAACTTATGATATAGAGGTTTGGCTCACCTCAGAAAACAAATATAGAGAAATCTCATCTTGTTCTTCATGCTCTACTTTCCAAGCAATAAGAATGAAATCAAGATATAGAGATAGCAAAAAGGAAATTCTTTATACCGGCACTTTAAACGGTAGTGGACTGGCTGTAGGAAGAACTTTAATTGCAATTATGGAAAATTATCAACAAAAGGATGGTTCTATAATAATACCAAAAGTTTTAAGACCTTATATGAATGATTTAGAAAAAATTTCGCTCAATTAAAGTTGTTTTAATCATTTAGATAGTATAAAAATTCAATTTATATTTAAGGAGTTTTATGGATAGTGCAGGCATAGGTCAATTTATACCTTTAATTTTAATTTTTGTTATTTTTTACTTTTTCTTAATAAGACCGCAACAAAAAAAGGTCAAAGAGCACAAAGCAATGGTAGAGGGATTAAAAAAAGGTGACAAAGTAGTAACATCAGGTGGAATTACAGGAACCATAACTAGAGTTATAGATAATGATAAGATCGAAGTAGAAATAGCTGATAATGTTACTGTTGAAGTAATAAGAGGTACAGGTGTCCAAAGTTTAATGAATTCCCAAGAAGTAAAAAAATAATTTTCGTTTTAACAAAGTGCTGTATTTTTCAAAATTTAGAATTTTTTTTATTACATTAATTTCTCTTTTTTTCATTTTCATTGCTTCATCAAATTTTTTTAAATTTAATAGTGATTATTTAGATAGAAAAATAAATCTTGGTTTAGATTTACAGGGTGGATCTTATCTATTATTAGAAATTGATAATACTCCTGTCATAGAACAAAAATTACAAAATTTTATGATTACTTTAAGAAATTTTTTTAAAGAAAAAAATATACGAATTCAAAATATTAAACTTTCTGACCAAATGATATCGTTTTCTGTCGATGGTCAGTTTAAAGAATCAATCATTGAAGAGTTTAAAAAAGAGGAAAATGAATTAAACCAATATTATCCAAGATTTAAATCTCATCAATTTGAAATAATTGAAGAAAATAATTTTTTTAAAGTAAATTTTTCAAGACAAGGTTTGGTTGAACTTAAAACCTCTTCTCAGGATCAAGCTTTGGAAATTGTCAGAAGGAGAATTGATGAAATTGGAACAAATGAACCAAATATTTTAAAGAGAGGAAATGATAGAATTTTAGTTGAATTACCTGGTTTAGATGATCCTATGAGGATTAAATCTTTATTAGGTAAGACTGCAAATTTAACTTTCAGATTTGTTACAAATAATAAAACTGACTCATTCGGTGCTGAAAAATTAAAATATGAGGATGGAACTGAGGAATCAATAGTAAGTAAACGAATAATTTTAAGCGGTGATAATCTTTTAGATGCTCAACCAAGAATGGATAGTGAAACAAATGAAACCGTTGTAACTTTTACACTTGATAGAGTAGGAGCTAAGAGATTTGGTAAAGCCACTTCAACAGGTATAGGTAAACAATTAGCTATAGTTCTCGACGGAAAAATAATAAGTGCGCCAGTTATACAAGATACAATTGCTAGCGGCTCTGGTCAGATAAGTGGTGGTTTTACTTTTCAATCAGCAACTGATCTTGCGCTGTTACTAAGATCTGGAGCATTACCTGCACCATTAAACATTATAGAAGAAAGAACAGTTGGACCAGATTTAGGTCAAGATTCTATCGATGCAGGAATCATTGCATTAATTATAGGTTTTGTTCTCGTAATATTATTCATTTTTGTTAAATACAAAATTTTTGGTTTAATTACTAATTTTACATTAATTATTAATTTATTTCTTCTTGTTGGAATCCTAACTTTATTTGAGGCTACCTTAACTTTACCTGGTATAGCTGGAATAATTTTGACTGTAGGTATGGCTGTTGATGCAAATGTATTAATATTCGAGAGGATAAAAGAAGAATTAAAAGATGAAAAAAATAAATTAATTGCTTTTGATAGTGGTTATACAAAATCGAGGACCGCTATCTTAGATGCTAATATTACCACCTTATTAGCAGCAATAATTTTATTTTTTATGGGATCTGGTCCAATAAAAGGATTTTCCTTAACCTTAGGAATTGGTATTTTTACAACACTTTTTTCAGTATATTTCATAGCAAGATTGTTAACAGTTTTATATGTAAATAAAAACAAGAATAAAGAAAGAATTATTTAAATGATTGCATTTAATAAATATTATAATCAATTTAACATTCTCTCTATAACTCTTGTAGTAATCTCTCTAATACTTTTGACTTTTAAAGGGCTTAACTTTGGTATTGATTTTAAAGGAGGCACATTGATTGAGCTCAGATCATCAGACTCAAAAATAAATGTATCAACACTGAGAGATAATTTAAGTCAGATGAATTTAGGTGACGTTTCGGTAAAAAATTTTGGTAATAAAACAGATTTTTTAATAAAATTTGAAAATAATGAAGATAAAAATATAATTGAAAAAATAAAGCTCAATTTAGATAAATCTTTTGGAAATAATTTCAATTTCAGAAGAGTTGAAAATGTTGGTCCCAAAGTAAGTGCAGAGTTATTAAAGTCAGGCATAATAGCTATAACTGTAGCTTTGGTGCTCATGTTAATTTATATTTGGATAAGGTTTGAATGGCA
>CABYHH010000031.1 GCA_902518835.1 uncultured Pelagibacteraceae bacterium
AAAATTGTTTCCTTAAAAGACTTGTTTAACAAACCTATCAACGAGGTTACTTTTAAACTTAAGTCTTTAAAAGAATTAGATGAAATTTCACAAGTCTTATCTGAAAAAGGGAATACATTGATTAAAATAAACGTGAGTGATAATAAAAATAATTTGTATTTTCAATTAGAAAATAAGAGAAATATAGAGAGAAAAACCTTAAATTTACTAAGAAATAAAGAGATATCTGTTATAATTGGTTAAATTATACTTGTTTATTAAATAAAATCTCTGTAAATAAGTTCAAAAATTAAATTAACACTCACACAGATGTTGGTTTTATACCTCCGGTCCTTAATTGGAAATTTCTGTGGTGGATTAACCGGGAAAAAAAATGAAAATACCTACTGTTACAATTCAACAATTATTAGAAGCAGGAGTTCACCTTGGACATAAGACTCTAAGATGGAACCCAAAAATGAAAAAATATATTTTCGGCAAAAGAGACTCAATACATATTATTGATTTAACTCAAACTTTAGAATTGACTAAAATTGCACTCGAGAAAGTATATGAGACAATCTCGAATAATGGAAAAATATTATTTGTATCAACAAAAAAACAAGCCTCTGAGGCTGTAGCCGAAGTTGCTAAAGAAACTGATCAATATTTTGTTAATTACAGGTGGTTAGGTGGAATGTTAACTAATTGGGGAACTATATCAAACTCAATAAAAAAGTTAAAAAAACTTCAAATTGATTTAGTAGCTGAAAATAGAGGCTTCACTAAAAAAGAACTTTTAAAAATGAGTGTCAAAAAAGATAAGTTACAGAGGTCTTTAGGGGGAATTTCAGATATGAGAAAAATACCTGATTTAGTTTTCATAATTGATACAAACTATGAGTCGCTAGCTATACAGGAGTCTATAAAACTTGGAATACCTATTATAGCAATTTTAGATAGTAATTCTAATCCGGATGGAATTGATTTCCCAATTCCTGGTAATGATGATGCTAGAAGATCGATTGATCTTTATTGTAATCTAATTAAAGAAACTATTAATTCTGCTAAAAAAGCTGCACCATTACCAGAAACTAATGAAGCAAGTGAAAAAAAAATTGAAAAAGAAAAAAAGGACAAAACACTAGCAGAAAAAGATAGGGAGAAATTAGAAAAAAAATTTTCTAAAAAACAAGAAAAAAAGCTTAATTAAAATGAGCGATATCGAAAAAGTTAAGAAACTCAGAGAGGCAACAGGTGCTGGTTTTAAAGATTGCAATACAGCAATTAAAGAGTCCAATGGTGATCTTGATAAAGCTTTAGAAATTTTACGTATTAAAGGTATTTCAAAAGCCTCAAAAAAAATGATAAGAGACGCAAAAGAAGGTGTTGTTGCTATAAGTGGTGATCAAAATAAAACATCAATAATTGAGGTCAATTGTGAAACAGATTTTGTTGCAAAAAATGATGATTTTATTAAATTTGTAAAAGAGTTGAGTGAATTAAATAATAAAAATAATTCTGATATAGAAAAATTAAATAAAGTTAAAATGGAAAACGGCAGTAAAGTTGAAGACAATCTTGTAGCTTTAATCGCTAAAATTGGTGAGAAAATTACGATAGGAAAAACAAAAACAATTTCAAATTCTTCTACAATTAATTATAAATATTTACATACAATAGTTAAAGATAATTTAGCTAAGTTAGCAGTTATAGTATCTCTAGAAACGAGGGAAAATTCTGATAAATTAAATATTTTTGGAAAACAATTATCAATGCATATAGCTGCATCAAATCCATTAGCTTTAGAACCAGATTTAATAGATAAATCTATAATAGAAAAAGAACAACAAATTGTAAAAGAGGAATTAAAAAATTTAGGTAAATCTGACGATATAGCTAAAAAAATAAGTTTAGGTAAAATAAATAAGTTTAAAGAGGAAAATGCTTTACTTACTCAAGCTTGGGTTATGGAACCAAAGAAAAAAGTACAGGATGTATTAAAAGATTTATCAATAAACGATTTAAGAATAAAAGAATTTAGTAGAATAAAAATAGGTGAATAGATGTTTAATGAAAAATCTTATGGCCTGAAAATGGACAAGGCTATTGAAGTATTTTCAAAAGAGTTATCATCTTTAAGGACCGGAAGAGCAAACACTGCTATGTTAGACCTTGTTAAAGTAGATGTCTATGGTCAACAAATGCCAATAAACCAAGTAGGAAGTATAACAACACCTGAGCCTAGAATGATTAATATTCAAGTTTGGGATCAGAATAATGTTCAATTAGTTGATGCAGCTATCAAAAAGTCTGAATTGGGTTTAAATCCACAAATTGATGGTCAATTAATTAGATTGCCAATACCAGAGCTTAATGAGGAACGAAGAATAGAATTAAAAAAGTTAATTAAGTCTATGGGTGAGAAATGTAAGATTTCAATAAGAAATATTCGGCGAGATGCAAACGATGAACTTAAAAAACTTTTAAAAGATAAAGATATCGGTGAAGATGAAGAAAAATCTTTTGAAAAAAATGTACAAAATATGACAGACAATCATATAAATAAAGTTGATGAAAAAGTTTTATCAAAAGAAAAAGAAATAATGACTATATGAACCCACTTAATCATGTAGCCATTATCATGGATGGTAATGGAAGATGGGGATTAAAATATAAAAATTCAAGAAATTCTGGTCATAAAGCTGGTTTAAATGTTGTTGAAAAGATAATTAAAGAGACAATTAAGCATAAAATAAAATTTTTGACATTGTATGCTTTTTCTACTGAAAATTGGAAAAGACCAAAAAAAGAAATAAATTATTTATTTAATTTACTTGAGACTTTTTTAACAAATAAAATTGACGAACTTAATAAACAAAATATTAAACTTAAAATTATTGGTGTAAAAAAATTTACTTATAAATTAAATAAACTATTGGATTTATCAGAAAAAAAAACTTATCAAAATAAAAAGCTACAAATTAATTTAGCATTAAATTATGGTTCAAAATTTGAATTAATGAATGCTTTTAAAAATTTGTGTAAAAAAAAAGAGAAATTTAACGAAAAAAATCTTTATAAATACTTTCAAACCAAGAATATTCCTGATCCAGATTTACTAATTAGGACTGGAAATACTAAAAGACTAAGTAATTTTTTATTATGGCAATTAGCATATTCAGAAATCTATTTTGAAAAGAAGTTGTGGCCAGATTTCAATGAAAAGGATTATAATAAAATATTAAAGAATTATAAAAAAATAAAACGAAATTTTGGTAATATTTGATGAAAAGAGAGTTACTCAAACGAATCTTAACTTCATTATTATTAATACCAGTTGTTTTTTTTTTTATTTTAAAAGGCTCTTTTTTTTTCGTATTCTTTCTTTCAGTTCTTTTTTTGATTTCTTCAATAGAGTGGATAAAAATGAACAAAAAAATTGAATTGAAATTTTTTGGTATATTGTTTTTATTTTTGTCGTTTTATTCATCATACTTCCTATTTGAAAACAGTTTAATTAATTTTTTGTTTATTTTGATAATTTGTATATCCACTGATGTTGGAGGATATATTTTCGGAAATTTACTTAAAGGTCCAAAATTAACAAAAATAAGTCCAAATAAAACTTATTCAGGAATGTTGGGTAGTTTATTATTATCAATAATATCTGGTTATTTATTTATATTAAATTTTGATCATAGTTTTATCAAATACCAAAATAACGATTTATATAATTTACTACTGATAATTTTAATTTTAATTATTTCAACTGTGAGTCAAATAGGAGATTTGATTATTTCTTTTTATAAAAGAAAATCTAAGATAAAAAATACTGGAAATATATTTCCAGGGCATGGA
>CABYHH010000032.1 GCA_902518835.1 uncultured Pelagibacteraceae bacterium
CCAGGTGGTTTAGTTCAATTATTATCAACTGATTACAAATTTGCAGTATCATTTTCAATATTAGTGATTGTTTTGCTGTATCGACCTTCAGGAATATTTAAAGGAAAAATATTATGAGAAAGAATTTAAATGTAATTGCTGCTTATAGTATTATGATGGGTTTGATTATTTTAGTAGGTATTTTTCAATCATGGAATATAGCACTATCAATATTTAACCTGTGTTTGATATCAGCTGTGATGACTATGGGGGCGAACATTCAATGGGGATATGCAGGCTTAATTAATTTTGGAATAATGGGTTACACCGCTTTGGGAGGTTTGGCTGCAGTTTTAATCTCTGTTGATCCTGTTCAAGATGCTTGGAGCGCTGGTGGTTTTGATGTCTTAACATCTTTATTTATTATCATTGGAATGATTGTAGCTATAAAGTTTATATTAAAGAGATATGAAAAATCTAAAATTCGAACCTATTTTATAGCCTCAATTATTATAGTAGGCATTATAATAATAAGAATTACAGCCGAGCCAGGCATTGAAGCTATTGAGGCAATAGACCCAGCAAAAACTGGTTTTTTAGGAGGTTTAGGTTTGCCAATTGTTTTTTCTTGGATAGTTGGAGCTCTGTTTGCAGGAGGGTTAGCATTTGTAGTTGGAAAAGTAGCATTGGGATTAAGAGCTGATTATTTGGCGATAGCTACTTTGCTTATATCTGAAATTGTCATTGCTATTATTAAACATGAAGACTGGCTAACTAGGGGAGTAAAAAATGTAATTGGTTTAAAAAGACCAGCACCTTATGAAGTAGATCTTCAAACAACAGGATGGTTTATTGATTTAGTCGAAAAGTTTAATTCTGGAAAATTAGCTTTAATATCTGATTTAGCTGAAAGGCAAACTGCATTAAACCAGCTAGTAATTGAAGGGTCTTCACTATTTGTAAAACTTTGTTACTCTGGATTATTTTTAATAGTAGTAATTATACTTTTAATTTTAACTCAGAAAGCGCTTTATTCTCCTTGGGGAAGAATGATGAGAGCTATCAGAGATAATGAAGAAGCGGCTAATGCAATGGGAAAAAATGTTGTAAAGCAACATCTTTTAATTTTTATTCTTGGTTCCGCAATTGTAGGGATAGCGGGGGCAATGCTTGTGACTCAAGATGGATTATTTACACCAGGAAGTTATAGGCCAATGAGATATACTTTTTTAATTTGGGTAATGGTAATTGTTGGTGGAAGTGGAAACAATTTTGGGGCAATTTTAGGTGGATTTGCTGTTTGGTTCTTGTGGATTGAAGCTGCACCAATAGCATTATTTTTAATAAATTTTTTCACCTCTGGTATGGCTGAAACTAACAGCTTTAAAGTTCATTTAATTGAAAGTGTCCCATATTTCAGATTTTTAATGATGGGAATAGGATTATTATTAATTATGAGGTATAGACCAAGAGGTATACTTCCGGAGAAAATAGAAATAAAATAATAATTATATGAAATATATTATACTAGGAGCCGCAATAGCATGGGCTATGTATATGGCTGACAAATACATGTTCTAAAAAAAACCCCTAACAAATTAATGTTAGGGGTTTAATTTTTTAAATTTAATTATCTTTGTTTTTTAGTTTTAAATTTTCCGCCTTTAATTTCTTGTTCTAAGAAAGAGCCTTCAGCTTCACCGACGTTAGTAAAAGTAACTCCAGTTGCACCTTCGTAATCAACTTTTTTACCTTTAGCTAATAAATCTAAACCTTTTTTGAGCTCGCCTGGATAAATTTTTGTTCCAGGACCATTAGCAACATCCATTACATTTTTTGCAATTGATGCTCTATCAGCTGACCCACCTGCTTGCATAGCTAAAACAATTAAAGCAGCTGCATCATAAGACTCACCTGTGTATGGACCTGAGCTATCAATACCTGCCGCTTTCGCTACGCCTGAAAATACTCCTGCACCTTTTCCAGTCGAACCTGGCATAGAACCAAAAGATTTTTTCAAATCATTTCCAAAAGCATCAACTAAAGATTGTCCAATCATACCATCAGATAAAATAAATTTATCAAAAGCACCAGAGTCTAACGAAGCCTGTATAATTCCTTTTCCACCTTGGTCAAGATAACCAATTACAGCGACAGCATCACCACCTGCAGAAGCTAGAGTTGCTACTTCTGAAGAATAATCTGCTTTACCATCCTCGTGGGCAGTTACAGTAGTTACTTTAATACCATGAGACTCAACAGCAGCTTTATAAACATCTGCTAAACCTTTTCCATAGTCATTATTAGTGTAAGTAATTGCAACACTTTTAACTTTTCTATCTTTAGTAATATCAGCTAAAATTTGACCACCCCTAGCATCTGATGGTGCTGTTCTAAAAAAATACCCTTTATCATCAAGAGTAGTTAATCCTGGTGATGTAGCTGATGGTGAAATCATAACTACACCGTTTGGCACAGCAACATTTGAAGCTATTGCACCAGTTACACCTGAACAGTCTGCACCCATAATCGCAGCAACTCCTTGTGATATTACTCCCTCTGCAGCTGCAGTCGCTGCTGCTGAGTCAACACAAGTTGAGTCTGCTCTTATTACTGAAATTTTTTTTCCACCTAAAAGCGATCCTGAATCTGAAGCTTCCTTAAAAGCAAGCTCTGCAGATGCAGCCATAGATGGAGTAAGAGACTCAATAGGCCCAGTAAAACCTAAAATAATCCCCATCTTAATCCCATGACCATCAGCCATAACATTTGATCCAAAACTAGATACAAACATAAAAAAGGCTATAAATATTTTTCTCATTATTTTCCTCTATTAGTTAACAATTTATTAAAAGATAAATTAAATCTAATTTCTCAATGATTTTCAACAAACAAATTATCTTATTTTATAATATCTTTATTTAATTTAGACTATTTAACGAAGATATTTTATTAAATTTGACATGAAATCAAAAAAAATAGAACCTCAATTTGCAAAATATCAAAATCCAAGAATAGGATTAATAGCATTAGCAACAGATTTTATGATTGAGAGAGATTTTATCAAAGTAATTAAAGACAAAGAAATAGATTTTTTTGTAAATAGAATTGAGTGTTTTAATCCTTTAACTAAAGAAAATCTAATTAAGATGTCTGATAAAGTTACAGAAGTTACAAAAAATATTTTACCAGACGAGGATATTGATTGTGTAGTTTATGGTTGTACCACAGGAACAATTGCTGCAGGGTATGACTCAATTAAAGATAAAGTAAGGGCAGCAAAACCTAATGCAAAATTGACCACACCAAGTTCAGCAGCCATAAGAGCACTAAAAAAATTAAATGTAAAAAAATTAGCAATTTTTACTCCATATTCTAAAATATTAAATGATGAAGTATTAAATTATTTTAGTGAAGAAGGATTTATGATTTCATCTAATAGCTACCTAGATATATCTGCAGATTACGATATAGGAAAGGTAGAACAAGAATTTTTATTTGATGAGTTGTCAAAAATGGAAATGAACGGAGCTGATGCATTATTTATATCATGTACAGCATTACCAGTTTTAAATATTATAGATAGATTAGAAAAAAAAATTAATAAACCTGTACTCTCAAGTAATCAGGCTTTAATCTGGGACTCTTTACAAACGATTGGAGAAAATAAAGATATTAATGGTTTTGGAAAACTATTTAGTAAGAATTAAATATGCTTTTTACTAAGGAAGAGTATAAACAAAGGCTTAAAAAAGTACAAAAAATGATGGAAAAA
>CABYHH010000033.1 GCA_902518835.1 uncultured Pelagibacteraceae bacterium
ATCAAGCAAGCAGAAGAGTCCGCATGATAGGAATTAACACCAAGTATTATTTTAGATTTTTCCATTAAATTTATTTTGTTTTTTTTATTTTATTTATATCATTTAAGGAATCAAAATTTAATTTAATAAAATTTTTTTTTGAAAAAGTAAATTTTTTTATCAAATCTTTTCTTACGATAACTTTAACTTTATTAGATAGACATTCTAAAATAAAAAAACTATAAGGGTTTTCATCTGACATAATAGTATACTTAGACTGAGACTGAAGATTTAATATTTTTTCATTTGAGATATAACCATAGTTTTTTACTGAAGGAAAATTTAATTTATTTCCAACAACATAAATTTTAAATTTTAATTTTATTAGTCTTTTTAGAAAATCATAAGGAAAGAATGATTCTTTGTTCTTATGTTTGCTGTAATAAATTAAAAAATCAATTTTTTTTTTTTTAAAAAATTTTTTTTTTAGAAAAAAATTTTTTATCACAAAATTAAAATTACTTTTTCGAATTGTTTTTTTTAAAAGGTATTTTTTTAGTAGATCTGTTGAAAATATAAGTTTTGATTTTCTGAAACTAAGTGAAAATTCACTAATTTTATAAAATAATGGAAAAAAAAATCTACGAATTAAATAACTTAAAATATTTGATTTAGAATAATTTGCACCACCTGTAATTGGTCCTAATATTGTTTTTGGTGGTAAAAAAACGAATATTAGAAAATTCCATAAGGGTAAATAATTTAAGTAACAAACTTTTTCTTTCATAAAAAATTTTTTCCAACAATAAAAAATACCCTGTAAAGTAGGTAAATATTTACTTTTTAATTTTTTTTTTTGATTAAAAATTACATGAAACTTTTTATTTTTAACAAGTTTTTTTAAAAATAATCTTGCTAATTTTCCTTCCCCAGTATTTTCTGAGTAGTCACATGTCCAGATAAATAGTTTTTTTTTAGTCAATTTTTATGAATCTTATATTTTCAAAAATTTTATTTATATATTTTCCTTTAATATAATAAAAAAAAGTTTCGATTATTCTTTTCGATCTTCTTAAAAAATCATTCCTTAATCTCCATAAAAATTCATAGTTTCTTAAGAAATGTGGAACTATTTTTTCCTCACCAGATGCAATAGCTACAGACGCACCTATGCAAATAATTTTGAAATGAGAGTTTTTTTTTGACAAATAGTAAGCAAGCTTTTCTTGTTTTGGCGTTGGTAGAGTAATCAAAGTTAGCATTTTTTTATCTAAATTTATTCTTTTTCTGAGTATTTTTTTAATTGGACCGAAGGGAAGACTTTTATTTATTACTTTCAATTTAAATTTTTTTTCTAAAAACTTTTTTGAATGATCAGATAAATTTCCAAGAACTAATATTTTATTAATATTATCTGGAATTTTAATATTTTTGATAATGTCTCTACCTGGTATCTTATTAATATCTAAATGATTTTTTAACCAAATACCATCAGGCCAATGAAACAAAATCTTTTTTGGAAAAACTTCCCCGTTAGCAAAATATCCTAAAAATGCGAGGTTCATTCCCGATAATATGAAATTTTCTTTAAAAGGAATTTTTTCAATTCTTTTTATAATTTTAAAACTGTTTCGCTGATAAAAATTATTTTCAAAATTAAAATTGAATAATCTAAAATTTTGATTAATCTTTTGAGTGTTATAAAAAAAAAGTTGATTTATTTTTGCAGGTATTCTCATAATTATAAATAATATATTTGAACTAAGTCTATTTAATTGAAACGATTTTAAAATTTCAATTGTTGAAATCCAATAACTTTTTAGATTTTTCCCAGAAATTCCACCTGACCTCATTCTAACAATTGTTTTATTAATTAATTTAAAATTAATTTTTTTTATGACGAATAATCTTAAAAATAATTCAAAATCTGCTGCTATCTTAAAATTCTCGTTATATAAGCCATTATTTAAATAGATTTTCCTTTTTATAAAGGAACCAGGGTGCGGTGGCATTAAACCTAATTTCATTTTCCATGTTTTAAAACCTAAACATGAGTAAAATCTAGATATTTTGTAATAGTCTGAATTTTTAAAGTAAGCGACATTTCCAAGAAAAATATTAATCTTTTTATCTTTTTTAAAAATTTTTACTAAATTTTTAATAATATCGTTAGATTGAAAAATATCATCAGAGTTTAAAATACAAACATAATCACCAGACGAATTTTTTATACCAAAGTTAATTGATTTATAAATCCCAAAATTTTTTTTTATAAAAAATTTACTTTTATTATAATTATACTTTTTCAATATTCCAACTGTTCCATCATTTGATCCACCATCAACTATAATATGTTCAATATTTTTATATGTTTGTGATATCACAGAATTTAAAGTATCCCTGATAGTTTCCTCACTATTTAATGTTACCGTAATTATTGAAATTTTCATTTTATATAATTATTGCATAATAAGACTTTTAATATAATAGTGATTATATTAATTTTATGAAATTTAAAAAAGCAATTATCACAGGTATAACAGGCCAAGATGGCTCTTACTTAGCAGAGTTTTTGTTGAAAAAAAAATATATTGTACACGGAATTAAAAGAAGATCTTCATCTTTTAATACATCTAGAATTGACCATATTTACGAAAATAAGAATTATAAAAATAGATTTTTTTTACACTATGGAGACTTACTTGATCCTAACTCACTTACTGACTTAATTAGTAAAATTAAACCTCAAGAAATTTATAATTTTGCGGCTCAAAGTCATGTCGGCGTTAGTTTCATGCTTCCCAATTATACATCACAAGTAAATTCTCTTGGAACTTTAAATTTACTTCATGCAATATACGACTGTGGACTTGCTAATAAAACTAAATTTTACCAGGCCTCAACTTCAGAACTATATGGAGAAATTCAAGAGAGTAAACAATCAGAGAAAACAAAATTTTATCCGAAAAGTCCGTATGCTACTTCGAAGCTTTTCGCTTATTGGATAACTAAAAACTACAGAGAGTCATATGGTATGTTTGCTTCAAACGGTATACTTTTTAACCATGAGTCACCAAGAAGAGGAGAAACTTTTGTTACAAGAAAAATTACAATGGGCATAAGTAAAATAGCTCACGGCTTAGAAAAATGTTTATATTTGGGTAATATATATTCTTATAGAGACTGGGGTCATGCAAAGGATTATGTTGAAATGTGTTGGAAAGTTTTGCAACACAAAAAACCAGACGATTTTGTTATTGCAACTGAAAAACAGTATTCTGTAAAATTT
>CABYHH010000034.1 GCA_902518835.1 uncultured Pelagibacteraceae bacterium
GTTTAGAGCTATAACTTTTTAATTCATTTTTTATTTGTTTATAGCTTTTTTTAAGATCATCATTAGTTATATCAATTAAATGTAAAAGTGATTTACATCTTTCAATATGTTTGAGAAACTTTATACCCAAACCAGTTCCTTTGTGAGCACCTTCTACCAAACCAGGAATATCCGCTATAGTAATTTCCTTATTATCATACTTTGTTACTCCAAGGTTGGGATTTAAAGTTGTAAATTTGTAGTTTGCAATTTTAGGATTAGCATTAGTTAATGCTGCCAGTAGACTGGATTTACCAGCATTTGGCAAACCGATGATTCCTATATCTGCAATAGTTTTTAATTGAAGCCAGATAACAAACTCTTCACCGATAAAACCTTTTGTAAATTTCCTGGGTGCTCTGTTTGTTGAGCTTTTGAATCTTGTGTTTCCAAGACCGCCTTTGCCACCAGAAGCTACAATAAACCTTTCTTCTATATTCATAAAATCAAAGATCAATGTCTTATTATCTTCCTCAAAAACTTGGGTACCGAGAGGAACTTTAAGTACTAAATCTTCCCCATTTTTTCCTGTTCGATTTTGACCAGATCCATTCTCGCCTCTTTTAGCCTTATGGTGCTGCTGATATCTATAGTCAACTAAAGTGTTAAGATTTCTTTCAGCTCTTAATATTACTGAACCACCTTTTCCACCATCACCTCCATCTGGTCCACCAAACTCTATAAATTTTTCTCTTCTAAAACTTGGAGATCCATCTCCACCGTTTCCAGCTTTTACGTAAATTTTAACTTGATCTAAAAATTTCATAATACAACATCTATTCTAAGTTGTACTATTAATTGGGTTTTACTGAAACAAAAGTTCTATCTGATTTAGTTTTTTTAAAAACTACTTTGCCTTTAATTACTGAAAAAATAGAGTGATCCTTTCCCATTCCAACGTTTTGTCCTGGGAATATCTTGGTACCTCTTTGTCTTACAATTATATTTCCTGGAACAACTAGCTCACCGCCGTACTTCTTTACACCAAGCCTCCTACCAGCACTATCTCGTCCATTTCTTGAGGATCCACCTGCTTTTTTTGTTGCCATAATGTATACCTAGTTATTTAATAACTTCTTTTTTTAAACTTTCTTTTTTAATAGGTTTGGATATTTTCTCAGCTTCAGAAAGAACTTTACCATCTTTTGAGAAAATTTTTTCAACTCTTATTAAAGAATATTCTTGTCTATGACCATTTTTTCTTCTTGAATTTTGTCTTCTTCTTTTTTTAAATATTAAGATTGTTCTATTTTTACTATTTTTAATTAAATTTGCCTCTACTTTTGCTCCTTTAATAATAGGATTACCAATTTCTATTAATTTATTATCCCCATAAGCTAGTACTTCATTAAACTCTATTTTGGTATCCATTTTAGTTTCTGGAAGTTTTTCTATTTTTAAAATTTCTCCAGATTTAACCTTGTATTGTTTACCACCTGTTTTGATCACTGCGTAAGACATAAATTTTTTAAGGCAATATAGTCTTAGCGATATTTTAGTCAAGCTTTATAAGTTAGAAATTATCCTTCAAATCTCTAAGTTTTGAAAAACTTGCTAAATCTTTGGCTTTGAGAAATATATTACATTGTATTTCTTCTCTCAAACTTGTTGGTAAAGTTGGAAGACCGTTTTTAAGTTTATTTTCAATTTGAGTTATCTTCTTTTGAAGATTTGGATTTTTTGTATCGAATTTAAGACAAAACTTAGAGTTCTGAAGAGTATATTCATGTCCACAATAAATCTCTGTATCTAAAGGAAGATTTTTAATTTTATTGAGGGAATTAAACATCTGAGCATATGTTCCCTCAAAAATTCTACCACAACCCAATGAAAATAAGGTGTCTCCTGTAAAAATTTTTCTCTCTCTATAAAAATGAAAAGCAATATGCCCCGATGTATGACCGGGTAAATGAAATATTCTTGCTTCAAATGTATCATTTTTCCAAATCTCATCATTTTTAACTAAAATATCAATTTTAGGAATTCGCTTTTTATCACCCTCAAAGCCAATAATTTTAGAATTGTATTTTTCTTTCAAAATTAAATTTCCCCCAATGTGATCAATGTGATGATGAGTGTTTAAAATATATTTTAAATTAATCTCATTTTTTTCAATATAATTTACAATTGGTTCTGCTTCACCTGGATCGACAACACAAGCTTTCTTAGTACTATTGTCAATTAATAAATAACTATAGTTATCTTTTAAACATTTTATAATTTTTACATCCATATTATTTTTCTATTAAAAATATACCAAGTTCTGCAAATAAATTTTTAAAAAATAAGTTTGAGGTATTTATCTTTGATATACTTTTATTTGTTAGGGCTAAAGATTTAAATATTCTAAAATTTATTATATTCGAGAACTCAACAAAATCTTTAATAGTACACATATGTATATTTGGGGTGTTATACCAGCTATTTGGTAGTGTTTTTGTAAGGGGCATTGTACCTTTAACTAACAAATTGAGTCTTACTTTCCAATGGCCAAAATTAGGTATAGTTATAATTGCTTTTTTCCCTATTCTTAAGAGTTCATTTATAACAGTTTCAGGGTTCATAAAAGCTTGCAAAGTTTGCCCTAAAATTACGTAATCAAAAGATTTATCAGGAAATTGTTTTAAATCAAATTCGGCGTTACCCTCTAAAACTGTAAGACCTTTAGCAACACATGTTTGTACTTTCTGTTTTGAAATTTCAATTCCTCTAATATCTAAATTTTTTTCTTTTTTTAAAAACTCTATTAAGGTTCCATCATCACAACCTACATCTAATATTCTAGAATTTTGCTCTAGTAGCTCTGATATTATTTCATATTCTGGTTTCATCTTTTCAATTCATTGTAAGATTGGTCCAAAAAATTTTTAACTGTATTTAAAAAATCTGGAACATTTAATAAAAAAGAGTCGTGTCCTTTATCTGACTCTATCTCAACAAAACCCACATTTGCACCTATTGCATTTAAAGCAATCACTATTTCTTTATTTTCTTGAGTTGGATAAAGCCAATCTGAAGTAAAAGATATAATAAAAAACTTTGAGTTAGTTTTTTTAAAAGCATTAGATAAATTTCCATTAAACTGTTTAGCTAAATCAAAATAATCCATAGCTCTAGTGATGTAGAGATAGCT
>CABYHH010000035.1 GCA_902518835.1 uncultured Pelagibacteraceae bacterium
AAAACTATTTGATAATTCTTTAAATCGGCATCATCATCTGGAAATGGCATTATTGAGCTTATTGATTGATGATTTTTAAGAGGCAAAATATTAAATAAAGATTTTCCCTTAGATGCCGATGAGCCTTCTGGAATTTTCCAGGCTTTTATTCTATAAACTAAGCCCTCTGTAGAGAAAAAAAGGACTGAAGTATGCGTGTTTACAGATAATGTTTGAACAACAGAGTCTTCATTTCTGGTAGTAATACCTGTTTTTCCTTTTCCACCTCTCTTTTGTGTTTTAACACTATTGAGAGATCCTCTTTTTATGTAACCTTGAAGAGTAACTGTAATTAATACGGATTGTTTCTGAATGGTTTCCTCTATGTCATAATTTAAAACTGCATCTATAATCTTTGTACGTCTTGGTATAGAATATTTTTCTTTTATACTTCTTAGATCGTCACTTATTACTCTAAATAATTCTTTTTTTGATGAAATAATCTTTTTGTAGCTTTTAATTTCGTCAGATAATTTTTTTATCTCCAGTTCAATTTCATTAATTCCAAGTGCAGTTAATTTTTGTAATCTTAATTCTAATATTGCATTTACTTGTAACTCGCTAAAGGAATATAAATTTTTATTTTTTTTATCTTCAATAAGATAAATTATTTTTTGTGATTTATTAACTTTCCATTTTGTTTTTAAAATTAGTTCTTTTGCGATTTCAGGATTTTTTGAACTTCTAATAATCTTTATAATCTTGTCTAAGTTTTCAACAGAAATTGATAAACCTAAAAGTATATGTGCTCTATCTTCAGCTTTCTTTAAATTAAATTTGGTTTTTTTGATAACTACATCTTCTCTAAAGCTTAAAAAATTAGATAAAAAATCTTTCAAACTACAAGTTTCCGGTTTGCCATCAACGATAGCTAATGAGTTAAAACCAAATGAACTTTCTATTTGTGTATTTTTATATAATTGTCTCTTAACTGTCTCTGGTTCGACACCATTTCTTAAATCAATAGAAACTCTTATCCCTTCTCTATTTGACTCATCTCTTATATCTTTCACTCCTTCAATTTTTTTTTCTCTTACTAATTGAGCTATTCTTTCATTTAAAACAGACTTATTAACTTGATATGGAATCGAGGAAATAACAAGTCTTTCTCGACCATTTTTCAAAGTTTCAATATTCATTTCGCCTCTAATTTTAAACGATCCCCGCCCTTTGTTGTAACCCTGTTTAATAATATCTTTACCTATTATCACTCCTCCGGTTGGAAAATCTGGACCAGGTATATGTTTCATTAAATCTTTAATCTTGATATCTTTGTTTTCAATAAGTGCTAAAGTTCCATCTATTACCTCACCTAAATTGTGAGGAGGAATACTTGTAGCCATACCAACCGCTATACCACCTGCTCCATTCACTAATAGATTTGGAAACTGTGCTGGTAATACAGTTGGTTCCTTTTCAGTTTCATCGTAATTGCTTTTAAATGAAATCGTATTTTTTTCTATATCATCGATCAAAAATTGTGAAACTTTTGACAATCTAGTTTCTGTATATCTCATTGCTGCAGCGGGATCACCATCTATAGAGCCAAAATTACCTTGACCTTCGACTAATGGTAAACTCATAGAAAAATCTTGAACCATTCGAACTAATGCATCATAAACTGATTGATCCCCATGAGGATGATATTTACCAATAACATCTCCGACTATTCTTGCAGATTTTCTAAATTGTTTAGACCAATCATAACCACCTTTATACATTGCATATAGAATTCTTCTATGAACTGGTTTTAATCCATCTCTTATATCTGGTAGTGCTCTACTGACAATAACACTCATTGCATACGAAAGATAAGATGAACTCATCTCATCGTGCATAGATATAGGTTTTATGTTTTTATCTTCAGGAATTTCAATTTTAGACATATCTTTTAAAATGGAATTTCGTCATCCATATCATTAGATATTTGTGACATGCTATCATTATCATTAGATTGACTCTTATCATTAGCTATACCACCAGAAGAGTTACCTCCACCTAACATGGTTAATGAGGAGTTGTAACCTTGAATAACTATTTCAGTTGAATATTTATCTTGGCCAGATTGTTCATCTTTCCATTTCCTAGTTGAAAGTTGACCTTCAATATAAATTTGTGCACCTTTTTTTAAATATTGTTGTACAACATTTACTAAACCTTCATTGAATACAACTATACGGTGCCATTCCGTTTTTTCTTTTTTTTCACCTGTATTTTTATCTTTCCAGGATTGACTTGTTGCGAGACTTAATCTTGCTACACTTTTTCCATTTACCATTTGTTTAATTTCAGGATCTGCGCCCAAACGACCAATTAAAAGTACTTTATTTAAACTTCCAGCCATAATATTTTATTATTTGTTTAATTTATTAAATAGTTTTATACCACAATTTACTCTGAATATTAATTTTATTAATTCGAAGCAACTAAAATTATGAACAAAAAGATAGTTATTAAGGGGGCCAAAGAACATAATCTTAAGAATATATCTTTAGAAATTCCTAAAGATAAATTTGTTGTAATTACTGGTCTATCAGGTTCGGGTAAATCATCTCTTGCTTTTGATACAGTGTATGCTGAAGGTCAAAGAAGATATGTTGAAAGCTTATCTGCTTATGCAAGACAATTTTTAGATAAGATGAAAAAACCAAATGTCGACTTAATCGAGGGACTTAGTCCAGCTATATCAATTGAACAAAAAAATACCTCAAAAAATCCAAGATCAACAGTAGCAACTGTAACAGAGATATATGATTATATGAGGGTTCTATATGCAAGAGCAGGAATTCCTTACTCTCCATTTACAGGTAAACCTATTGAATCCCAAACAGTTAGTCAAATAGTGGACAAGATCAAACAATTACCAAGAAAATCAACAATATATCTTTATGCACCTGTAGTAAGAGGTCGAAAGGGAGAATATAAAAAAGATATTTTAGCTTACAAAAAAAGGGG
>CABYHH010000036.1 GCA_902518835.1 uncultured Pelagibacteraceae bacterium
CTATTGTTTGTAATGATACGCCTGGTTTTTTAGGTAATAGAGTAGGCGTTTATGCTATGCAAATAGCTATGACTGAGGCTTTCAAAATGAAGCTTTCAGTGGAGGAGGCAGACGCGATATTTGGAAGACCAATGGGAATTCCAAAAACAGGTGTATTCGGTCTATATGATTTAATTGGTATAGATTTGATGGCAGACGTTTTAAAAAGTTTTATTAAAGAATTACCAGAGACAGATAAGTTTCACGAAGTCGCAAAAGAAATTCCATTAGTAAAAAAGCTAATAGAGACTGGTTACACCGGAAGAAAAGGTAAAGGTGGTTTCTATAGAATAAACAAAACTGGAGGAGCTAAAGTAATGGAAGCAATAAATCTTGAGACTGGAGATTACTCACCAAGTAAAAAAATTGATTTAAAATCAGATAAAGTTGATCTGAAAAAGCTAATTGAAAGAAAAGACAAATACGGTGAGTATGCTTGGTCAGTTATATCAAAAATAATTAAATATGCTTCGTCATTAGTTCCAGGGATTACAAAAGAATTTAATGATATTGATGAAGCTATGAGGCTTGGTTTTAATTGGGCTAAAGGTCCATTTGAAATGTTAGAGGAAATAGGTGTTAAAAGTTTTTTTGAAAAAGATAATGATTTTAAAGGAAATAGTTTCTTGGAGAATTTATTTAAAAATAAAAACGAAAATTTTTATGGTGAAAGACAAAAATACACAAATATAGAAACTTTAGGAAAAGTTAAAAAGACCGCTAAAAGTTTAGATGGTAATGAGTCTGCAAAGATTTATAGGTTTCATGATTATAATATTGTTGAGTTTACAACTAAGGCCAATGCTTTGGATTATGATTCAATGGATGCTCTTAAAAAAGCAACTGACAAACCTTTGATTATAATTAACGAAAGTATGCAATTTTCTGCAGGTGTTAATTTATCATACACAATGGAATTTGCAGATAAAAAAGATTTTAAATCGATTGAAAAATTCATAAAATATTTTCAAGAGACTTGTAAGCACTTAAAATATTCAAAGCATCCTGTCATTTCAGCCCCATCTGGATTAACATTGGGCGGTGGTTTTGAGGTAATGGTTCAAAGTAATTTTGTTGTATCGCATACAAATATTGTAGTTGGATTAGTTGAAACTATTGTAGGTCTAATACCAGCTGGTGGAGGATGTAAGGAAATGTTATCTAGGTGGTCAGATACTGAAGAAGCTAAAAAAGATCCTAACTACGCTCCATTAAAAGTTTTTGACATAATTGGATACGGAAAAACTGCATCTTCTCCAGTCGAAGCAGAACCTATGAAGTATTTAAGACCAAGTGATAAAAGGATAATGAATAGAAATAGTTTATTAGAAGTCTCTAAAAAAATTCTTTCAGGTAATAAGGACTTTAAAGCCCCAGATGAATTAGAATTTAAACTTCCTGGAAAAGCAGTTAGAGGAGAAATGGATAAGATTTTAGAAAAACTTTACAATGATAAAGTGATATTAGATCACGGAGTTGAAGTTGCAAAAGAATTAGCTCATGTATTAAGTGGTGGTGATACGACTATAGATAAAACATTATCTGAAGACGACTTATTTAAATTAGAATTAGATGCTTTCATGAGATTAATCGAGACTCAAAAAACTCAAGATAGAATTAAACATACTCTTGCAACAGGAAAACCTCTAGTCAATTAACATTCTCAAAGAATTTATAAAATCTGGTCTTAATACATACTCAGACTTATCAAGATATTTAATCTTTTTTAAGGCCTCTAAACCATAGATTACTTTACCAATAGGTGTATATTCAGTCTCATAAAGCGGTTCGTCTCTGAGTATTATAAAAAATTGACTGTCCTCAGTATTATATCTTTGAGTTCTTGCTAATCCAACACTGCCTTTATCAAAATTAAATGGTGTGTTGATTTCAGAATTAATAGTACCTAAACCTGATTTTCCTGTTCCAATTTTTCCATAGTCTATACTTTCTTTTTTACCAAATTCCAAATCTCCTGCTTGAACAATTACGTCTTTAATTACTCTATGAAAAGCAACATCATCATATGATTTAGAGCGCACTAAAGTTTCAAACCTTTTGACTGCATTAGGGGATATTTCTGGGTAAAGCTCAATTATTACATTACCACATGGTACATTTAATATTGCAATGTTTTGAGGATTATCAAATGTAATTTTTTTAGGATCATAATTTTTGATAAATAGGCACTTATTTTTGATATAAAAAAAAGAACCAAAAGAAAATAAAGCGAGAGTGATTATAAAAATGAGTATAATTTTTTCTGATCTTGAAGCCTTAATCTTTTTGATCATAAAATAAAATTTTTATCAATTTTAAACAGATTATTTTTTATAAATTCTATTTTTTTTTTTAAAATTGGATCAACTTTTACTTTATCTATTCCAATCATTAAATGAGAAAAAACTTCAGCCATATCTTCAGAGGCAGTTGATTGAGAATATTCGGAAAAAAAACCATTGGTATTCGCGTAAGTTTCTAAACCTAACTTATCTGTGCAAGTGGAACATTTTGCATAATAAAAATCTTTAATATTGAAACTTGACCATATTTTTTCACTAAATAATTCTTTAAAACTGTCATTTATTATATGAAATACTTCATGATGGATTACTCTTTCAAAGTATTTTTCATTAAATTTAATATCTAAAATTAGAGTTTTCATCACATTATCTGGAATTCCTGCAGTGTTAATA
>CABYHH010000037.1 GCA_902518835.1 uncultured Pelagibacteraceae bacterium
TCCGAGAGATTAGTCAATTGGGCAAGGTTAGTAAAATCTGATGCAGAGATAAATTTTATGAAGTCTGCTGCGAAAATTTCTGAACTCGGAATGAAAACTGCTTTTGAGGTAATTAATCCAGGTGTTAGACAATGTGATGCTGTCGGTGAAATCCAAAAAGCTTTGTTTTACGGAACGCCAGAATTTGGCGGTGAGTATTCTAGTATTGCTACTTTACTTCCAACAGGAAAAGGAACATCAGCTTCCCATTTAACTGCAACTCAAGATAAATTTATCAAGGGTGAAGCAACAATTATTGAACTTTCTGGTGTGTATAAGAGATATCACGCACCAATGGCTAGAACAATTTTACTAGGCAAACCTGATCAATTAAAGATTGATACCATGAAAAAGACTATTGAAGCTCTTCAAGCAGGCATTGATGTTGTTAAACCTGGCAATACAGTTAACGATGTTGCACAAGCATTTTGGAAAGTTTTAGATAAATATGGAATAGAAAAAAAATCTAGAACAGGTTATTCTATTGGAATAGGTTATCCACCTGATTGGGGAGAACATACGCTAAATATTTACAAAGGCGATATGACTCTTTTAGAGCCAAATATTTGTTTTCATATGATTGCAGTTATGCAATTTGGAGATTGGGGAGTTGAAGCTTCTGAAGCAATAAGGGTTACAAACAAAGGTTCTGAATT
Source organism: uncultured Pelagibacteraceae bacterium (assembly GCA_902518835.1). Taxonomy (GTDB): domain Bacteria; phylum Pseudomonadota; class Alphaproteobacteria; order Pelagibacterales; family Pelagibacteraceae; genus Pelagibacter. The sequence continues at coordinate 696 of CABYHH010000037.1, forward strand.
ATTTTGCAAATTTTCAAAAGAACTTCACGTTAAAAGCTAATTTTTAACAGTTGATATTTATTCTCACAAATGTTTTAAAGTAATCTGTTTTTATGTCAGTAAATAAAGAATTTGTAAAATTTGATAAAGTTGACAAAAGTTACGACGGAAAAGTCTTAGTTGTCAAAGATCTTCAATTGGACATTGCAGAAGGTGAATTTATTACAATGTTGGGACCATCTGGTTCTGGTAAAACGACATGTTTAATGATGCTTGCAGGTTTTGAAACTCCAACTAATGGAGAAATATATTTGGATGGAAATGCAATATCAAGTATCCCACCACATAAACGAGGGATAGGAATGGTATTTCAAAATTATGCGTTATTTCCTCACATGACAGTTTATGAAAATTTAGCTTTTCCACTTAGAGTTAGAAAAATTCCTAAGGATGAAGCTGACAAAAAAATTGATAAAGCATTATCAATGGTTTCTTTACAAGGTTTTGCCCAAAGAATGCCAGGTCAATTGTCAGGAGGACAACAACAAAGAGTAGCGGTAGCTCGATCATTAGTGTTCGATCCACAATTAGTTTTAATGGATGAACCTTTAGGAGCTTTAGATAAAAATTTAAGAGAGAGTATGCAATACGAGATAAAACATATTCATGAGAATATTGGAGTGACAGTAGTTTATGTTACTCATGATCAAAGTGAAGCTTTAACAATGTCTAATCGTATAGCTGTATTTAATGACGGTAAAGTTCAACAACTTTCAAGTCCTGATGAATTATATGAGAAACCTGTAAACTCTTTTGTTGCAAAATTCATTGGAGAAAATAATACTTTTGCAGGTGAGGTTGTAGATATTTCAGATGGAAAATGTAAAGTAAAGTTATCTACTGCAGAGATTTTAGCAAATCCTATTTCTGTTAATGGTAAAGGAGAGAAAACAACAATTTCTTTAAGACCTGAGAGAGCCTTAATTAATCCAAGCGATAAAATGGACAATGTTCATAAAGGTAAAATTAAGGAAGTTATTTATCATGGAGATCATACTCGAGTAAGAATTGATATTTTAGGAAATTCAGAATTTATCCTTAAAGTTCCAAACAGTTCATCAAATCTTGATATTAAACTAGGTAATGAAATAAAGATTGGGTGGAATAGTGAGGATGCTAGAGCCCTAGATCCAAAATAAACATCAATTTAATCTTAATATTAGTACATAAAAGGCCTGTTGACTCTCATTATCGATCTTGCTGTAATAAGTTTTTATAAAAAACGTTTAAACGGAGGAAAAATGAAAAAAATTAGTAAATTATTACTAGCCCTTTCTTTTGTATTTTCTATAACTACATCAGCGTTCGCAGTCACTGTTGCGTCGTGGGGTGGAGCTTATACTGAAAGTCAGAAGTTAGGATATGGTGATCCTACTGCTAAAAAATTAGGTATTCCGATCAATTGGGTGGATTACTCAGGAGGATTATCAGAGATCAAAGCACAAAAAGAAGCTGGCGCAATTACGTGGGATATAATGGACGTATTTGCAATGGATACTATTAATGGCTGTGATGAAGGATTATTTGTTAAATTTGATTTTGACAAAGATTTTCCAGCAGCTCCAGATGGAACTCCAGCAAGTGAAGATTTCTTTACTGGGATGCCAAGTGAGTGTGCTGTAGGAAACATTTTATATTCTTGGAACTACGCTTATAACTCAGATAATGTTAAAGGTACTCCAAAGACTATCAAAGATTTCTTTAACACAAAAAAATTCCCTGGAAAAAGAGCTATCTACAAAGGCGCTCTAACTAATTTAGAGATTGCTTTAGCGGCAGATGGTGTAAAACCAGGAAAAGGTGGAGCAAAAATCTATAAAGCTTTAAATACTGAAAAAGGTGTTCAAAGAGCTATGGACAAGATCAAAGA
>CABYHH010000038.1 GCA_902518835.1 uncultured Pelagibacteraceae bacterium
TCATTAATACCATGAGTTTGATCAGCATGCATGTGAGAATAAAAAACTTTATCAACATCTTTAATTTTATTTACAATTAATTGATGTCTTAAATCAGGTGAGGTATCAAAAAGTGCTACCTCACTTCTGGTTTTAATCAAAGCTGAGCATCTTGATCGATAATTCTTTTTATTCTTAGGATTACATTGCCCAAAAAAACCATCGGGTCTTGGAACACCCATTGAACTACCACAACCTAAAATTATAAATTTCATAGAAACTAAAAATTAAATAATCTATTAAAGTTTAATGTTGTTATACTTACGAGCTCTTCATTTGAAACTGATTTTATTTCTGCTAATTTTTTAGAAGTGTATTGAATAAAGGATGGTTCGTTTTTTTTTCCTCTATTAGGTTCTGGTGCGAGATAAGGACTATCGGTTTCTATTAATAAATTATCTAACGGAATAGATTTGAAAGTATCTTGTAATTCAATTGATTTTTTAAATGTTATTATACCACTTGCAGAAAAAAAAGTGTTAAATTTTAAAAGTTTTTTAACAAGTTCATTCGATCCTGTGAAACAATGCATTAATATTTTAGGATTAAAATTTTTATAGTTATCTAAAATTTCAAACATTTCTTTCTCTGCATTTCTAGAATGAATGATTAGAGGAATATTCATTTTAATTGAAGCTTCGATATGTTTTTCAAAACTATCAATTTGTTCATCTTTATCACTGTGATTATAAAAAAAATCTAAACCAGTTTCTCCTATACCAATAATTTTTTGCTCATTTTTAATTTCTTTAATAATTTGATCAACATTAACTTTATTAGTTTTTGATTCGTGGGGATGAATACCGTATGTTCCATAAACCATATCATGTGAATTGATAATCTTTTTTATATTTATATAACTATTAAATGTTGTACAAATTGTTAATATTTTTGTTATACCAGCTGATTTTGATCTATTTAAAACATTCTCTAAATTACTAAAAAGAGGCTCTTGATCTAAATGACAGTGTGAGTCAATCATTTTTCGACCTTTTTAAAAAGTATATCTATTATATTTATATCTAAATTTCCTTTTAAGAAAAGATGATTTGTAAGTGTTGAAAGTTTTATCTCGTTTTCTTTAATATCAAAAATGTTAAGTACTTTTAATGCTGTACTTGGTATAATAGGATAGAGTAAAAAGCTTAGCTTCCTTATTATTTCTAATGTTGTGTAAACTATTGTGTTTAATCTTGTTAAATCGTCTTTTTTATTCCAGGGTTCTTGATCATTAAAATATTTGTTAGTTTCGAACATACTTTTTACAATAAAAGAAATATAAAAATTTAGATCTTGATTATCTATTTTGTCTCTTAATATTTTCAAGTTTGCATTAAAATTATCAAGAATTTTTAAGTCATTTTCTTTAAATTTGATATTTTTTGGTATCTTACCATCACAATTTTTTTTTGTAAAAATAGTAACTCTTTGACAAAGATTTCCAAAATTATTAGCCAAATCACTATTAAGACAGTCTTCAAGTCTTTCTTGAGATATATTTCCATCATTTCCAAATGAGACTTCTTTAATTAAGTAATACCTTAAAGGATCTAAACCATATTTTTTAATTATTTCTAAAGGATCCAAAATATTTCCTTTAGATTTTGACATTTTTTCATCACCAGATAGAATCCACCCATGTCCATAAATTTTTTTGGGCAAGGGAATTTTTGATGCCATTAAAAAAGCAGGCCAATAGACAGCATGAAATCTTAGGATATCTTTTCCTATAAGATGGATATCAGCTGGCCAAAAATTTTTATATAATTTATCTGAACTATTTGGATAATTTAATGCACTGAGATAATTAGTTAAAGCATCAAGCCATACATAAATGACATGATCATTATTATCAGGAACTTTAACTCCCCAAGAAAAACTTTTTCTACTTACAGATAAATCTTTGAGACCATTTTTGACAAAACTTATTACTTCTTTTTTTTTTGACATTGGTAGAATAAAATTTGGATTGTCCTCGTAATACTTCAGTAAAGGTTTTTCCCATTTCGACAGTCGAAAAAAATATGATTCTTCATTGACCCATTCAACATTTGATTTTGAGGAAATCGCTTGTTTTCTTCCATCAACAGTTTCAATTTCATTATCATTATAGAAAGCTTCATCAGATACAGAATACCATCCAGAATATTTAGAAAGATAAATTTCATCATTTTTTTCAAGTTCTTTCCATAAATACTGAACGGATTCTTTATGACGTTTTTCTGTAGTTCTAATAAAATCTGTATTTGTTAAATTAAGTGTTTTTGATAAATCTCTAAATGTTTGACTTATCTGATCGCAAAATTTCAATGTCTCTACACCGGCCTCTTCTGCTGCTCTTTGAATCTTTAAACCGTGTTCATCAGTTCCGGTTAGGAAATTAACATTAAATCCATCAATTCTTTTAAACCTAGCAAAAAAATCGGCAATAATACTCGAATATGCATGACCCATATGTGGTTTTGCTGATGGATAATAAATCGGTGTTGTAATGTAAAAGTTCTTAGCCATTCAATACTTTATTATTAAATTCTATA
>CABYHH010000039.1 GCA_902518835.1 uncultured Pelagibacteraceae bacterium
TTAATTTTAAATAAATCTTTATGAATAATTTCAGTGTTTAATCTTAACTTTTTAGAAGCTTCTTTAAGAAACGCACATTTATGATGACTTTTCTCATAGAGATTTATTTTCATTCTTTTTTTAAAACTTTTCATTAAAATTGCTATCACTAAACCTGGCATTCCACCACCAGTTCCTAAATCAGAGGTTGTACTTTCATTTAAATCAACAAAATCAATAATTTGTGCTGAATCTATAATATGACGATATCTTATAGCTTCTTTTTCAGATATTTTTCTACTAATTAAATTAATTTTTTTATTTTTTTCGGATATCATTGATACTAAAATCTCAAGTTCGTTACACGTTTCACGTGAAACATTAAATTTAGATATTTTTGAGTAAAAATTTGTAAAAACTTGATCCATTAAGCTATATGCTTAATAAACCTTCTTTTGACATGTGACAACAAAATATATACAGCAGCAGGCGTAATTCCATCAATTCTTAGTGCTTGACCCATAGTTTTAGGCCTTATTTCCTTAAATTTAGCTCTAACCTCGTTTGATAGTCCTGAAAATTGGTCATAGTCAATATTTTCAGGTATTGATAGATTCTCATCTCTTTTAAAAGCTAAAATATCAGCTTTTTGCTTTTTTAAATATCCTCTATAATGTGAGTTAATTTCAATTTGCTCATCAATATCATTACCGTAATCTAAAATTTCAGGCCAAACACACCTTATTTTTTTCATATCTACGTCTTTTTGCGTTAAAATTTCTTCTGCTGACCTTAAAATACCATCTTTTGAGATTTTTATCCCAAATTTCCCTGCTTTTGAAGGGGTTATATTCAAACTAGACATTTGTAGAGATATTTCACTCAATTTTGCAAATTTGTCCTGAAATATCTCTTTTCTGATGGTAGATATTAGTCCAATATCTATTCCTTTTCCGGTAAGCCTTAAATCTGCATTGTCAGATCTGAGACTTAATCTGTACTCAGCACGTGAAGTAAACATTCTGTAAGGCTCAGCGACACCTTTTGTTACTAAATCATCTATCATTACGCCAATGTAGGCTTCTGATCTATCTAAAATAAAGGGCTCCATGTTTTTCATAGAAAGTGCTGCATTAATGCCAGCCATAAGACCTTGAGCTGCAGCTTCTTCATATCCTGTAGTTCCATTAATTTGACCTGCAAGGTATAGATTCTTAATTTTTTTTGTCTCCAATGTTAAAAAAAGTTCTCGAGGGTCAATATAGTCGTATTCTATAGCATATCCAGGTCGTATAACTTTAACATTTTCTAAGCCATTGATATTATTAAGTATTTCATATTGAACAACCTCAGGTAGAGATGTGGATATACCATTTGGATAAATTGTATGATCATTAAGGCCTTCTGGCTCTAAAAATATCTGATGTCTAGTTTTGTCAGCAAATTTTACTATCTTATCTTCTATAGAAGGACAATATCTTGGACCAACACCTTGTATGTTGCCAGAGTACATTGCACTTTTAGATAAATTCTTTTCAATTATCTTATGAACCTTTTGGTTGGTATAGGTCATAGAGCAGGATACTTGTTTATTAAGATTTTTTTTTGTTAAGAAAGAAAAAAAATAAGGATCATCATCTGCAAATTGTTTTTCCAATTTTTTAAAATTAATTGTTCTAGCATCTAATCTTGGTGGTGTCCCAGTTTTTAGTCTACCTATTTTAAAATTATATTTCTCTAACTGTTCACTCAAGCCTGTACTTGGCTTTTCATTAAATCGACCCGCAGGAGTTCTTTCATTACCAATATGTATCAAACCGTTTAAAAATGTGCCTGTTGTAAGTATTAGCTTATTACAACTTACTTTATTACCTTTTAATGTTAGAAATCCACTTATTTCATTATTATTAAAAATGAACTTAATTACAGGATCTGAAAAAATGCTTAAATTACAGTAGTTTACAAGTTTTTCTTGCATAAATTTACGATATAATGATCTATCGGATTGAGTTCTTGGTCCTCTTACTGCTGGACCTCTACTTCTATTTAACAGTCTAAACTGAATTCCAGACCTATCAGCTACGTCACCCATAACTCCATCTAATGCATCTATTTCTCTTACTAAATGACCTTTTCCTAAACCACCAATAGCAGGATTACATGACATTTCTCCTATGGTATTTTTATTGTGAGTGAATAGGGCAGTGTTAATTCCAAGTCGTGCAGAAGCTGCTGCTGCTTCACAGCCTGCATGACCTCCGCCGATTACTACTACATCAAAAGATAAATCTTTTTTCATGATGTAAATTTATATTCGATTAAAATATTTACAAGAATTGAGTTTTTTTTCTTAAATAAGCGTTATTTATCAACAAATTCTGTTAAAAGTGGCTAAAATTATGGAAAAAGATATTATTTTCCGATACAAAAATCGTTGAAAATACTACCTAATATCTCCTCCACATCAACTTTTCCGACTATCATGCCTAAATGTCTTGTTGCTAATCTCAAATCTTC
>CABYHH010000040.1 GCA_902518835.1 uncultured Pelagibacteraceae bacterium
TTAAGTTCAATTCCCGCAGGTGTAATCGTTTGTGGCATAGGAAAAAATTGTGAGTCTGGGTTTTCTACCGTTGGCCTAATTTTCATTCTATGTAAACCAAACAAACCAATTACAACGTGAAACAAAAATAAAAAAATAAAAAACCCGTTTGGACCTACTATATCCATTACTAATGAACATAAAAAAGGGCCACTAATTGCACCAAATCCAAATAAAAATTGAAGTCCTGCACCCGCAGCAACAAATTTTTCTTTGGAAATATAATCATTGGTATGGGCAAGAATTAATGAAAACATCGGTAAACTACAAAAAGAAAATAGAACGAAAAAAACATAAAAAGAGGTTTTACTAGTAGCTAATCCTTCAGGTAAATACATTTGTTTTGTAACAAATATAGTTAAGATTGAAAAAATTGCAGCTCCAAAAGTGGCATAAATAATTACTTTCCTTCTGTCATAAATATCTGACAGTTTCCCCACTGGAAATTGAGCAACTGCTCCCGAAATTGCTAATAAAAAAGTTACAATTGATATTTCTAAAATTGTAAAATTCATTGATGTAGCGTAAACAGCAAGCAACGTAAATAAGGCAGATTGAATTGTCCCATAAAAAAATGAGCTAACTGCTCCAAAAGGTGAGGATTTGTATAATTCTTTCAAAGACATTGCTTCTATCTTTTTAAAATTTGGAGGTTTTTTTTTAGTTAGTAAAATCGGTATAAGAGCTACTGATGTAATTACAGAGACTAGAATAAATGGTTGAAAGTTTTTTGGTGAACTAAAGTTAAGTAAAAACATTCCAATACCTAAAGATCCATATAAAATCACCATATATATTGAAAGTACACTTCCTCTATTTTTATTACTTGATCGATCATTTAACCAACTCTCTGCAACGGTATATATGCACACCATACTTATCCCAGTAAGCACTCTTAAAAAAAACCAAATAAAAGGACTTATAAAAATTGAGTGCATAAGAATAACCAAAGAAGATAAGGAGGCAAAAGCTGCAAAAACTCTTATATGCCCCACTTGAGAGATTACATTTGGAATAGTTGCTGCACCTATGAAATAACCCACAAAATAACCTGACATCATAAAACCAGTTGATGTTATGCTAAACTCTTCTTGAACAGCCCTTACACCTAATAAAGATCCCTGAAAACCATAAGCCATCATTATAAAGGCCATTCCCAAAAAAAGTGCCCAAGAATTTTTTAAAACTTTATCCATAAAACTGTTTAAGTATCTGTGATGTAGTCTTAAATCAAGACCAAATAACGATGAGACTAAGAATTCTTAAGTTTCAAAAATGAGTGAAAAGCGATAGTTGTAATTATTACCAAACCTCCAATCAAAGTTTCTAAACTTGGTTGTTCTTTTATAATTAACCAGACCCAAATTGGACCTATAATAGTTTCTAATAAGAAAAAGAGATTTACCTCAGCTGCAGGTATAAATCGAGGCGCAATAGTCACTAAAACAAAAGGTATAGCCACACACATGATACACATAGTTGGAATGATGATTAAATCGTTGTCAATTAAAGCAAAATTTTCAATAAAAACTAACGCAAAGATCGCGACAAGTAATTTACCAACCACAGCTGCTGGTACTAAATTTTTAGATTTAGCAGAACGGATTGTGACTGCTCCTATTGCTAAACCGATAGCAGTAATAAATCCTAAAATATCACCGTAGAAATTTCCTAATTTTAGCGAGTCAAAAAATATATAAATAATTGCACATAACGTGATGATAATTGAAATCCAAGTTTTTTTATCAGCATGCTCCTTTAGAAATACTGAACCAAGTATAGCAGATAACATTGGAGCTGTTGCAACCATTACAAGGGTATTTGCTACATTTGTATTTTGAATTGAAACAACAAATGTTACATTTGTTATACTAAAGGTAATGATGTAAATAATTCCTTGATAGCCACTTTTTAGAAGAATTTTAAAAAAATTTAGTTGATAAATTATTAGCATACCAAAAAAAACCGTAAAAAATGGGATAATTCCTCGATAAAAGACTAATCCCCAAGTATCTAAATTTGAGAGTCTTATAAATAAAGAATCTGGTGTAATAAACATGACAGCAACAAAAGCAAGTAAAGAACCCTTTTGTTGATTGTTGAGATTTTTCACGCTTTTAATTTATTCCAAAACGTTTTAGCAAGATTAATTTTTGTCAAATCAAAAAGAGTTTTTAGTCCTGTTGGGGAAGTAACATTTATATCACCGTTTAATTTTTCATCTATAAAGTCAATACCAGCAAAAAAAATACCATTTTTAATTAA
>CABYHH010000041.1 GCA_902518835.1 uncultured Pelagibacteraceae bacterium
CTCCAGGAAGGAGTTTTTAAATTATCAACCTTTCACTACCTCTCTAGTATTTGCATTGTAAGATTCTTTGAAAGGTATATCAACTGTTACTGCATCTACTGGTTCACCAGGTTTTTCTGAGTATTGTGAAGGCAAGTGAACTTTAAATTTTGTTCCAATTTTATTTTTAGGGAACCCATTTGGATTTAAATTACCATCAAATGGAACATAACCCATTGCAATATTTACCTTTTTCTCTGGATGATACCAAGGAGAAGTTAGAAAGCCGACTGGATCTCCACCGCTCTCATTCGAGACAAGCCAGAAATCTGGTGCGTAGTCGTCAATTGGTTTCCCACCTAGCTCAAACCCAACTAATTGAAGTTTATATGGCTTGCTTCCAGATTTTATATCTTGGCCCATTTTTTCTAAAACAGCTTTTCCAACATAATCTGCTTTTTTATTCCACTCACCTTTTCCAGACAAAGAGACTTGATATCCAAGATTACATTGAAAAGGATTGTGTTGTTGATCCATATCCTGTCCCCATGATAGAATACCAGCTTGAATTCTTCTGTGATGTGCAGGAGCAATAACCTTTAAGTTATGTTTTTTTCCTGCATCTAGAACAGCATTCCACATATCGTCAGCATAAAGAGTAGCATTTCTTAAATATATTTCATATCCAGCCTCTCCTGAAAAACCAGATTGAGAAATCACACAGCTTCTCCCACCAACTTTTGCTTCAGCTAATCCATAAAATGGCATGTTATCTAAATCAAATTGGTCTCCACAAAGATCTTTCATTAAAGCTTTAGATTTTGGACCTTGGATTTGTACTGGACAGTGATCAGTCTCTTCTATCTTACAATTAAATCTTCCATCTGCATTAACTCCTTGTAAATACATTCCAATATCAGAGTCTGACAATGAAAACCAAAATTCATCTTCTGAAATTCTTAATAAAATTGGATCATTTAAAACACCACCATAAGCATTACATAATATTACGTATCGCGCTCTCATAGGAGAAATTTTAGTTGCGTCTCTCGTAATTACATAATCTACAAACTTCTCAGCATCAGGGCCTTTTACTCTTATTTGTCTCTCAACAGCTACATTCCACATAGTAACATGATTGACAATAGAGTCATATTCAACCATTGCACCACCGTCTTCAGGTTTTATGTATCCTCTTGGGTGATAAATACGATTATATACTGTAGCTCTCCAACATCCGGCCTGCATAGATAGGTGCCAATAAGGAGACTTCCTTACTCTAGTAGAAATTAACATTTCAACTTTTGTTGGTCCACTCTGTCTTAAATTGTATGGCACTGCTCGATCTGATTGATCGACTGAAGTAAATTGTTTTAATTTTGTATAATCAAATTCTTTAGACATAGTTATTCTCCTCCAACCATTTGTTAGTTTCCTTCAAGCCACCAAATGTATAAATATGGAAAAATTCGGTATGCGATTTTACGCTTCCAATTAAATCATTAGGGTCTTTAGGTTTTAATAAATCTAAAGCTTTAGTAAAATTAGATTTAAGAAAATTAATAGAATTTTTTGCTCCAACAATATTTGCAAATTTTATTAAGCTTGATATTTTTAGAGGACCAGTAATTCCTACATGAACTGGTATGCTTTGTTTGGATATAAAATCAATGATAGGCTGAGGGTCGAGTAACCACTGAGTTACGATGTAATCAGCATAAGGTTTTTTATCAATCATAGCTTTTTCTAATTCTAAATCGGATATATCAGGACTCCCCTCTGGGTGTCCAGCAATTCCTATCTTCATCTTCTCAAAATAACCAGTTTCTAAAAGTTGAAAAGAGCTATCAAATTTTCCAACTGGTTCTCGGCCTCCGCCAATAATTAAAGCTTGCTTTACCCCACCGTCCTTGCAAATAGAAATGTAATCTTTAAGCTCTTTTTCATTGTGGATTGATCTCGCTGGAAAATGAGGCACTGGGTTGAAGCCTTTTTTTACTAACTCAACTGCTTGTTGTGCAGTTTCCTTATAATCTCCACCTGGCAACATAGTAATGTAAATATCTTGAACTCTAGGAACTGTATCCAAGTCAGTCTGAGGGCCAATTTCAAGAGAAAATTTCATCCCATGATCATTATCTTTTTTAAAAAAGCTGTCAAAGAAATTCAGCTTGATAGAATCGATTTTTATTGTCACAAAACATACATGAAAATAATTTTAATAATGGGATTACCTGGCGCAGGTAAAACAACCTTAGCTAATGAATTAGCTCCCATGATTAAAGCAAAAAGAT
>CABYHH010000042.1 GCA_902518835.1 uncultured Pelagibacteraceae bacterium
CTTTCATCAACTTTGAATATTCTCCAAATGGATAGGAAAAAATTGATGGAATATAACCTAAATTTTTTTTAAAAATTATGCTCGCGGTATTTATATCATTTATAAAATCCTCATGCGCTTTATCTATTAAATAGTCGTGTGAATGTGAGTGATGACCAATTACAGCAAATTTTGCATCTTCTATCTCTCTAATCTGATCCCAAGTCATATATCCATTTTTACCAACCGGTTCTGTGGAAATAAATAAAATAAAAGGGATTTGATTTTTTTTTAAATATGGCCAAGCTTCATTATAAAATGACTTAAAACCATCATCTATTGTAAGCAATATTTTTTTACTCTTTTTTGATTCTTTAAATTCATTTTCAAAATCTTTTGGGTTATAGAAAGAAAACCCCGAAGTCTTAATTATATTCATATGTTTTATAAAAATATCCATTTGAATATTAGTTGATGGATATTTTGACTCATTGAAACGATGATACATAATCGATAATACACCTTTATCATTTGAATAGCGTTTACTATTTGGCTCATCTGCGTTAAGAATGAATGTAAAAGAAGAAATTAATATGAATATTTTAATTATTGATGCCGCGAATAAAGATATTTGTTTTACAATCATTAATAATAACAATGTTTATAATGTCAGGTATCAAAATAGTAAAACTAATTATGAAAAATTAGTACTTTTATTAAAAAATTTTTTAAATTTAAAAAATTTAGAATTTAAAGATATTTCAAAAATATATGTTAATAAAGGACCCGGTAGTTTCGGTGGTATCCGAAATTCTTTATCTTTAGTTAAGGCAATTCATTTAGTTAATAAGATTGACTATTATTGTTACAGTTTTGATGATTTTCACAATGAAAAAGGATTAAAATACCAAAATATCCCCAATCTGTGCGATAAATTTAGAGTTAAAAAAAATTTGATTAATCCCATTTATTTAAGTTAAAATTGAGTATGACAGATACCATTGAGCAAAAATGTATTTCTAAGGGGGTTAAACTCACAGACCAGAGAAAAATAATTGCAAAAGTTATTTCAGAGTCTAAATCTGAGTATGGAGAGTCTGATCATCCGGATGTGGATGAGCTTTATAATAGGGTCATAAAAATAGATCCTAAAATAAGTATTGCAACTGTTTATAGAACTGTAAAACTTTTTGAAGAGGCTGGAATTCTTACTAAACATGATTTTAAAACTGGTAAAGCAAGGTATGAATTAAATGATGATCATAATCACTTAATTGATATCAAAACGGGTGAAATAATAGAATTTGTTGACGAGGAGATATTGAGACTTCAAAAAAAAGTTGCAGAAAAATATGGGTATAATCTTGTGGATCACAAACTAGAACTATATGGGGTAAAAAAAAAACCCCAGTAAATGGTCCAAAAAATATTTATAAAAACATTTGGATGTCAAATGAATGAATACGATTCTAATCGTATTTATGATTCTGTAAAAAAAATTGGATTTGTTAAAACTTATAATTATGAAGATGCAAATTGTTATTTATTGAATACATGTCACATAAGAGATAAAGCAAAAGAAAAAGTATATCATGAGATTGGAAGGGTAAAAAAAATATTTAGATACAAAAAAAAACCTTTAGTTATAGTTATTGGTTGTGTAGCTCAAGCAGAAAACCAAGAAATGTTAAAAAGAGAGCCATATATTGATTTAGTTATTGGACCACAATCATATCATAAAATTAATAATGCAATTGTAAATCACTCAAAAAAGCAAAAGTTTTTGGAAACAGAATTTGATGCTGTAAGTAAATTTGAATATTTAAGTAGAATTAAGAACGGATCTGGAAAGTCCTCGTCTTTTTTAACTATTCAAGAGGGGTGTGATAAATTTTGTCATTTTTGTGTTGTGCCATTTACTAGAGGACCAGAATATTCAAGACCTTTTGATCAAATTATAAATGAAGCAAAAAATTTAATTAATCAAGGAAGTAAAGAAATTATTCTATTAGGTCAGAATGTTAATGCATATAATGATAGAGGTTTAAAATTGTCAGATCTAATTTTTGAAATTGAAAATTTGAAACAAATAGAAAGAATAAGATATACCAC